>NZ_JBHYPE010000015.1:0-164110 GCF_042746015.1 Streptomyces sp. NPDC058773
TGTTTATCCTCCCGCCTCTGGTTTGTCCCCCCCGCGCCGTCCCGACCTCCCCCCCCCCCCCCCCCCGGGGGGGCGCCCGGGGGGGGGGCGCCCGGCCCGGGCCGACCGACCACTGAGCGGCTGACCGAGCAGATGGCACCGCAGGAGCAGGAGCAGGGGCGTCCCCCCTGCCCCTGCTCCTGCTCCAAGGTGTGGTACCGCTGTCAGCCGGTGGTGCCCTCGGTGAGCGGGTGGGCCGGCTTGGCCTTGGCCGGCCCGGAGGCCGGCTCCTCGGCGTGGAGAATCCTGCTGTTGGCGCACAGAATGGCGGCCAGGCTGACCAGGCAGACCACCGCGACCAGCGCGGAGACCGCCGCGCTGCTGCCGAAGTCGGCGAACAGGGCCGTGGCCAGCAGTGGGGTGATACCGCCGCCGAGGATCGAGGCGATGGTGTAACTGATCGTGGAACCGCTGTAGCGCAGCCGGACGGGGAACATCTCCGTGATCAGCGCCGGCTGTGGGCCCGCCATGATCGAGTTGGCGACGGTGATGCCGAGGAGCGCCACCACGATCAGGGCGACCGATCTGGTGTCGACGAGCCAGAACAGCGGGAACGCCCACACCGCACCGACCGCCGCGCCGACGGCGAAGGTGGCCTTGCGGCCGAAGCGATCCCCGGCGAGACCCGCCGCGAGCACCATCAGGAGCCACACCACACTGACGCAGACGAGGATCCACAGCATCGTCGAGATGGGCAGCTTCAGGGTCGCGGTGCCGTAGGAGACCATGTACACCGAGACCAGATAGCCGATGGCCGGTGCCGCGATGGACGCGAGGCTGCCGATCAGAATCTGCACCGGGTTGCGCCGGAACACCTCGACGACGGGCAGCTTTTCGATCTGACCCGCCTCGCGGACCTTGGTGAATTCGCCGCTCTCCTCGATACGCAGGCGGATCACCAGGCCGACAACGATGAGGACCGCACTGGTCAGGAAGGCGAGGCGCCAGCCCCAGGCGGCAAAGTCCTCGGGCGACATCACGCCGGTGAGCAGCAGGAACGCCAGCTGCGACAGCAGGATTCCGGACGGCAGGCCCAGCTGCGGGAAACAGCCGTAGAGTGAGCGCCGCTTGGCCGGTGCGTTCTCGACCGCCATGAGCACGGCACCGGCCCATTCGCCTCCGACCCCGGCGCCCTGCACCAGGCGGAGGACGATCAGCAGGACCGGTGCCCAGATACCGATCGCCTCGTAGGTGGGTATCAGGCCGATCAGGGTCGTCGCGCCGCCCATCATGAGCAACGAGATCACCAGCATCGACTTGCGGCCGATCCGGTCGCCGTAGTGGCCCATCACCACGCCACCGATGGGACGGGCGATGAACCCGACAGCGAACGTCCCCAGGGCCGCGAGCGTGCCCGCCAGATCGGAGAAGCCGGGGAAGAACTGAACGCGGAACACGAGGGTCGCCGCGATGCCGTAGATGAAGAAGTCGTACCACTCGATCGTGGTGCCGATGTAGCTGGCGAAGGCGACCGTGCCGGGCTTGCGGCCGGGCACGGCGCCACTCCGCTGGGTGGGCGAACTGCTGGACATGGACGCTCCTCGTTGAGCAGATGCCCGGTCCGGGCGGACCGGGCGGGATCGAAGGTGATGCGGTGTGGTGCCCCCCCCTGCCGACCGGTCAGACGCGGTCGATGTCCATCAGCGCAGGCCGATCAGCTGCGCCTGAGGCAGGCGCTCACTGCTTTTCCTGCGGGTGCGTGGCGAGTGCTTCGACGGTGACGTCCATCCACACCCACATCGGCAAAGAGGTCAGCGCGTCGTGCAGGGCCGCGGGGTCCTCGGCCTCATAGAGCCCGAGGGTGGCGTTGCGCCCGGGCACCCGCCACAGCCGCTTGAGGGTTCCGGCCTCACGCAGTTCCATGGCCCGCTTGCGCTCGCCCTTCCTGAGCCGGTCGCGGACTTCGTCGGCGGTGTCGTTGGGCAGTCGGTTCTCGGTGCGGACCAGGAATTCCACGGTGCTTCTCCTCAGCGGCGGGAACGGTTCGGCGGGCATCAGCCCGCTGCGACGTCGAGCAACAGCGCAGCGAGTGCGCCGGGGGCGGTGACCATGGCCTCGTGGCCGGTGGCTATCTCGTGGGTCGGCCAGCCCCGGGCAGCGGCCTTCGCCGCCTGCGGTGTGAACACCCGCATCCAGTCGACGCATTCGATGAACACGGCCGGGACGTGCGCACCTTTCCCCGTCAGCCGCAGGGGCTCGGTGTAGGTCAGCCACGGGTGCGGGGTCAGCCGCGGGGTGAGCCAGTCGACGTCCGCCTCATCGGTGACGCCGAGCTTCTCCAGAGAGCGGACCGGTATCAGCCAGCCGTACCCGGGGCCCGCGACGGACTGGTGGTAGTGGTCGGCGACCGTGGCGGGCAGCAAGTCGATGGCGGCGTCGCCGTCGTCGCCGACGAAGGCGTCGAGATGGATGCGCTTGGCCAGCCGCTCGGGGACACGGTCGGCCACGCCGGTGATCACCTGTCCGGCATAGCTGTGCCCGACCAGGACGACATCGCGGGCGTCGTACGTCTCCAGAAGGGCGACGATGTCCTGGACGTGGGTGGACAGTCCGACCTGCGGGGTGAGCAGATGGGCGCGGCCGGACAGACCCGTCAGGGTGGGGGTGTACACCTCGTGCCCGGCGGCGCGCAGTGCGGGGACCACCCGCTGCCAGACCCAGCCGCCGTGCCAGGCGCCATGGACGAGGACGAACGTGCTCATCGGCAATCCTCCGTGCGGGCGGTGTCGGGGCCGGGCTCGTCGTCGGCGTCGACATAGCGCACACCGAGCCGATCGAGCAGCGGTCGCATGTCGTAGATGTCGAGACCCAACTCCCCCTGACGGAACCGGCGGCGCTTGGCCTCCTCGTTCGCCTCGCGGCGGGCGCTCGCCCCGACGACGGCCTCGCCGTCGGCGAGCGGGATACACAGCACCCCGTCGTCGTCGGCGACGATGATGTCGCCTGGGTTGACCAGGTGCCCGGCGACCACCACCGGCACGTTCACCGAGCCCGGCACGGCCTTCGCCGTGCCTTGTGCGTGCACCGCGCGGGACCAGACGGGGAAGCCCATCGCGGTGAGGTCGGCGACGTCACGGACCCCGGCGTCGGTGACCAGGCCGAGGACTCCACGGTGGTGGAGTTGGGTGGCGAACAGTTCCCCGAACATGCCGTCGGTCGACCGCGAGGTGGTGGCGACCACCAAGACGTCGCCGGCACGGCACTGCTCGATGGCGGCGTGGATCATGAGGTTGTCGCCCGGGTGCGAGAGTACGGTCACGGCGCGGCCCGCGATGCGCGCGCCGGGATAGATCGGCCGCAGCGCGGGTCCGAGCAACCCCCTTCTGCCGCACGCCTCGTGGGCGGTGGCGACACCGCTTTTGGCCAGGGCGGCCACGACCTCGCCGGACGGTCCCCGGCTCGTGCGGACGATGACGTGCCCGCTCTCCCGCCCGCTCACCGGAGTTCGTCCCCGACGAGGGGAAAGACCCGCTGATACGCCTCGGCCTGCACGATCGATGTCGCGCCGCCGTTGCGGACCGCCTGCACACCGCGGCGCAGACCGAGGTCGGTGTAGTACTGCACGAGGTGTGACTGCGCGCGCATGCACTCCATGGCCTTGCGCTTGCGGTCGAAGACCGGCGTGATGTCCAGCAGCAGGTTCGGCACGAAGCCGCACTGCTCGGGCTGGTGCGGCTCGAATTGCAGGACCTGGGGGGCGCCGATCGGGGCGGTGGTGCGGTCGTGCCCGGCGGCCTGCGCGACCTGCCGGGCGAGCAGCGTGGCCTCGTGTGCGGCATTGTGATCGCGGTTGTAGGGGTCGGAGGCGACGTGGGTGAGCAGCACCTCGGGCTGTGCCGCGCGCATCTCGGCCACGATCCGGTCCAGCCCGGCGTCATCGATCCGCAGCGGATAGTCGCCCAGGTCGAGGAAGGTGATGGACGCACCGAGAGCCGCGGCAGCGGCCTCGGCCTCCGCCCGCCGGCCTTCCTTGGCCTGCTCCAGGGTCATGCCCTCCTGCTTCCACAGGCCCTGTGATTCGCCGCGCTCGCCGTAACTCAGGCATACGATCCGCACGTCATGGCCGCGTTCGGCATACAGGGCCAGCGCGCCGCCGGCGCGCCATACGAAGTCACCGGAGTGGGCGCTGATCACCACAACGGAAGGACGCTTGTCGTCAGCCATTGCTGCTGTCCTGACCTTTCTCGGCGGTCCTGCCGCCGCCGGGGTTATGGGGGAAGCGGGGAGTCGAAGGGCCTCCGGGCCAAGCACGCGTGCCCGGCCCGGAGCGCGCAGATCGTCTTGGTGTCGTCGACCTGCGCGTCCTTGCTGAGGAGGGCACAGTGGTGGCGGGGTTTCCTCCGAGGGCATCGGATCCGCAGATGCCCCGCGCTCAGGACGTCCTGACGTCCCGCTCTGTCGCTGCGCAGCCGGTCGTCGCAGAAACAGGAACCAGCCGGCGTCCCTAGGCGCGCACCCGGGCGATTACCGGCGGCGAGGGTGTGCTCCTGGTACCGACGCCCCAGCACAGACAGGGCGAGGAACCCGGTTCGGAGGACACGTACGGTGCCCGCCCATCCGGATGCGCTCGTCGACGTGGCACTGTCGTCCTGACCGCGGAGTGCCGGGCCGGACGACTACTTCACCCCGGCGGTGAAAGGCAGTTCGGCCGCTTCCTTGCGGTGGGGCCCGCCACGTCGATGCCACGTCGATCACCTCCTCCCGGCGCCTCTCCTGGCCACCGCACGTCTTGGACGGCGACAGGTCCGACGCTACAGAGCGGTGAGATCCCGGGTATCTCGCTAATGACCGGACTCGCTCGGAGGCATGTCCCACCGCCTCTACGTCATTCGTCGCGAACCACCGGGAAGCGTCGGCGGACGGAGGACAGAGACCGCAGGGCCTGGGCTGTGCTCATCTCGCCGCTCAGACCGGCTGTACTCCGGCGTGGACCCCGCCGCATGCGCGCGCCCTTGGTTCGAGTGCCCGGGCTGTGGTCGCATGGAGGCGATGCTCTCCAACGAACCTTCCACAGACTCCAACGCGCGGGTACCGGCGCGCCGTGCTCCCCAGGACGGCCGGGCCCCGAACAACCAGGGCCCGGACGAGCCGTCGCCCCGGAGCGGCCAAGAGCCGGGCGCCTCGTCGACCCGGGGCAGCACCTGCGTCGCCGGCGCAGCCGGAGCCACCACCGCAGCCGAAGCAGGCACGGACACCACGGTCACCGGCGACGGAAAGGTGCGTCCGCGGGCCGGGCGTAAGCCGCGGCGGATCGTGCGGAGAAGCGCGAAGGCGGTCGTCGCGCTGGCCGTGGTTCTTGCGTTTCTTGCGCTCGGGGACCGGTGGGCCGTGCTCTACGCGGAGAACCTGGCGGCGCAGCAGGTGCAGAAGGCGCTGAAGCTGCGCGCCGAGCCCGGGGTGCACATCGACAGCGTTCCGTTCATCGGGCAGGTGCTCGCGGGCAACATTGACCACGTCGAGGTCGACGTTCCCGATGTCGACGCCGGGCCGGTCTCCGTCGCTCAGGTGAAGGGGACGGTGGATGACATCCGGATCGTCGGCAGCCTGCCGTCCTCGGTCAAGGGCGCGGTGCTGAGCCGAGTGCGCGGTGACGTCCTGCTGGACTTCAAGGACCTGAACCGCGAAGTCGGCGCGTCCCGGATCCACTTGAGGCCCGGCCCCGAGAGGAACACGGTGCTGGCCGGCGGCGAACTGCCGGTGGGCGACAAGCGGGCCCAGGTCCGGGGGCGTGCACAGTTGCAGCGCACCGGGGACCGTGGCCTGCGCATGACCGTGCAGGACACCCGCGTGGTGCTGCCCGGCCTGCTCACCTACGTACCGGGCAAGGGCGGTGGCCTGCAGCTGACCGCACCCGTCGCCGACAAGGTGGACGAGGGCGAGCTGCAACAGGCAACAGGGAAGCATGTCCGTCCGCAGCAGATGATGAAGGGCCGCGTGCTGGACACGCTCGTGGATCATCCCTCGCTGCTCAAGCCCACCGGCATCGACCCCTCGCTCATCCAGGGCCTGCAGAAGCTCCGGGAGCCGAAGGTCGCGCAGCAGATGGAGTTCTCCGCTCAGCTGCCGGACAACCTGCCGGGCGACATTCGGCTGCGCGGCATCTCCGTGACGGAGAACGGCATCCGGGCGCAGCTGACCGGCAAGGATGTACCGGTGGGCTGAGGCATCGCTTCTCAGTCGTCGTTTCTTATGGTGTTGACGGGGCCAATCCGGCCTCGATGGTGCCGATGCCGATGGCGTTCCGGCCCGGGTGCCCACTTCGTCAGTGCATGACCGGACTGCAACGAGGGAAGCCCCCGAGAACGCCGCCGAGTTCGCCGGTCGTGGCGGCCATGCGGAGCGAACGGCGCAGTGCGCTCCGCATGGCACTTCCTCAGCGGCCGTCCAGTCGGCTACCTCCCCACCGGGTTGAGGTAGGTGGCCGGGTGGGTGGCGCCGTCCTGCTTGAGGATCTGGCCGCCGAACGGCCACTTCAGGGTGAAGTGCTGCGTCTCGTTCGGCGGGGTCACCAGGAACTTCGCCGGAACGAACTTCTCCCTCTGCGGCGTGGACCTGGCCACCGGGAGCAGAGTGATGCTGAAGTCCACCGTGTCCCCCTGCTCCAGGACCATCTTTTCGGGCTTCTGGGAGGAGCGCGCCAGCGACCAGGTGCCGTCGGTCTGCTGAGCGCCGATCATGTCGACACCGGCGAAGCCGGACAGGGTGCAGGTGCGCTTGCTCTGGTTGGTGAACCAGATGTACGCCTGGGTCTGCTTGTCGGTCTGTTCCATCTCCGGCCTCGCGTCCTCGCCCGTGGCGAAGCCGGCCTTCAGGTCGGCGGTATGGCAACGGGTCGGCTCGGCCTTGGCCGGGGCGGCCGAGGCCGGGATGGCGGTAGCGGCGGTGCCGGCGACGACGACGGCCGTAACGGCAACGGCGGTGAGCTTGCTCTTCATTTCGGGTTCCCCCCTCGAATGCGAATCGGCGCGCGGGTTCAGTGCGCGCCTACGCACCTGAAGATGCGCCATGCCCGGGGGAGGTTCGGTGCGCCAGGGGCTGTTTCCGGACAATCAGGGTGTGGGCCGTCGCGGCGTCGTGGCATCGCCGGGAGGGCACCGCAACGGCCCGCGACCTCGCCCGGCGTCCGGTCCAACACAGCGGGACCGATGACAGCGTGTGCGACCCGCGTGCGACCTGAGCCTCATGCGGAGCCGCATGGCGCGTTGGTTCCCCTCAGCGTATTGGTCAAGAAGCAAAGCCCCGCCAACTCCCGCCAAACCCTGGGAACCTGACGCACCCGCCAGTAGCATCCGGTCGGCCAGTAGCACGCCGCCCAAGCAGTCACCCTCGAAAGGGTCTCCTGCATGCGCTTGACCTCGCGTGTCGTCCCCGCCGTCCTCGCCGTGGCCGCCTTGCTGCTCGGCGTCCTCCCCGCGCAGGCCCAGGCCCACCCCGACCGCGCCCCCGGCCGCGCCCCCGACCGGGTCACGGTCGGTGACCGGACCTTCATCGCCGACGGCCAAGGCCGCGCGCTCCAGTGGCGCGGCTTCAACCTCGCCGACAAGAGCAGCCGAGGCACCAACGCGTTCGCCGGCATCCACGAGAGCGACCTCAAAGACATGGCCGGCCGGGGCTTCAACCTCGCGCGCCTCGTGTTCTTCTGGGACGATCTCGAACCCACCCCCGGGCACTACGACCGCGGCTACCTCACCAAGATGCGCCGCATCCTCGACTGGGCGAACCGCTACCACATCAAGGTCATCCTCGACGCCCACCAGGACGTATACGGCCCCCACTTCGGGTCCCGCGGCATGCCCGACTGGGCCACCCGCGACGAGGGGCTGCCGTTCTGGCCGATACCCGACGACTGGTTCTCCGAGTACTTCGAGCCGTCCGTACAGACCGCCTTCGACCATCTGTACAAGGACGCCGACCTGCGCGCCGCGCACGCCCGCATGTGGATGACGGTCGCCTCCGCCCTGGGCAGGCACCCGGCACTGCTCGGCTACGACCTGATGAATGAGCCGTTCGCGAAGTTCCTCGAAGGCGAGGACCTCCCCGCCGCCGCGGCCCGCTTCGAGGCCACCGAGCTCACCGAGCTGTGGAACCGCCTCGCCCAGGCGATCCGCCTGGTCGACCACCGGTCGTGGGTGTTCGTCGAGCCAACGGTCATCGTCGGTCTCGGCGTGCCGACCAAGATGGGCCACATCGACGACCCGCACGCCGGCTACGCGCCGCACTTCTACGAGACCGGGATGGAAACCGGCGCCGACTACGACCCCGACGGCACCTTCATCCCCGCCTACGAGGCCGCGATCAGCGATTACCCGGCCCGTCACCGCATGCCGGTGATCGTGGGGGAGTGGGGCGGCAACCCCTACGTTCCGCACGCAAGCCGGTTCGTCACCGACATGACGGCCTCCATGGACCGGTTCTCCAGTGGCTGGACGTGGTGGCAGTGGTGCCGGGGCGGCGGCTACTGCTTCCTCGACCCCACGGGCGCCGCGAAGCCCAACGCCAAGCTGCTCGTCCAGCCGTACGCGCGGGCCGTCGCGGGCGACCCGCTCACGTTCGCGTACGACCCGGCTGCACGGATCTACACGCTCACCTTCCGCACCCGCGACAACGCAGCGGGGCCCACCCGGATCACCGTCCCCAGGGACACGTACCCGGGCGGCTACCGCGTCGACATCCAAGGCAGCAAGGCCAGTTGGGACGACCACGGCCAGACCGTCAGCGTGCGCACCCACGGCAGGGCCGGAGCCGCCTACCGGGTCACGATCAGCCCGAGGTAGCCCAACCGATGCGCTCGGGGGCCGCGGCCCGCGGCCCCCGCAGCAACGCAGGAAACCCCTTCTCCACATCACTGCGGGCGATCACCTGCCTACGGAGCCGGTGACACCGCCTCCCCCGCGTACCTGTGGTCCGTGAGCTTCAGCGCGAGCGCCCCGCACGAGCGGGTCGCCTCCGTCGTGACGGCACCCCGGGTGACCAGTGTTTTCGCAGCTCAGAGGGGTTCCGGGGGGAAACCACGGGCTTCCGGGTATCGGTGTGTTTCACCACCTCCGGCAGGGTTCATGCCGACCCATTGCCGAATTGCATCGCGCCTGGTGAGCTAGGCAAGTCACTGCAGGCCCGGTGGCTGACCTGCCCGTCGCGGACACTACGGTGGCCGTCAACGGCAGGCTGAAGGGATCGAGCATGTTCCGCAAGGTACTGGTCGCCAATCGTGGCGAGATCGCGATTCGCGCTTTCCGCGCCAGCTACGAGCTGGGCGCGAAAACCGTTGCCGTCTTCCCGCACGAGGACCGCAATTCACTACACCGGCTGAAGGCCGACGAGGCCCATGAGATCGGCGAGCCGGGACACCCGGTGCGTGCCTACCTCTCCGTCGAGGAGATCGTCCGTGCCGCGCGCCGGGCGGGCGCGGACGCGGTCTACCCGGGCTACGGGTTCCTGTCCGAGAACCCCGACCTGGCGCGTGCCTGCGAGGAGGAGGGCATCACGTTCGTCGGGCCGAGCGCGGAGACGCTTGAACTGACCGGTAACAAGGCGCGCGCGGTGGCCGCCGCACGCGCGGCCGGCGTGCCGGTGCTCGGTTCCTCGGAGCCCTCCAGCGACGTGGACGCACTGGTCCGTGCCGCCGAGGACATCGGCTTCCCCGTCTTCGTGAAGGCGGTCGCCGGCGGCGGCGGGCGCGGTATGCGCCGTGTCGAGGACCCCGGCATGCTGCGCGAGTCCATCGAGGCGGCGGCCCGCGAGGCCGCGTCCGCGTTCGGCGACGCCACCGTCTTCCTGGAGAAGGCGGTCGTCGATCCCCGCCACATCGAGGTGCAGATCCTCGCCGACGGGCGGGGCGAGGTCATCCACCTCTTCGAGCGCGACTGCTCGCTCCAGCGCCGGCACCAGAAGGTGATCGAACTCGCGCCCGCGCCGAACCTCGACCCGGCGCTGCGCGAGCGGATCTGCGCCGACGCCGTGAGGTTCGCCCGGCAGATCGGCTACCGCAACGCCGGCACCGTGGAGTTCCTGCTCGACCGCGACGGGAACCATGTCTTCATCGAGATGAACCCGCGCATCCAGGTCGAGCACACGGTCACCGAGGAGGTCACCGACGTCGACCTCGTCCAGTCGCAGCTGCGTATCGCCGCAGGTGAGACGCTGGCCGATCTCGGTCTCGCGCAGGACAAGGTCGCGCTGCACGGCGCCGCCCTGCAATGCCGTATCACCACCGAGGACCCCGCCAACGCCTTCCGTCCGGACACCGGCAGGATCAGCGCCTACCGGTCGCCGGGCGGCTCGGGGATCCGCCTGGACGGCGGCACCACGCACGCCGGTACGGAGATCAGCGCGCACTTCGATTCGATGCTGGTCAAGCTCAGCTGCCGGGGCCGGGACTTCAGTACCGCCATCGGCCGGGCCCGGCGAGCGGTGGCCGAGTTCCGCATCCGCGGTGTGGCCACGAACATCCCGTTCCTGCAGGCCGTGCTCGACGACCCGGACTTCCGGGCCGGGCGCGTCACCACCTCGTTCATCGAAGAGCGCCCGCACCTGCTCACCGCGCGCCACTCCGCCGACCGCGGCACGAAGCTGCTCACCTACCTCGCGGACGTGACGGTGAACAAGCCGCACGGCGCACGGCCCGAGCTGATCGACCCGACCACCAAACTGCCGCCGCTGCCCGCCGCCGAACCGCCCGCCGGCTCCCGGCAGCGGCTCGCCGAGCTCGGCCCGGAAGGGTTCGCCCGGTGGCTGCGGGAGTCCCCGGTCATCGGTGTCACCGACACCACCTTCCGCGACGCCCACCAGTCACTGCTGGCCACCCGGGTCCGTACCAAGGACATGCTCGCCGTCGCCCCGGTGGTGGCGCGGACGATGCCGCAGCTGCTGTCCCTGGAGTGCTGGGGCGGCGCCACCTACGACGTGGCGCTCCGCTTCCTCGCCGAGGACCCCTGGGAGCGCCTGGCCGCACTCCGTGAAGCCGTCCCGAACATCTGCCTGCAGATGCTGCTGCGCGGCCGCAACACCGTGGGCTACACGCCGTACCCGACAGAGGTGACCGACGCCTTCGTGCAGGAGGCCGCGGCCACCGGTATCGACATCTTCCGGATCTTCGACGCGCTCAACGACGTCGGCCAGATGCGGCCCGCCATCGACGCCGTACGGGAGACCGGAACGGCCGTCGCCGAGGTCGCCCTCTGCTACACCGCCGACCTGTCCGACCCGTCCGAGCGCCTGTACACCCTGGACTACTACCTCCGCCTGGCCGAGCAGATCGTGGACGCCGGTGCCCAGGTCCTGGCCATCAAGGACATGGCGGGGCTGCTCCGGGCTCCGGCCGCCGAGAAGCTCGTATCGGCCCTGCGCCGCGAGTTCGACCTGCCGGTGCACCTGCACACCCACGACACCGCGGGCGGCCAGCTGGCCACCTACCTCGCCGCGGTCCGGGCCGGCGCGGACGCGGTGGACGGTGCGGTGGCATCCATGGCCGGCACCACCTCGCAGCCGTCGCTGTCGGCGATCGTGGCCGCGACCGACCACTCCGAACGGCCCACCGGGCTGGATCTGAAGGCGGTCGGGGACCTGGAGCCGTACTGGGAGAGCGTCCGCAGGATCTATGCGCCGTTCGAGGCGGGCCTGGCCTCGCCGACCGGCCGCGTGTACCACCACGAGATCCCCGGCGGGCAGCTTTCCAACCTGCGTACGCAGGCGGTCGCGCTCGGCCTGGGCGACCGCTTCGAGGACATCGAGGCGATGTACGCGGCCGCCGACCGGATTCTCGGCCGCCTGGTGAAGGTGACCCCGTCGTCCAAGGTGGTCGGGGACCTGGCGCTGCACCTGGTGGGCGCCGGGGTGAAGCCGGAGGACTTCGAGGCAGCGCCCAACGAGTTCGACATCCCCGATTCCGTCATCGGCTTCCTGCGCGGAGAGCTGGGCAACCCGCCCGGCGGGTGGCCGGAGCCGTTCCGCGGCAAGGCGCTGGAAGGCCGCGCCGAGCCCAGGCCCGTGCAGGAACTGACCGCGGACGACCACAGCGGACTGGAGCAGGACCGGCGCGCGACGCTCAACCGGCTGCTGTTCCCCGGGCCGGCGCGCGACTTCGAGACGCACCGTCAGGCCTACGGCGACACCAGCGTCCTGGACAGCAAGGACTTCTTCTACGGGCTGCGATCCGGAACGGAGTACGCCGTCGATCTTGAGCCGGGCGTACGGCTCCTGATCGAACTGGAGGCCGTCGGCGAGGCCGACGAACGCGGTATGCGCACCGTGGTGTCCACCCTGAACGGCCAGCTGCGGCCGATCCAGGTACGTGACGCCGCCGCGGCCGCCGACGTACCGGTGACGGAGAAGGCCGACCGGTCCAACCCGGGCCATATCGCTGCGCCGTTCGCCGGAGTGGTGACGCTCGCGGTGGCCGAGGGCGACGAGGTGGCGGCCGGCACCACGGTGGCCACCATCGAGGCGATGAAGATGGAAGCCGCGATCACCGCCCCGAAGGCCGGCCGGGTGGCCAGGCTGGCCATCAACCAGATCCAGCAGGTGGAGGGAGGCGATCTCCTCGTCGACATCGGGTGAATGGCCTCTTACGAACGAAGGTGACCCAAGGCGCCGGTAGTCGGGCGGCCGGGCCGGCCATGGTCTTCGACCTGGCCGAGCCCGGTCGGCCCGGTCGGCCCGGTGCTCCGTATGCTCGCGGTGCGGGGAACCGGAAGCTGACCACCTTCGGAGGCGAACAACCATGTCGGAACAGCGAGTTGTCCTGGTGACGGGCGGGGGAACGGGAATCGGGGCCGCTACCGCCCGGCTGCTGCGCACCGCAGGGCACCAGGTCGTGATCTCCGGGCGGCGGCCCGAGCCACTGCGCCGAGTGGCCGAGGAGACCGGAGCGCTGGCCCACCCTTCCGACGCCGCCGATCCCGAGGCGGTGCGCGAGCTCGTCGAGACGACGGTGACGGCGTACGGGAGACTCGACGGTGTGGTGCTCAACGCCGGAATCGGGCGGGGCGGCGCGGTCGGCGACACCGCGGTCGAGGACTGGGAAGAGCTGATGCGGACCAACCTCACCGGCCCGTTCCTGCTGCTGCGTGCCGCGCTGCCGCATCTGCTGGCGGCCCGCGGAGCGGTGGTCACGGTGGCCTCGGTCGCCGCACTCCGCAACAGCACCGGCAACGCCGCCTACGCGACGTCCAAGGCGGGTCTGCTGCACCTCTGCCGCTCCCTCGCCGTCGACTACGGGCCGCAAGGGCTGCGGGCCAACGCGGTGTGCCCGGGCTGGGTGCGTACGGAGATGGCGGACCAGCGGATGGCGCGGTTCGCGGCGGAGGCGGGGCTCGCGGGCGGTGCCGAGGAGGCATACGAGGAGGCGAACCGGCTGACTCCGGCCGGGCGGCCGGGTGACCCGGAGGAGGTCGCCGAGGCGATCGACTGGCTGCTGTCGCCCGCCGCGTCCTACGTCAACGGGGCCGTCCTCACCGTCGACGGCGGGGTGACCACGGTCGGCGTCGGCGGTGCCGCTTTCGACCACCGGATCGAGGCGCGCACCCCGCGTCTGTAGTCGTCCGGCGAACCAGACGGCCAGAAATCCCCCTTTTTCAGTGGACAGGAGAGATGCGGGGAACGTATGTTCCGCTGGCGCTCGGGTCGTTTCGGGGAGAGACGGCCCTCTCTCTGCGCCTACACCGTTATTCAGAACCCGTGGGGGGTTTCGTATGTCCAACATGCCCATGGCGCCACCGCAGTCGTCAGGCCGGCCCGTTCGGCCCGGCGCGCGTGCGGTTCTCCGCTCACCGGTCGGGCTCTCGAAGGCCGTGACGGGGCTGCTCGGTCTTGGCATCGTCGTGGATCTGCTCGCCCTCTGGCAGGGCATCCAGTTGTACGAACTCGTCGGCAGGCTGGTCCGCAACAGCGGGTCCGTGACCTCCCAGGAGATCGACCAGACGGACTCCTTGTACCAGGCGTCCGGAATCCTGCAGGTCGCGGCCACCCTCGCGACCGCCGTGGTCTTCATCCTCTGGTTCCACCGGGCCCGCGTCAACGCCGAGGTCTTTGCCCCCGAGTACCACGAGAAGGCCCGCGGCTGGGCGATCTGGGGCTGGTTCGTGCCGGTGGTGAACCTGTGGTTCCCGCGCCGTGTTGCCATCGACATCTGGAACGCCAGCGCCGACGAGAGCACCGGCTCCAGGGCGTTGCTCAACTGGTGGTGGGCCCTGTGGGTCGCGAACCTGCTCTTCGGCCGCCTCGCCGGTCAGCGGTACGCGAAGGCCGGTACACCGGATGAGATCAAGGGGGCGATCGCCGGGCTCATGGCGAGCGACGTCCTCAGCGTCCTGGCCGCCGTCCTCGCCGTTCTCTTCGTGCGTCGCCTCACCCGCATGCAGCACGAGAAGGCGCTGCGGGGGCCGGCTCTCTGACGAAGGCACGGCATAGGGATCTCACGGGCCGCACCGCGCGCTGCGGTGCGGCCCGTGAGTCACCCGCGCGGCGGTCGCCCCCCGGTTCTGGCCGGAATTCCTCTCATGCGAGGGCCTGCGAAGGGTGCCCAGCGGCGGGCCGGCCGTATCGGATCACACGGGGTGTGCGGGCGAATCGGCAGACAGAGTGGCGCGTGGCGAAGGGTGAAGGATCAATTCCCCTTGGTATGCCCCGGAGTGACGAGCTTTTCCAACTGTGTCCGGTTGAAGGCCTATTGAGGTTTCTTTTCTTCTGCTTCAGTGGAACGCGTTGTGTCGCACCTACTGAGGAGGCCTTATGGCCGAAGTCAAGAAGGTCGCCCGCCCCGCGGTCACCGCGTCGTCCCGTCCGTGCGCGTTCGTTTCGCCGGACAAGGGCAACGCCCCGACCATCACGCCCGCCCACAAGCAGGCGGAGGCCGTTTCGGCCCCCGCTGAGCAGCGGAACGAGTGTGCGTCGGCCTAAGGGCTGAAGTTCGCCGGGGCCCCGCCCACCGGCCGGGCCCCGGTCTGTCGCGCGGACCGGACCGGGCCGAGAGCCGGGACCGGTCCGCGTCCCACGGCTCCGCGCCCGGGGCCCTTTTCGCCGACGCAGTGCGTATGCCGCGTCCCCAGGGACGCGCCGTACGGTGCGTCGGAAGTCGTGAGACGCAGGGAGAAGTCTTCAGCCATGCAGAATTCGATGTACCAGTCCTCGCGCTACGTCCGTACCCTGCGTGCCGCGGGCAACCGGGATTTCACCTCGTTCGGAGGCCGGCTCGGTTCCTATGAGGGCGACGAGCGGACCATGGCTTTTCATTCCCTCTTCGGAAATGCGCGGCTGATCGACCGGGACATCGTCGAACTCCTCAAGGAGGCATCTCAGGGCCTCAGTTGGGACCGGCTGCGGGAGCGGGTCGACGACGCCTCACTGCGCGACCTCGTCGAGGCGCGGTTCCTCGTCGAGGCGGGGCACGACGAGGCCGCGGAGATCGACGGCCTGCTGGAGAACCGGCAGAGCGCACTCGGCAGCGGTGTGTTCCACTCCTCCATCCAGCTCGTGCTCACCAACGCCTGCAACTTCTCCTGTCAGGGCTGCTTCGCGTACAACTTCGACGGCGGCGTCGAGGAGCGCAACACCTCCGGCGAGTCGGTGAAACCCGGCCCGGTCCTGGTCGAACTGCGCCGCACGCGTGAGGTCGCGGGCCCCACCCGGCAGGACTCGGGCCCCACCTTCGCCAAGGGCGACTGGAACCACGGCGCGGACGAGGCCCGCAACCCCTCGATGCACATGTCGCGCGAGGTGGCCGAGAAGACCGTCAAGGAGGCCATCGAGCTGCGCAAGGCCAACGGCGGCGGCCATCTGACGGTGTCGTTCTTCGGCGGCGAGCCCACCCTGGCGCGCGGCACCATCCTGCACGTACTGCGCACCTTCGGCGACAGCTACGACGGCGTCACCCTCTCCTACGACCTGACCAGCAACGGTTCGCGCATCGACGACGAGCTGCTGGCGGCGCTCGCCGAGCACCGCGTCGACACCACCGTCTCCATCGACTACCTGGTCCCGGAGACCGGCGAGTTCCGCGGCGGGCAGCAGCAGCGCACCTCTTGGGCCGTGGTCCGCAAGGCGATCCTCGACATGAAGGCCGCGGGCGTCCCGGTCAGCATCACCTCGGTGCTCTCCCAGTACACCTGGGACAAGTGGGGCACCCCGCTCATCGACTTCGTCGCCGAGGCCGGTCTGGAATCCCTGGACGTCATCGTGTCCTTCCAGGCCAAGGAGTTCTTCCAGCAGCACAGCCCGCACGACGTGGCGCAGCGGCTGCTGGCCGCCGTCGACTACGGGCGCGAGCGCGGCGTGCAGCTCAGCGGCTACTGGTACCAGACCTTCCAGATGATCATTGACGAGGCCAAGTGGGCCGAGCAGGCCGACTACAAGACCTGCCCGGCGGTCGGCCGTCAGCTCTCCATCGAGCCCAACGGCAGCGTCTTCGCCTGCAAGGCCACCGCCCGCAAGCTGGGCACCATCGACGACTGGCGCGGCATCTTCTCCTCTCCCGCCTACCAGGACTACGGCATGCGGGCCTACACCAACGGCCCCGGCTGCCAGGGCTGCGAGCTCCAGGGCACCTGCTCGGGCGGCTCCGCCGGGGCGCTGGAGGAGGAGAACGGCTCGATCCAGGTGATGTCGCCCGGCTACTGCGCCTACATGCGCGAGGTGGTGCAGGGCCTCCTGGAGCGCCATCACGCCCAGAGCCTCGCCATGCTGTCCTGAGCCGGGCCCCGACGATCTCCGCACCGGCCCGCCTCCGCACGAGGCGGGCCGCCGATCCACGACCCGGCCCCACGACCCCGGTCCGGGCCGAGTGAGGGTGACTGTTCCATGGCAATCATTGGGATGCACTTCGGCCACGACGCGGGTGCCGCGCTCACCGAGGGGGGCGGCTACCGCGTCATCGAGGCCGAGCGCCGCCTGGGGCTGCGCCATGTGTGCGGCGGCAACGGCGACTTCCCGCGGGCCGCCGCCGACTGGCTGGCGGAGCTGCGGGAGCGGGCGGCGAGCCCGGTGACCGGGATCGCGGTGGCCGACTGGTACACGCCGGTGTGCCAGGTGCTGCCGCCGGCGCTGGTGGAGCTCGTCAACGAGGACGCCCGCTGGACGGCCACCGGCGGCACGGGCCTCGCCGACGCGGTGACCCGGGTGATCAAACCCCTGGACTGGCCGCTGGCCAAGGGGTTCGGCGACCTCACCCTGACCGCGGTACGCCACCACTACGCGCACGCCGCCCTCGCGTACTACACCTCCGGGGCCCGCAAGGCCCTGGTGCTGGCCCTGGACGGAACGGGCAACTACGCCGAGTGCGGCATGGTCTGCCTCGGCGACGGCGACCAGCTCACCCCGGTGATGTCGTTCACCAACCGCACCGGCCCGCGCTTCGGTCTCGTCTACGAGGCGCTCGCCCGGCGCGTCCACGGCAGCCAGTTCGACACCGGCAAGCTGCTCGGGCTGACGGCCACCGGGGAGACCGATGCGTTCCTGCTGCCGGTGCTGCGCGCCATGCTCGTCCCGCAGGCCACCCGGCGCGCCTCGCCGGACCTGTACGAGCAGCTCGACGAGGACCGGCTGACCGGCACGGCTCTGCGCTACGCCGACACCTGGTGGGAGTACGACCCGTACGGCGGCGGGTATCTGGACGCGGGCCTGGCCGACTCCTCGGACGACGACGTCGTGCACTCCTTCGGCTCGGTCTTCCCCGACGAGATCCGCACCGCGGACGGGCGAAGCACCCCGGTCGGAACCTCCCCCGACGCGCGCATCTGCAGGGACCTGGCGGCCACCCTGCAGACCGCCGTGGAGCGGGACCTGGCGTCGCTGGTCACCGGCATCAGCCGGCGCTTCCCCAGCTACGCGACGCTCTGCTACGCGGGCGGCTGCGCGCTCAACATCACCGCCAACAGCCGCCTCGCCGAATCCTCCCAGTTCACCCGGGTGTCCATCCCGACCTGCTGCGACGATTCGGGGATCGCACTGGGCGCGGCGCTGGCGGTCGCCGACCCCGCCGACCGCCCGGCCCTGCTGGGCCGCTCGGGATGGGCGCCGCTGGCCTACGCCGGACCCCCGCTGGAGGGCCTGGACACGGCGGAGGGCGACTACGGCGACAACGCCGCCCAGGCCGACGGCCTGAGACGGCGACTGGGCGGCCTCGGGCTGTCCCTGCGCCGCCCGGCCGGCGACGAGGAGTTCGTCCAGACCGTCGCCGGCCTGCTGGCCGACCGGCGGTGTGTGGCCTGGCTGGAGGGCGGCCTGGAGACCGGACCGAGGGCGCTGGGCCACCGTTCCCTGCTGGTCTCGGCCCACTGGAGCGGCGCCCGCCGGTACGTCTCCCAGACGATCAAGAACCGGGAGTGGTTCCGGCCGGTCGCGCCCATCTGCCCGGAGGAGGTGGCAGACCAGTACTTCACCGGCCCCCTGGACCACACCGAGACCATGCTGTTCGCGGTGCGGGTGCGGCCCGACCGGGCCGGGCAGCTCGCCGAGGCCCGGCACATCGACGGCACGGCCCGCCTCCAGACCGTACGGCCCGACGCCCACCCCCTGCTGCACCGGCTGTGCCATGCGGTGGCCGCCCGCACGGAGTTGCCCGTGCTCATCAACACCAGCGCCAACGGAGGCGGCCGCCCCCTCCTCAACCACCTCGACGAGGCACTGGAGTTGCTCACCGACACCGAGCTGGACGCCGTGGTGCTGCCCGAACACCGCCTGATCATCGAGTGATCTGCGTCCCCGTCCCCGTCCAGCGCCCCGTACCCGTATTCCCCGATATCTCCGGCCGGGCGAAAAATGGCCGGAATGACGATGTCGGGGCCGGACCGTCCCACCCGATCATGTGCAGGCGTCGTGTCCCTGGAGAGTGCCCGTGGCCGCCATTCCACTGCGAGACATCCACAAGACGGAACCGCTGCGCGTCCTGTCCCCCGCGGACCGGCAACAGTGGATCACTCAAGGCTATGTGATCGTCCGTCAGGCGGTGCCGCCGGAGACGGTCGCCGCCCTCACCGAAGGTCTGTACTCCTTCCTCGACATGCGCCCCGAGGACCCGTCGACCTGGGCCTCGCCACACACCGGCAACGACCGGCTGCCGGGCCACAGCGGGCTGGTCGAGATGTACAACCACCAGGCCCAGTGGGACATCCGGCAGAACCCGCGGGTGTACGGGGCCTTCGCCGACATCTGGGACCGCAGCGACCTGTGGGTCACCATCGACTTCGCCAATGTCAACCCGCCCAACCGGGGACCGCGCGCCTTCGACGGGTTCATCCACTGGGACGTGGACACCTCCGCCGAGCCGCTCCAGGTGAGCTGTCAGGCGGTGCTCTCGCTGACCCACGGCGACGAGGAGATCGGCGGCTTCCAGTGCGTGCCGGAGATCTTCACCGACTGGGAGAAGTGGGTGAGCGGACAGCCCGCCGACCGCGACCCGTTCACGCCGGACATCACCGGCTACCGGATCACCACGCCACAGGTCGCGCCCGGCGACCTGATCATCTTCAACAGCCTTCTGCCGCACGGGGTGCACCCCAACGTCTCCGAGGCCCGGGTGCGCATGGCCCAGTACCTGACCATGGCGCCCGCCTGGGAGGAGAACGCCGGCCTCCGCGAGGCCCGGGTGCGGTTCTGGCGGGACCGGATCCCGCCGCATCCGCCGCAGGGCGGGGTGCGCAAGGACGAGGCCGAACTGTACGGACCGGCGACGCTGACCGAGCTGGGCGAGCGGTTGCTGGGCCTGCGTGCGTGGCCTGAGGGGAGCATTGTTGGCTAGCGCCTCCGCGTCCGCGGACCGCCCGGCCCGCCGGGCGGACCTGGGCCGCCCGTTCCGCTGGCTGTGGGCCTCGACGGCCGCTTCCAACGCGGGCGACGGCATCACCCGTACGCTGCTGCCGCTGCTGGTGGTCGCGCACCACCCCGACCCGGCGGCGGTCGCCGGGCTGACCACCGTCAACATGCTCCCCTGGCTGCTGTTCGCGCTCCCCGCGGGCGTCCTCGTGGACCGGGTGGACCGGCGCCGGATCGTGCTGGGCAGCAACCTGGTCCGCGCGGCGGCGCTGCTCGGCGCGGCCCTGGTGCTCGTCGACCACGGTCCGCTGGCCCTCCTGTACGCGCTGGCGTTCCTGCTGGGCATCGCCGAGACCCTCGCCGACACCGCCGCGCCCGCGATGCTGCCGCGCCTGGTCGACGAGCGGCACCTGGAGCGCGCCAACGGGCGGCTGATGGCAGCGACGATCGTGCTCAACGAAACGGCCGGACCGCCCGTGGCGGGCCTGCTGGTGGGCCTGACCGCCGCCGCGGCGCTGGCCACCGGCGGGGTGCTGTACGCGCTGGCCGCGCTGCTGCTGTTCGGCCTCGCCCCGCTCGCCCGCACCCGCCGCGGGGCGGCACCGGACGAGGCGGATGCGGGCGGGGCGGCACCGGGCGGGGCACGCGGCGGGGTGCTGCGCGACATCCGGGGCGGGCTCGGCTTCGTCCTCGGTCATCGCACCCTGCGGCTCACGCTGGCCGCGAGCGCCCTGTACGGCCTGGTGTTCTCGGCGACCTTCTCGATGCTGGTGCTGCTGAGCAAGGGCACGCTGGGCCTGAGCGCGGCCGGGTACGGACTGCTGCTCGCCGTCGGGTCGCTGGGCGCCGTCGCCGGCAGCTGGCTGGCGCCCCGGGCCGCCGACCGGCTGCCCACCGTACGGCTGGCCCGCTGGTCCCTGGTGGCGTCCGGAGCCGCGTACGCCGCGCTGGGCCTGGTCCGCCATCCGGTCCTGGCCGCGCTGGCACTCGCCGCCAACGGCGTCTTCATGATGGGCTGGAACATCCCCGTGATGTCGCTGCGCCAGCGGCTCACGCCGGAGGACCTCCAGGGCCGGGTGATGAGCGTGTCCCGGCTGTGCGCGTGGGGCACCATGCCGGTCGGCGCGACGCTCGGCGGTCTGCTCGCCGAAGCCCTGTCCGTGCCCGCGGTGTTCGTGGTGTGCGGGACCCTCCTGGCCGTGGGCGCGCTGCTGCTGCTCGCGCCCCTGCGCGAGGACCGCTCCGCGCCCGGCGACGCACTCCCGGCGCCCGCCGCACCACTGCCTTCCGGTACGCCGCCCGCCGATCCGCCTCCGCACAGTGACCTTCTCGACAAGGGATGACCATTGGACACACAGCTCTACGACACGGTGATCGTCGGAGGCGGCCCGGCCGGCCTCAACGGAGCGCTCTACCTGGGCCGTTCACGCCGCCGTGTGCTGCTGATCGACTCGGGCGACGCCCGCAACATGGCAGCGGGCGTCATGCACAACGTCCTCACCAACGACGGGGCGACGATCGCGGACTTCCGGGCCCGCTCCCGCGCCCAACTCGCCACCTACGACGTGACGTTCCGCGACGACCAGGTGGTGTCGGCCGAGTGCGACGGTGACCACGTGGTGGTCACCACCAAGGAGTCCGGCACCTTCCGGGCCCGCACCCTGCTGTACGCGGCCGGTGTGCGCTCGGTGCTGCCACCGGTACCGGGCCTGGCCGACCTGTGGGGCAAGACCGTCCTGGAGTGTCCGTACTGCCACGCCTGGGAGGTGCGCGACCGCAGCTTCGCCGTGTACGGAGGGACCGTGCCCAGCGAGTGCCTGGCCGCGACCCTGACGGTGTGGTCCGACCGCATCACCTACCTCACCGACCGGCGCGAGCTGCCCCAGGACGAGCGCGACCGCCTCACCGCGGCCGGCGTCCCCGTCGTCAACGACCGGGTCGGCGAGGTGAAGCCGCATCCCGAGGGCGTCGAGGTCGTCTTCGAGGACGGCCGGTCCGCGAGCTACGGGGCGCTCTTCCTCCACCTCGACATCGAGCCCCGGGTGGCCCCGCTGCGCCCCTGGCTGCAGGCCCCGGACCTGGAGGCCGTACAGACCGACGAGCGCGGCCGCACCAGCCTGCCCCGGCTGTACGTGGCCGGAGACCTCGGCCGGAACATGCAGCAGGCCGCGATGGCCGCTGCCAGCGGAGGGCTGGCGGGCATGGCCATCAACGCCGACCTGATCCGCGAGGACCGCCCCGGCTCCCTGCCCGAGCCGCCGCCCCCGGCCCCCTGAGCGCAGGTCGCCCCGTGCCCGCCGTGCCCCACCGGGCACGGCGGGTCGGCCGGTCACCACGGAAGGCACGACAGCCACGCACCGCGCACCGACGGGAGCCCCTTCACGATGACCTCACCCCGCGCCGAGTTCACCCCGCACATGGAGCACTACACCTTCGTCCTGGAGGACCAGCCCTATCTGGGGTACTTCCAGTACGGCAACGAGAAGACCCCCGTCTACACCACCGACCGGCACGGCTTCCGGGTCACGCCGGGCCCCGGCGGGCTCCGGGCGACGGTCGGCGACGACCGCCCCGAAGGCCCGGTGCGGGTGCTCGCGGGCAGTTCCGCGGTCTTCGGCGTGGGCGCCACCGGTGACGCGGCCACGATCACCGCGCGGCTGTGGAACGCCCACGCGCCCCGGCTGCCCTGGCTGAACATCGCCGGCCAGAGCCACAATTCGGCCCAGGAACTCCTGCTGTTCGCCCTGTTCCAGCACGAACTCCCGCCGGTCGAGGACATCGTGCTGCTCTCCGGGGTCAACAATCTGGTGCTCAGCCGGCTGCCCGAGGAGAAACAGGGCCGGCACGGCGCCTTCTTCGACTGCGGGCCCGCCCCCGACGTCGTCCCGCCGCCGGAGCAACGTGTCGCGCACGCCACGGAATTGACGATCCGGCACCTGGGTGCCTGGAAGCTGCTCGCGGACGGCCTGGGCGCCCGGCTGGTCTTCGCGCTCCAGCCGCTCGCGCCCTGGGTGCGCGAGGAGCCGCTGCCCCGCGAGCAGCTGCTCTTCGAGGAGCTGGACGAGGTGTCCAACTTCCGCCGGTTCCACAACGACATCTCCACCATGGCGGTGGGCCGCGCCTACGCGGACCGGCTGGCCGCCGGATGCGCCCGTCTCGACGTGCCGTTCCTGGACCTGAACGTGGCGCTGGCCGAGGCCGCCAAGCCGGAGGACTGGCTGTTCATCGACCGGGTGCACTGCACCGACCTGGGATACGACCTGGTGGCCCGGCAGCTGGCGGACCGCCTGGACCTGGCATGAGGAGCCCCGCCGTGCCCGACGACAGCAGCGCAGCGCCCGCTTCGGCGGTCGGCCGCCTCGCCTCCTGGCTGCGGCGCCGGGACCGCCCGGGGCCCGCCCCCGACACCCCGCCGGACCGGTCCGCTGACCAGCCCCCGCCGCCGTCCCGGCTGCGGCCGCAGCCCGAGGACGACGCGTCCGTCTACCCGCTGTTCTGACATGGGGACCGGTAGGGGCGGCGCGCGCGCCGACCGCTCGGGCCCCGGCGGGCCGGACGGCCCGGTCCTGGGCATCTCCGCCTATTACCACGACAGCGCGGCAGCAGTGGTGGCCGGCGGCACCCCGCTGGCGGCGGCGCAGGAGGAGCGGTTCACCCGGCGCCGCCACGACCCCGGCTTCCCCTCGCACGCCGTCGCCAGCTGCCTGCGCGAGGCCGGGCTGCGCCTGGACGAACTGGCGGCCGTGGCGTTCTACGAGGACCCGGCGCTGAAGTTCCGCCGGGTGCTGGCGACCTGGCTGGCCACCGCCCCGCACGGTCTTCCCGTGTTCCGCCGGGCGTTCCCGCAGTGGGCCGGCTGGAAGCGGCGAGCGCTGGACGACGTACGGGCGCGGCTGCGCACCCTGGCCCCCGGACAGCCGCTGCCGCCGGTCGTGGCGCACCGGCACCATGCCTCGCACGCCGCGTCGGCGTTCTTCCCGAGCCCGTACGCGTCGGCCGCGGTGCTGTGCGTCGACGGTGTGGGGGAGTGGGCGACGACGACGCTGTGGCACGGCCGCGGCACCGAGCTGGCTCCCCTCGCCGAACTGCGCTTCCCGCACTCCCTCGGCATGCTGTACTCGGCGTTCACCTACTTCTGCGGCTTCAAGGTCGACTCGGGGGAGTACAAGCTGATGGGCCTGGCGCCCTACGGCACGCCGCGCTACGCGCCGCTCATCCGGGAGCGGCTGATCGACGTCAAGCCGGACGGCTCGTTCCGCCTGGATCTGCGGCACTTCACCTTCCAGTACGGGCAGACCATGGCCGGCCGGGCCTTCGCGGAGCTCTTCGACGGGCCGCGCCGGACACCGGAAGGCCCACTCACCGAGCGCGAGTTCGACCTGGCGGCCTCCGTGCAGCAGGTGACCGAGGAGGTGATGCTCCGGCTGGCCCGGACGGCGCTGGAACGCACCGAGGAGCGACGGCTGTGCCTGGCCGGCGGTGTGGCGCTCAACTGCGTGGCCAACGGCCGGATCCTGGCCGACGGGGTCTGCGACGAGCTGTGGATCCAGCCGGCGGCCGGGGACGCGGGCGGGGCGCTCGGCGCGGCGCTGGCCGAGTCGCACCGCCGGGGCGCGCCCCGCCCCCATGTGGGGCGCGGCACGGACGCGATGGCGGGGGCGCTGCTCGGCCCCGCTTGCTCCGACCGGGAGACCGAGGAGTTCCTGACCCGTGGCGGCTACCCCGCCGTGCGGCTGCCGGAGCGGGAGTTGGTGGAGCGGGTCGCGGCGGAGCTGGCGTCGGGGAAGGTCGTCGGCTGGTTCCAGGGACGGATGGAGTTCGGACCACGGGCGCTGGGCAACCGCTCCATCCTCGCCGACCCGCGCGATCCCGCCATGCAGTCCACCCTCAACCTCAAGACCAAGTTCCGGGAGTCCTTCCGCCCGTTCGCGCCCGCGGTGCTCGCCGAGGACGCCAAGGACTGGTTCGACCTGGCCCAGGAGAGCCCGTACATGCTGCTGACCGCACAGGTCGCCGCGGCACAGCGGCGGGAGTGCGGGGCCGCGGCGGACGGGGCGACGGGCCTGGACCTGCTGCGGGTGCCGCGCTCGACGATCCCGGCGGTCACCCATGTCGACGGCTCGGCCCGCGTGCAGACCGTGTCGGCCGAGCGCAACGCGCGCTTCCACGCGCTGCTCACCGCTTTCCGGGACGGCACGGGCTGCCCCGTGCTGGTGAACACCTCGTTCAATGTGCGCGGGGAGCCGATCGTGCGCGATGTCGAGGAGGCGTACGCCTGCTTCATGCGCACCCGGATCGATCTGCTGGTCCTCGGAGACTTTCTCCTGGACAAACGGGACCAGCCCGAGTGGCGGGAGGAGGGCGACTGGCGTGCCGCGATCCCGATGGACTGAGCGGCTGCGGCATCTGGGCCTGGCCGCACTGTACTTCGCGGTGGTCACCCCGGCCGGGCTGTGCGCGCGGGCGGTGCGGGACCCGCTGCGGCGTACCTGGGACGGCCGCCGGACGAGCTATCTGGACCGCCCGGCCGGTCCTCACCTTCGCCCTGCGAGGCTCGCCCCATCGTCCCCTGATCCGCCGTAGCCGGCGGACGCGGGGTCGCGGGGGCGGTCCTGGCGGACGTCATGGCTCACCGGCTTACCCACCGGGTTGCTCACCGGCCGCCGGGTTCCCTCGCCGAAGTCACCACCACACGACGCGTACCGAGGACGAGCACGCGGGATGCGGCCTCGGCGAAGCCGCACTCCGCCGCCCAGACACTCGCCTCCTGCGCGGTGTGGGGGAGCGGTACATCACGGGCGAGGTGACCCGAGAAGCGTTCCGACGGCCGGAAGTGCGTGGCCAGGGGCAGCGTGAAACCCACCCGGCCACCCGGACGCAGGGCACGCCGCCAGTCGGCCGGCGCCCGGCGTCCCAGGAAGTGCAGCGAGGACGCGCAGAGCACGACGTCGAGAGAGCGATCGGCAACCGGCAGCGGCACCGCATCGGCGACCCGCCAGTCGATCGCCGTCGCACGCTCCACGTCCGCGGCGCGGGCCCTGCCCACTGCGATCATCCCCGGAGACAGGTCGACGGCCAGGACGGGCCGGGCGGTGTCGGGCCGGCTCTGCGCGAGTTGCCGGGCTACGGCTCCCGCTCCGCACGCCACGTCGGCGACCGCGTCGGCCGGACCGGGGGCCACCCACGCGATCAGGGCCCGCGCAATCTCCTCGTGGTGCCGGTGATCGTAGCTGTCGGCCAGATCGTCGAAGGCCCCGGCCAGAGTTGTGCTCTGCATCACCGTCCGATCCTAGTGGCGCGTCGCGATCAGCACACCCACCGTCACCCGGTCCCGGTCCCGGTCCAGGTCCAGGTCCCGGTCCAGGCCCGCCGGCCGCCGGGCGCAGCCGTCATCGGTGCGCGTGCCTGGGGCTACGTCATGGGCATGAACGCGGGCAGGGTGAGCGCCGAGTGGGCCGGTCGACCCTCCGTGGAAGGGGGCGTGGTGATGAGTTTGCGCAGCGTGTCATTGCGCTGCTCCAGGGCCTGAGCGGTGCCCGGGAAAAGCGCGGCGTCGCCCTTGCCGACCTGATCCTGGTTCAGGGTCACGAACGCACGGGTGTGGTGTTCGTAGGCCGCGAAGCCCGCGGCGTGGTCCCGGTCGGCCAGGGAACCGGCGAGCATGTACGCACCGACGAGCGCGAGGCTGGAGCCCTGTCCGGTGAGGAACGAGGGTGCGTACGCGGCGTCGCCCACCAGCGCGACCCTGCCGCTGGACCAGCGGGGCATCCGGATCTGGCTGATCACGTCGAAGAACAGGTCGTCCGCCTCGCGCAGGGCGGTAAGCATGCCGGGGACCTCCCAGCCCGCGTCGGCGAAGACCGCGGCGACCAGGTCCCGTTGGGCCTGCGGGTTCCGGAACGCGTCGAACGGCGGTTCCGGGCGGGCGAGTGCAGACCGTCCGCACCGAACACCATGTCGAACGTACGCCTGCCGCCCCCGCGGAAGGTGACATCGACCCCGTGGCCGGACTGGGCGAGGGTGTCGATGGAGTCGTCGAACAAGAACTCCACGTCATCACGGACCGCCGCGTGGAGCACGTCGGTCAGATCCCCGCGCCGCACCTCCAGGTCCCGTCCCGCGACACCGCCGGTGACGGTGTGCGGGGTGACCGAGGCCACCTCGCTGCCGTCCCCGTTGAGGAAGGTCAGCCGGCGCAGGCCGATGTGCGCCTCGTGCAGTCGCGGCAGGATTCCCATCCTCCGTACGACGTCGAGTGCGGTGCCGCGTATGTCGATGGGGTAGCCACCGCCACGAAACGCGCCCGCCTTCTCGACCATCGTGACCGCGAATCCGTAGCGGTGCAGCCAGAACGCGAGGGCGGGCCCCGCGATGCCGCCCCCGGATATCAGGGCCGTGCGCCCCGGGGTACTACGGACGTCCCTCGACAGCTCGGAGCGGGTCATTCGGTGACTCCAGTACGCAACACTGCTGCGACTCCTCCAGGCGGAATCGGGCCATTTGCCGCACCGGGGCTACAACTCCATGGCCGACACCCCCGACGAGGCAATCGCCGAGCGGTTCGCCGCCTTCGCCGCGGCCGGACTGCTCGATGTCCCCGACCCCCGACTCGCGGCCGACCAGTTCATCGCGCTGACCTTCGGCGTCGCGCTGGACAGACTCGGTTCCGCGAACGCCGCGGAGGACCCCCGCGTCCGGCCACTCGTCGTCGAGGGGGTGCGGACCTTCCTTCGGGCATACCGAAGCAGGTGACGGGCAGCGCGAGATGCCGGCCCCGGGTGGGCGCATCGCTTCTGCGGCGACTGCCGCGCCCCTTCGTTTAGTGATCGTTTATTGCGGCTCAGCAGAATGTGAGGTGTCGAGAAGGATCCTGCACGGGGGACGGTATGGCCAAGCTCTATCTGGAGAAGCTCAAGTGCGTCACGACTGAGGCCTGGAGCGGCTTCGACGAGCCGAGGCTGGTCGTCCAGAACCGCGGCACCGTGTGGAATGGAAGGGTGCTGCGAGACCGGATGTACACCGTCAAGTACGACTGCGACTTCACGGGAACGATCGCCGTCTCCCTCGGGGAGGGCGGCGACTCGGGTGAGGGTGACCGGCTCGGGAAGCAGTGGATCACGGATACGCCTGGTGAACGCAGTCTGCACTTCAAGGCGGACGGTGCTGAGTACAAGCTGCTGTATGCGGTGGAGTAGGTAGTTCGCAGGCGAACCCCCATCCACCCCCTCCTGCGGCGCCGCTGTGTTGTGTCTCTCCCGGGCTGTATTGAACCGAACAAGCTCAGGGGGAGCGGTGAAAGCGGCGGTGCAGGTCGCGGACCTGCTCCGCGAGGCCGGGAATCGGGCCCTCCACCACGAGGCCGGGGACGATGTCCCGGATCGGCAGGGTCCGCACCGGAGGCGGGGGAACATCCAAGTCGGCGAGCCAGGACGCCAGTTGTTCGGAAGAGCTCACGTACACGATGCGCCCCAGCCCGACCCAGCCGTGCGCGGCGGCGCACATCGGGCAGTGCTCACCGGAGGTGTAGACGGTCGCGGCCGCTCTTTCCCCGGGGGACATGTTCGCCGCGGACCAGCGCGCCAGCTCGAACTCCGGATGCCGGGTCCGGTCGCCCGAGGCCACACGGTTGTGGTCCTCGGCGAGGACGGTCCCGTCCGCGGCGACGAGTACGGAGCCGAACGGCTCGTCGCCCACGTTCACGGCCTCGGCCGCAAGTTCCACGCAGCGGCGCAGATGCCGCAGATCGGCGTCGTTCACCATGATGCCCCCAGATGCCTCAGGCCCGTGTTCTTCAGCGGATGCTAGATCCTCGAAGCCGCTCTAAGCAGCCGAACCGGTGGAACGGCGAATCCTTCCTGTGGAGCGTCTGAAGATCGCTGAAGAGTCCCGCACCGAGTATGACGGGACACGTCCCCGCCTGTGGACCGATGCAGACCACGACGGCTGCGGCACACGCAAGGAAGTCCTGTCGGCCGAGGCGGTCAGAAACCCCGCGAGGGCTCAGAACTGCCGCCTTGCCGACGACGCATGGCCGATTGCGCGTTCTCTGCTCCGCCGTGATCCGTATGTGATGAACACCCCGTAATCTCCCCTGAGTTGGGATTCCGGAGATGCTCGACCAAAGCGGGGGAAGTCATGGCATACAGACGTGCGGTGTTACCGGCATTGGCTGGAGGGCTGCTGCTCACAGCCCTTCTGTGGTGGGCGGGGGAAAGCGCGCACGCACTGCATCTGCCGGGCGCCCCCGGCCCGCTCGACGGTCAGACGGCCGTCGAGCTGGAGCACTGGCTCACCCCCTGGTCGTACGACCCTCCGGCCTCGGTCCAGTTCGGCACCGAGGTGCCCGGCGGCGTCCGGGACGCAGCCGGGACCGCCGGCACCAGCTACCTGGCGTTGTACACCGCCGCGCTGCAGATCCGGTTCGGCGCGGTCTTCGCCTTCTTCGTAGCTGGGGCACTGCTCCTGGTCCGCCGGCTGCCGCCGGTGCACGGCCGGATGCCGGCCACGCTGCTCGCAATATGGGCCTGGGGCCTGGTGGCCGGGACCCTTGCGGTAGCCGTCTCCGCACCGTGGCTGATCGCTTCGGGAGGGCATGGCAGTTTCCGCTTCCTGCCCCGGCTGGCGGGTGTCATCTCCTCCGGGCGGCAGGTCTTGGTGGTGACCGCGCTGGTCGCGGCGGCGGTGACAGTGCTCCTGGCGCGAGGCACTGCCAGGGAGGACGGCCCGGAGTCGCACGAGGCCGTCCCCGCGCGGGCCGCCCGCCTGGCCGCCACCATCGGAACCGCCGTGATCGCACTGTCCCTGGTGGTCCTCTCGTACCAGCCGGTCGCCGCCGCCCTCCAGCGAGTCTCCCCGGCCATCGGGCTGTTCACCGAACCGGGCGACCTCCTGCGCCAGTGGTTGCTGCTCGGCGCTTGGACGCCCCCGGGGGGCGCGCCGCTCGGCGGCTGGCTCCTGTACCGCGCCGGCGACGTGCTGCTGCTCGCCGTGGTGTGGTGGGCACTGCGGCGGCTGCCCGGACTGCTCACCCGGGCCACGGTCCCCGCGATGGCGGTGGGCGCGGTCTGCGCGACGGTCCTCGGGCTGCTGGCGAGCCAGCTGCTGAGGGTGGCCGTGGACGGGGCGGGCTCGGGCCTGCGCTGGGGCCTGCTGCACCTGTCCGCAGGCCTCGGTGAGGGCGTTCCGGCCGCCCTGACCTGCGGCCTGGTGGCGGGGGCCGCGGCTGCCCTGACGCTGCGGGCGGTCGGAGGCCGTGCTCAACCGGCGCATCGGCCGAGGACACCGGGGGCGTAGCCCCCACCCGACGGCGCACGCAACGCCGTCAAGACCGTCGGGCCCGCGGCCGGTTGCGCCGCCGATTCCCCCCAGCCGTCCGCTGTGGGACCCGCCCTGCCGACTGCCCCGAGCAAGGGACGCGATGCATTCCATGCCTTCCCGAGCCCGACGACGAACCCGGGCACGAGCCGTCAGCCCCGCCCCTGCCACCACGAGAGCGCGTATCGGTGGAATGACCGATGTGCGGGGACAGGAGGGTGGTTCATAGTCCTCGGGAGATCGTTTGCGGGCGGCCGAGGTGTGCCCGGTTTTGGAAAGGACCCTTCTGTGGACACGTATGCGGACCTGGTGTTTCTCGGCGGGCAGGTGGTCACCGTCGATGCGGAGTTCTCCGTCGCCTCGGCCCTGGCGGTGACCGGCGGGGTCATCAGCGCCGTCGGCGGGCGGGACGACGTCGCACCGCTCGTCGGACCCGGCACCCGCGTCATCGACCTGCGGGGCGCGACCCTGCTTCCCGGCATCAACGACTCGCACCTGCACGGATGCGCCTTCGGTATGGCGACGCCGCCGCTCTCCCTCGACCTCGGCCATCCCGCCGTGTCCTCCCTCGCGGACGTGGCCGAAGCGGTCCGGGAAACCGTCGGTCGGGTACCGGGCGGGCAGTGGATAACGGGGCACGGCTGGGACCCCGGATTCCTCGACGAGTGCGTCGCCGATCCGTCGCGGCAGCCCTCCCGGCGTGACCTCGACGCCGTGAGCCCGGACCACCCCGTCGTCCTGTACTCCTTCTCCGGGCACGCCACCTGGGTCAATTCCAAGGCACTTGAACTCATCGGGATCGACCGGCACACCGACGCGCCGCCCGGCGGGGCCATCGTCCTGGACGACGCCGGGGAGCCGACCGGGCTGCTCCACGAGGGGGCCCAGGCCCTCGTCCAGAACGCGCTGCCGCCGCTCAGCCGGCGGGAACGGGCCGACGCGATCCGGTCGACCCTCGCCGCACTCGCCCGGCTCGGCGTGACCAGCTTCACCGAGCCCGGACTCGGCCCCGGCGGCGACGGCATCATGCGGGGCGCGCTTGGCGCACAGACCCTCGACGTCTACCGCCAACTCCTGGCCGACGGCGAACTGACCGCCCGCGTCGGCGTCTTGGTCCTCCCCACCGGGATGGCGAGCACCGCCGAGGAGTTCGCCCGCACCCTCACCGCCCTCGACGACTCCGGTGAGTCCGGCGACGCCGATCCGCGCCGCCTGGCGATCCACGGGGTGAAGATCTTCGCCGACGGCATCGTCCCCAACAAGACGGCCTGGATGCACGAGCCGTACACCGGCGGCGGCTGCGGCTCCCTGTGCGTCGGCGGCGAGACGGATGCCGAGCGGACCGCCGAGATCGCCGCCATGATCCGGCATGCCCACGCCGCCGGGCACCAGTTGGGCGTCCACGTCACCGGCGACCGGGCCTGCGACTCCGTCGCGGACGCCTTCGCCGCGGCCGTGGCCGAGCACCCGCGGCCCGACGCCCGCCACTACGTCATCCACGGCGACTTCCTCACCGCGCACAGCATGAAGGTGCTGGCCGCCCACGGCTTCGGCGCCAACATGAACCCCACCATCAAGTGGACCGTCGCCGACATGGAGGAGGAGTTCGTCGGGGCCGAACGGGCCGCGTACGCATGGCCCTACCGCGATGCCATCGACGCCGGCGTGCGGGTCGCGAGCGGGTCCGACGCCCCCGTCACGTACCCGGACTGGCGCCAGGGCGTCGCCACCATGGTGCTGCGCGAGTCGAAGGCCGCCGGCCGGGTCAGCGGCCCCGAGCAGCGCATCGGCCTGGCCGAGGCGATCCGTACGTACACGATCGACGCGGCCTGGCAGGACTTCGCCGACGACTGGAAGGGCTCCCTGGAGCCGGGCAAGGTCGCCGACCTCTGTGTGCTCGACGGGGACCTGCTCACCGCCGACCCCCACGGCATCCCGGAGATCCCCGTCGTCCTCACCGTCGTGGACGGACAGGTCGTGCACGACACCCTTCGTGATTGACGCACTCCGGGCACATGATCATCCTTGGATGATGGCAGCGCACCGGAGCACGACGGACATCCTGGAGGCGGCCGTCCACGTCCGTGAGGCCGCCAGGAGCGCCACGAGCGGTGCGACCGGCCTCGCCACGGTCCTGGCGGCGCTGTCGGAGGTGATGGAGTACGACCACGCCTCCCTGGCCCGGTGGGACCCGCTGCGCCGGCGCCACACCACCCTGGCCGGAAGCTACCCGGACGATGCCACGGTCTACATCGAGACCCGCCTCCACCACGACCCGGTGTTCCCCGTGCTCCACAGCCCGTCCCGGGGCGGTCTCTGGCTCAGGGACGTCCCCTGTCACCTCCTGGCGGCATCGCCGGGCTTCCAGGAGGTGCTCTCCCCCCTCGGCATCGAGGACGGCGTGGCCCAGTGCCTGTTCGCCGCCGACGGCCGGTACGTCGGCATGCTGAACGTCAGCACCCGCCGGCCGCGGCGCACGCCCGACCCGGCACGGGCCGTGGTCACCCTGCTCACCGAGGCGCTCGCCGCGGCCGTCGCCCGAGGAGGTCCGCCGCCCGAGGGGGGCACCTCGGCCGGCCCCGCCGCGGACGCGGGGCGGCCCGGCGGGCTCTCGCCACGGGAGGTCCAGGTGCTCGCCGAACTGACCACCGGCCGCACCAACAGAGAGATCGCCGAGCGGCTGCGCATCACGCCGCGCACCGTAGGGACCCATATCGAGCACATCCTCGCCAAGCTGGACCTCCCCAACCGCGCGGCCGCCGCCGCCCGAGCCGTCGCCTGGGGAATCGAAGCGCGCTGACGCGAGCCCCGCGGCGCACAACGCCTGGCCGCGGGCGTGCCCCTGCAAGGAACTCCGTTCCCCCCGTGCTCAACTCGCCACAGCAAAGCGCGTTCAGCGGAACGTCTTGGCGCCGAGCGGATGCTGCTGGTCGAAGCCGGGGAGGATGAGGAAGGTTGCGCTGGCGGTGGTGGTGGTGAAGCGCAGCAGTGCGTCGGAATCATCCATATGCGCAAGCGTGTTGGTGAACGTGCGCAGGTCGTTCTGGAAGCTGATGAAGAGCAGGCCGGGCGTGGGCGCGTCGGTGCTGTAGGAGCGGCGGAGCATGAGACCGACGCCGACCACGGTGGGGTTGGCCCGGCGGACGTGGGCGTCGGCCGGGACGAGGTAGCGCCCGTCCGGTGTTTTGGCGCCGAGGTCCGGGTCCCAGGCCGCGGTCCCGCCGGAGAGGGGCGCGCCGGTGGCCCTGCGCCGGCCGAAGGCCGCCTCCTGGTCGGCGACGGAGAGGGCGGTGAACCGCGGCAGGTCGAGTTCCATGCGCCGTACCACGGCGATCGTGCCGCCGGCGACGGGAGCCGGCCCGGACAGCCACAGATGGCGCCGGTGTTCGGCCGTCGTGTGCGGGCCCACGATGCCGTCGATGAAACCGAGCAGGTTGCGCGGCGCGGAGATGCCCTTGCCCACGGGGATGTTCGGACCGCGGCGTCCGGACTGCCGCCAGCGTTCACGTAACCGACGACCGGCCTGCTCCAGGAGCGCGGCGGCGACGACCGGTAACAGCAAGGGGTCGCCGGCACAGATCTGCATGAACAGGTCCCCGCCGCGTGACTGCGGGGCGATCTGCTCGCGGGAGAACCGGGGGAGGTCTGCCGCGCCGGGCAGGGACGGCTCGGCCATGCGCACCAGCCGTGGGCCCACCCCGATCGTCACGGTGAGATCGCCCGGCGGCAGGCCCAGCAGCCGTGGATCGGTTCCCGCGGTGAGTGTGCGAACGGCCCGGCCGAGTTCGGCCAGCAGCGGGCCGACGGGCACACCGTCGTCGAGGTCGGCCACCACCGCCAGGAGGTTCGGCTGGGCCGGCTGCGGGAGCGTGATGCCTGCCTGATGGCGGCCGGTCGGCGGCACCCGTGGCGTGGACGCGGGGGAATGGGGCCGGCCTGGCTGAGGTGCCGACGCTTCGCACCCGGCGGTGAGCCCGGTGGCCGCCACGGCCCCGGTGGCACCGATGAACGCGCGGCGTGATGGAGGGGAGTCGGCTCGGCTCACGGTGTGGAGAATGCCATATCCAATCCGGCGGCGGGCGAGTTCCGCGAATGCCAAATCTGTTCTGGCACGGGCGAGTTGGTCAGCCGCCCGTGCAGGCTGACTTCATGCCAGGATGACGCCATGCCTCGTCTCCGTCTTCGTGTGATGGTCGCGTTTGTGAGCACACTGACCTGCGTACTGGCGGGCTGCGGGCCCGACGATGACGGGTCGGGCCACGGCCGGCGACCACCCGGTGCGCACGTGACGATCAGAGTGCCGGCCGACGCCCCGACGATCTCGGATGCGGTGTCTCTCGCTCACCCCGGTGACCTGGTGCTGGTGGCGCGGGGCACGTACCACGAGTCGGTGAAGGTCTCCGCGCCCCGTGTCACTCTTCGTGGTGAGTCCCGGGACGAGGTCGTCATCGACGGTCGGTTGCGGCAACCGAACGGCATCGTCGTCACCGCGCCCGGGGTGGCCGTGGAGAACCTGACCGTAAAGAACAACACGCAGAACGGGGTCCTGGTCACCGGTTCGGCGAAGGCGGCCGCCGGGCTGCCGGGGCGTTCCGGGGGCTACGACACCGGCGATGAGCCTGTCACCTTCCTGAAGTCGTTCCTGGTCTCCCACGTGACCGCGACCCGCAACGGTCTGTACGGCATCTACGCGTTCTCCGCGCAGAACGGTGTCATCGAGCGCTCCTACGCGTCGGGCGGGGCCGACTCGGGGATCTACGTCGGACAGTGCAAGCCCTGTCGCATCGTGGTGCGGGACAACGTCGCCGAACTCAACGCGATCGGTTTCGAAGGCACCAACGCCGGCGGAGACATGTATGTGGTCGGCAACCGCCTGGTCGGCAACCGGGTGGGCCTGACCACCGACTCCGACCACCAGGAGAAGCTGCTCCCGCAGCGGGGCGCCGTCATCGCGGGCAATCTGATCGCTGCCAACCAGCAGCGGTCCACCCCGGAGCAGGCCGACGGCGGGTGGGGCATCGGCATCGGCATCGACGGCGGCAGCGACAACCAGTTCCTCCGCAACCGCATCGCCGACAACAGCAACGCCGGGCTGGTGATCACCGCAACCGCCGATGTGCCTCCGGTCGGCAACCAGATCGTGGACAACACGTTCACCGTCAACGGCATCGATATCGGCTGGACGTTCCCCACCGCTACGCGGGGACGGGGCAACTGCCTGCGTGGCAACGGTCTGCGCACCACCGTGCCCGCCCGGCTCGCGACAACCGCGTCCTGCCCGCTTGCGGCCAAGTCGTCCTCGCCGGCCGGCAGATGGGCGAGGCCGAAGGCGCCCGGTGGCATCCCGTTCACCGAGGTCGCGGCGCCGGGTCCGCAGCCGCAGTTCCCCCACGCCACCACCGCGGGCGCCACCGCTGTCCCGGCGGTTCCGGCCCTCCCGAAGACGGCAGGCATCCCGCTGCCGCCGGCGTCCCTGCTCGCCGCGAACGCGCGGGTGCGGACGTCCTGAACAGCGGCTACCGGGTCGGCGTGACTCCGGGCACCGGCTTGACCGGAACGTACTTCTGGGTGTCGAAATCGATGAGCACCGGCTGCGACTCGGAACCCACGCTGACGCGGACCCGGTACATGGTGCCGTCCGGGCCGACCCAGTAGCGGACGTTGCCCGCCGTACCGGAGCGGTGACCGGAGGACGGCCCGGCCATGACGTCCACCCGATGCCCGTCCACCCGGTCCCGTCCCCACCAGGTGGCGCCGTTCTGCGGCAGCAGCTGGGCGTTGTCCGGCCGGTCACTGCCGAGACCGAGCGCGATGGTCAGTGAAGTGTCCAGCGCGCTGCCGGACGACTGCAGCGGACGGCTGTACCAGGCCGAGCGGGGCGGCGACGCGGGTGCGTGCGCCGGGGCGTTCGCCATCGGGTGTACGGACACCGAGGTGGCCGTCCACCCGATCAGCCCGTCGCTGGAGGTGTCGCGCCCGGTGCCGTGCACCACGCCGTAGCCGAGTTTGCCCCGGTAGTCGACGGACCCGGTGACGACCAGCCCGCCGGCGGTGCCCGGCACGGTGATCCTCACCGCTCGGCCGTGTGCCTGGTAGTTACGGAACCGTGTGATCGCCAGCCGGTTCACCTCATCCGAAGTCAGTGCGCGCGGACCGCTGGGGCCGGAGCCGCCGCCCGCGAGGAGGAACACGGCACCCACCGCGACGGCCGCTGCGCCGATGACGGCTGCCGCCCAGCGGGGCCGCAGCCATCGGCGCCGGCCAGTCGCACGGCCCGGTAGAGCTTGCTGAACTCCTGTGCTCCGCACGCGGCTCGACGCTGACACTCTTCTGATTCACCCTCCCGATCACCACACTGCCCGGCCGCCGTGCGGTCGCGGGCGGCACTCGCAGTCCGGTGACAGACGACGCCAAGGCCGGCCCTCGTGGACCGGCCCGAGACGTGATCCGCCCGCCCGCGTCATCCGGACCGCAGACAGGCAGATCACTGTTGTTCAGTTCGTTCAGTTCGTTCAGTTCGTTCAGTGCTTCCGGGCGCGACGCTTCCGGCCCATGAACGCGATGACCAGGCCCGCACCCACCAGCAGACCGGCGAGGGCCATCATCTTCGGCAGGCCGGACATACCGGTGTGCGCCAGCGAACCCTTGCTCCCACCGGCCGGGGCCGGGTTGTTGGCAGGTGGCGCGGGTGCCGGCGGCGTAGCGTCCGGCGGCGAGCTCGGATTCGGAGGCGTGGTCGGGGTCGAGGCCGAGGTCGAGGTAGAAGTCGGGGTTGGCGTGGGTGTCGGAGTCGGTGTCGGCGTCGAGGTCGGCGTCGAGGTCGGCGTCGGGCTGGGTGTCGGGGTCGGTGTTGCCTTCGGGATGTACACCCCGGCGTCGATCGTGTGATCGACCCCGCCCGGCTTGTCCGGCGCCGTGACCGGCGCATGGCCGTTGCACAACTGCCCGGTGGTCGGCGGGGTCACATTGGAGTCATGCGCACGGTTGCCACCGGCTCGCGGGAGCGTGAACCGCAAGTCGCTTGCCGGGGGCTGGCCGGGCACCTTGCCGGTGTCCGCGGTACACACGTCGAACTGCACCGTGTATTTCGCACCCGGTGTGAGCTGGTACTCGGCGCCGACACCACCGAAGTAGTACTCGCCGGCGGCATCGGTCCTGGTCGTGGCGACCTGTTTGCCGTCCGCGTCCAGCAGGTTGATCGTCGCCCCCGGCAGCAGCACGTGCCCCGGGTCCTGAATCCCGTTGTGGTCGCCGTCGAACCACACGACGTTGCCGATCTGGATCGGCGCGTTCACCGCCGCGTACGCGATGTCACCGAGCCCGCCGGCTTTGCCGAACCCGCCTTGTTCCCGGCTGACGAACTGGAACCCGTTGGCCTTCGGGTTGTTGCCCGGGCCCTGACCGGTCGTGATGTCGTGGTACCCGGTCCCTGAGGTCGCGACGTCGACGACCGGGTCGAACTCCGTGCTGACGACCCACTGCTGCTGCGGGATATAGGCCACCGACCCCAGCGCGGTCTCCTGGTGCGCGTTGGCGAAATAGTCGCCCGGGAAGTATTCGGCGACATCGGCGGCCTGGCCGCCACTGTTGGCAGGGGTGGCGTGGTTGGGACAGCTCCCGGTGCCTTCCCACTGGTACTCACCGGTGGGAGTGGCGCAGACCATGGTGATGTCGCCACCGGACATGCCGTTCTCCGCCGTGTCGTTGCCCGGGCGGGGGTCCAGCCCTCCCCAACTGAGCACGTCCATGAACCGGTCGCGGAAGCCCAGGATCATCGAGCCGTCGCGGGCGAAGGCGAGGGAGGCCAGCTCCGGCTGCGGGTCGATGAAGACGCCGCCCGCCTTCCGGTCGTCCCACGTGTCCAGGCCGGTGTTCCACGGGTTCCAGTGGGTGGCCTTGTCGCCGGCGCCGAAGACGGTGCCGCGTTTGTCCGTGAGCGCGTGGGTCAGCACCGTGGTGAACCGCTTGCCGTCGTAGGTGTAGACAACGGCTTTCAGGTCCGCGCGCTGCTGGGTGCTCTCCGCGTTGCACACGCCGCCGACGTGCAGCGTGTTGTTGTGGACGGCGAGACCGAACGGCCGCCAGTCGCCGGGGCTCGCACACCCCGGGTCCGGGATCGGCACCGTCGCCTCGGGCGCCGAGGCGGTGGCTCCTGTCGCGTCGAAGCTGACCAGGCTGCGGGTCAGCAGGTTCACCGCGTACAGCGTGGAGCCGTCCTCCGACAGGGTCAGGCCACCGATGCTCTCCTTGCCCGGCGCGTCGGTGAACCCGGCATCCTTGATCATGTTGGCGGTGTCGTGCTGCGTCACCGCGGCGCCCGGCACCTGCGCGAACAGCTCCGGCGCACCCGAGCCGCCGGTCGGCACCGTATAGATCGCGCCGCTGCCCTTCGGCCCGTACGGCGTGTACCGGCGGGCGAACGCGCTCTGGAACAGCCGGGATCGGTACTTGTCGTACGTCAACCCGAAGGTCGTGCCCACCTGGTCCTGCGTGGCCAGCGTGGCCGGGCACGCCACATCGGTGGGACACGTGCCCCTGGTCTTGGTCCCGAACGCCACCAACGCCCGGTTGTCGGTCCCGTTGGCGCCGTTGTGGACCGGCACGAAATACCGCGAGTCCGGCAGCGCGTAGTCGGCCGGATCCCATACGCCCGTCACCACCGAGGCGTTCTTTCCGTCCGACACATCCACGAACGACGTGAAGCTGTTGAAGTGGTTCTCCGCCGTCGACGCGGGCGCCGCCCGCAAGTAGTCGCTGTACGGAGCGGGGATGCTGACGTCGACGCGGTACCGGCCGCCGCTGAGGGCGGCCGACGGCGACACCACGACCTTTCCGGTGGCATCCGTGACCCCGGTGACATCGTGCCCGGCGGGGTCGGAGATCTTCACCTTCATGCCCCGCTGTGGGACGTCCATCGTCGCGTTGACCACGCCGGTGCCGAAGAAGTCGCGCAGCACCTGAACCGTCAGTGTGCCGTCGGCGGTTGAAGCGGCGGCCGGTTCAACCGTTGCTCCGATGGCACCGCCTGCCAGCAAAAGAACGGATAACCCCATGCGCGACAGCGCCTCCAGCCTCCAGGCCGGCCGGCGCGAGTCTCTGCCGACTCGGTTCATGGCATCACACTCCACACTTCTCTTGTCAGGAAAACGAAGCACCGCTTCTCACTGCACGCCCACCAACGGCCCCGGACGGGGATGCCGACGCGACTGCCACCAAAAAGAAAGAGGGTCCACGCCATTGCATGGACCGCTCTGTGGTGATCGCTTGAGGTAATTACGGGCGAGCTGTAAGCGTCGCAGGCCAGGAAAAGCGAACGCGCGTTCAGGGTTTCGGGCGAGGCGGCCCTGAGTTGTGTGTTCCCGCAACTCAATCACGGTGTCCTGGCCCCCCCCGCCACCGACCTCGCCGACCGCCATCGCGAGCAGCGCGCGACATTCTATCCGCTGGAGTCTCGCCGTCACCAGCAGAACCCTGACATTCATCGGGATCCGTAATAGTCCTCAAGTAACCGCAGAATGCCGCCCGGAAGAATGTGCGAATTCGACGCGATGACCGGATCGATCCGACCCTGGTGGGTGCGACTTCTTTCACCTCTGGACAGTGACGGTGGAGGACTTCGGGCCCCGGCTCGCTTTCCGCGACGCGGTGTGGACAGTTTGACGTGCAGATTGTGCATGGAGGGATGAACGGGTCGTGCTTGCCTGGTGGGTTGGCTGGTTACGTGGGCCTCCCGGCCGTCAACGCGACCGAGTAGGAGCGAATTCGAGGTCAAGCCTGATCACTAAAGACCTCACCCGGCAATGGGCGGCTGCGGCCCGTGTTCGACCGTTCCTGTGAGGCAGGTTCTTGTGGTCCAGGTGTCGTGGCCCTGGCCGTCAGGGGCGGGCGGGTGGGCGCACGGTTCCGTCCCACTGCCAGTCCGTGCGCCGGGGCAGGCCGGGCAGCGGGATGCGGCCCGTACACCACAGCAGAGTGTCGGACGGGCCGTGTCCGGACGGAGCGTCGGGGAAGAGACGGGTGAGGACGGCGGTGCCGATGTCGTCGGGCGGGGCCCAGGGCAGACCGAGGGTGCGGGTGATGTCGTAGGTGTGGACGGTCAGTTCGGTGATCCCCATGGCGGCGAAACCGGTGGCGTCGGAGTGGCCCCACGGGTGCCAGGCGCGTGCTTCGGCAGTCGTGTCGCGGACGGTGGAGGTGAGGAGGGACGCGGCGATGCGCAGGCCGTCCAGGCAGGCGGGGACGGTGGCCTGGGGGTCGAGTGAGGCGAAGAGGGTGATGTAGCGGTCGTCGGGGCGGGCGATGAGCAGGCCGGTGTAGCCCATCAGGCCGAGGGCGAGATGGTCGAGGGTCTGGCGGCAGGTCCAGTCGAGGGCGTGAGCGGGGCGTGACCAGTCCTGGTCGGCCCCCTTGAGGAGGGTGGCCAGGCAGTCGTCGGTGGCGGCGGCCAGAAGGTCCGTCCACGGCACGGTGGTAGCGGGAGCCGTCGGGTCCGGCGCGACGGGTTGAGCGGTAGCTGTTGGTGTCTCGGTCATTTGCCGGCCGCCGGGTTCTTCAGGACCTCGATCACGCTCGCGTAGCTGTCGGAGCCGTGGCCCGTGGCCTTGGCCCGTTCCATGGCGGACTTCAGGAGTTCGGGCAGGGCGTTGTCGATGCCGCGGGCCGCTGCTGCGTGGATGAGATGGTCGATGGCCGCGATCTGCACGTCAACGGTGGCGTCGTCGCCCGGGTAACGGCCGGTGTCCACCTGGGGTGCGTAGGTGGTCAGGAAGCCGGCCACGGCGGTCAGCCAGCGGATCGCGACGGGGGTGAAGGCCGTGGCCGGTGTCTTCTCCGCGCCGACCAGCGCGGTGCCGTGCAGCCAGCCGGTCATGGTGGACCACATCAGGCCGAGCAGGGCGGCGTCGTAGAGGGAAGCCAGGCCCGGGTCGGTGCCCAGGTGCAAGGGGTCACCCAGGGACGCCAACGTCGCACGGTGGTCGTCGAAGACGGCCTGTGAACCGCTGTAGAGGAACATCATCTCGGGGCTGCCGACCCCCGGCGGGGTGGTCATGATCGCGCCGTCGAGGTAGTCGGCGGCGTGCGACCGGGCCCACGCGGCGGCCTCGTGCGCCTGCTCCGGGGAACCGGACGTGAGGTTGACCAGGGCCTTGCCCGCGAGGCAACCGGCGACGGGGTCGAGGACGGCGTGCAGCACCTCGTAGTCCAGTACGCAAGCGACGGTCAGCGGGCTCGCTGCGACGGCCTCCTCGGGTGTCGCGGCCAGGCGGGCACCCCGGTCGACCAGCGGCTGGGCCCGGTGCGCCGAGCGGTTCCACACGGTGGTCTCGTAGCCCCGCTCCAGTAAAACGGCGGCCAGCGCCGAGCCCATGGAGCCCAGGCCGATGACGGTTACCGCCGGGCGATCAGACTGCATGTCACAACTCCCTGTACGTCCGCCTGCGGCGGTTGGTCACGTGTGGACCAAGATCGCAGCGTGCGGGGGCCGGGAACAGTGACACTGGTGACAGCAGCCACCAAATTCCTGCCATACCCTTCGAGGTATGCATCCTGGTTCCGTCGCCGTGGTCGTGGCCGAGGACATCGGAGTCCCCTCATGGGATCTGTACGAGTTGAGCATCCCCTGCACCGTCTTCGGGAAGCCGCAGGCGGACCTGGCCGACCCTTGGTACGACCTGCGGCTGTGCCGTATGGGGACGGGGCAGCAGGATGGCTCTCCGGCCGACAGCGGACTGTCACTGCGGACCCGCTACGGGCTCGATGACCTCGTCGGCGCCGACACGGTCATCGTGCCCTCGGTGCCCGACTCCTTCGTCGACGAGGGCGGACCGCTGCCGTCGGCACTGATCACGGCCCTGCGCCAGGCCTACGACGCAGGCGCCCGCATGGTGTCCCTGTGCACCGGTGCCTTCGCGCTCGCCGAGGCGGGGTTGCTCGACGGACGGCGTGCCACCGCCCATTGGATGCACACCGCTCAACTGGCCGAGCGCTACCCGAAGGTGCAGGTCGACGACTCGGTGCTGTACGTGGACGACGGAGATGTGCTCACCAGTGCCGGGCTGACCGCCGGCCTCGACCTCTGCCTCCATCTGGTGCGCCGTGACCTGGGCGCACACGTCGCCAATCAGCTGGCCCGCCGGATGGTGGTGCCCGCCCACCGCCCCGGCGGCCAGGCGCAGTTCATCGACCTGTCCGTGCCCACCACCGACGACGGGAGCCTGGGACCCGTCCTGGACTGGGCCCGTGCACACCTGGACCAACCCCTGGCGGTCGGGGATCTGGCTCAGCGCGCAGCGATGAGCCCGCGGACCTTCCACCGGCGACTCCAGGCGGCCACCGGGACGACTCCACTCCAGTGGCTCCTCAACCAGCGGCTGGCAAGGGCCCAAAACCTGCTGGAATCAACAGACTTGCCCATCGAGAAGGTCGGGGAGCTGAGCGGCCTCGGCACGGCGAACAACCTCCGCCACCACTTCCTCAAACAGCTCGGGGTATCGCCGAGCGCCTACCGACGGGCCTTCCCTCGGACCAGGCCCGAGTCATCTCGCTCCCTGCCTGAGGGCCGGTCCCAGGGCGGAGAGGGCCGACGGACGATTGACCGCGGCACATCCGATGCCCTGGTGACGCCGAGGGCGACGGGGCCGGACGAGTGATGCCGGGACGATGGTGAGTGGGCAACGGAGGTGTGCCCGAGCGTGGTTCGCGGGTCCGCTGCGGAATCCCGCCCTCACGGGATGAGCCGGCCTCGGCTCACGGTGAAGGTGTCCCGTCCGTCCGGCGTCGTCAACCCGTCCGGCGCGAGGCAGACCGCCACGAGCTCGTCGCCTGCGGGCTGCCTGGCGCCGTCCAGGATTGTGCACGCCACCGTGACCTGTACCGGGTAGACCGCTTCGGGGGTCAACACAGCGGGCCAGAAGACCGGCGTCTTGTCGAACAAGGACCAGCGGTGCCCAGTGGCGTCCACGAACTGAACCTCGACGATGCCGGGAAACGGCTCGTCATCGACCCAGCGAACCGCTTCACACCGCAGCTCAGGCACTGCGTCTCCCTCCCGGATCCGGCCCACGGCAACAACGAGCGCCAGTATGCCCTGAGGTGCCACGGGGTCTGCCGCGGGCCGGTCCGCCGTCATGTCGTCGTGGTACCGGGCCCAGTGGGACCCGTGCCCTGGGCAGGGATGCGGGCGTCGGCCCATCCCTGCACCGCCGGCTCCGCCAGTGAGTGGACCCACCAGTCGGCCAACGCCGTCTCCCTGTCGCTGGGGCGGGGCCCGACTCCGAGTACCCGCATGCCCGCGCCTGCGGCAGCTTGGATGCCGCAGTGGGAGTCCTCGACGGCCAGCGTGTCAGCGGGCTCCACCCCGCAGAGCTGGGCGGCGGTGAGGTAGACGTCCGGGTGGGGTTTGGGTCTCGTGGTGTCGTTGGGTACCACGATGTGGCTGAAGCAATCCCGGAGTCCAGCCATTCCGAGACAGGACTCGACGACTTCCAGTGGGCAGTTACTGGCCACGGCCAGCGGGGCGAACTGCACGGCCGAATACACCAATTCCGGTGCCCCGGGCATGGTGGTGGGGTCTGCGGCGACGAGTTCACGGAAGCGCTTGAGCAATGACTCCGTCATGTCCCCGGTCAGTTCCGGTCGCCCGGCCACATCGGCCATTAAGCGCCCGCATTCGGTGTAGTGCAGCCCTCGCGCCTTTTCCGCGAAGTCGTCCGAGGGGGCGCAGCCGTAGCTGCTCAGCACCATGTCACGGGCGTCCACCCAATGGCGTTCGGTGTCCATCAGCGTGCCGTCACAGTCGAAAACGACGGCCGCGGGGGTCCAGGAAAGGATGGTCTCTGCGGTCATTCGGGATTCCGTTCCGATGGGCCCGAAAGCGCTGATGCGACCGGTCGCGAAAGACGCAGGGCAGCGTCGGTTTCACGGACGCCCGGCACCGGGCCGAGGGATTCCGGCAGGGCAGCTCCCATGGCGGGGATTTCTTCCGCTCCAGCCGGAAAATATCGATCGTTATGTTACGGATGGCAATGCGGAAAGGTCAACCAATTCACAAATGTCAATATTGTGTGCTCTACGTATAACTGAAGGTGCCGCAGGCCGTCTCTGTGCCGCCCTGGAGGATGCGGAATGCGCACGTCGAGCCGTGCCTGGTGCACAGCACACGTGCGGGCGGGGTCAGTTCGGTGAACCGGGAGGCCTTCAGCCGGCCGAAAAGGGGTCGGCTCAGCCTGCCCCGACTGAGGTATGAGGCGGCCTGGCGGGCAGCTTCCAGCAGCACCATGCCGGGCACGTGGTCGGTGGGGTGGTCGAAGAAGAACGGGTGCAGCGGGTCGGCCGGCGAGACCAACAGCTTTCCCTGGTCGAGAGTGAGGACCGCATCATGCGGGTGATTCACGGTCAGCTGTGCGGCCGACGGTCGGTACCCGCCCTCCGGGCGGCGATCCGGGGCGGCACCGCCCGCGCTCCTGGCGCGCAGCGCGGTGAATCGCGCGCCGTCCAGGAATCGCACGCCCCCGCCTCCTTTGCCGAAAGTCACCCCGCACGCGGCGAAGGTGACATTCAGTCGCAGTCCGATGGCGGACTCGTCCGGCGCCCGCCGGACGGCGCTGGCCCGTGCCGAGCAGGTGATTTCGGTCGCTCCGGCGCGGGCCGGCAATTCGTCGGCGGGGCTGAGGTGGAAGTGCAGGTCGGTGACGACCGCGCGGAAGGTCTTTGGAACCGCGTAGAAGCGCAAGGGAATGTAGAGACCGAGCTGACGCAGTGTTTCCACCAGAATCAGCGGGCTGTGCCGCTGCGACCCGTCGCGGGGGAACGTCGCATGCGCGCGTGGCCAGGACGCCGCCGCCAGGAAGACGTGCGGGGCATCGGTCGGCCGTACATCCGTAAGGAGGACCTCTGCCACCGAGGTCCGGTGCACCAGCTCCCGCTCGACGGTACGAGACCAGCTGAGCGGCTCACTCTTTCCGACGGTCCTGGCCGTTGAGGTGCTCATACGACCAGGGAATACCGAAATTCGAACATGCGCACCCTTGAATTCCGGGGTGCGCGGAGCGGTAGGTTGCCTCCCGGCGGAACGAGAACAACGTGCGAGGTGTACGTGCAGATCCGGGCGGAAGCGACGCGCAGGTTCCTTCTCGAGGCGGCGGCGACCTTGTTCGACGAGAAGGGGTACGCCGGTACCAGCATCAGCGACATCAGTGCGCATTCCGGTCGAACCAGCGGGGCCATCTATTTCCACTACGCCAGCAAGGAGAAGCTCGCCCTCGCCATCGTCGAGGAACATTTCGCCACCTGGCCGCATTTGATCAGCCGCTACCGGCAGCCCGGCCTGCCGGCCCTGGAGAAACTCGTCGGGCTGAGCTTCGAGGTGGCACGCGCCTTTCGGGACGACATCGTCGTCCGGGCCGGAGCCCGCCTCTGGGCGGAACGCAAAGCCATCGACGCCCAGCTCCCCGCGCCGTTCCTCGGCTGGATCGAAGCCGTTACCCAGTTACTCGAAGAAGCCGCCCGTAACGGTGAACTCGCTGCCGATGTACCACCCGCCGCCACCGCCCACGGCATCGTCTGCTCCTTCTTCGGTCTGCACACCGTCTCCGACGCCCTGGAGGGACGCCGGCACATCGAGGAGCACCTGCATGACCTGTGGACTCTGCTGCTCCGCGGCCTCCAGGCCGAGCCTGATCCCGCCGGTCTGCTCAATCGCGTGCGCTGAGCGGCGCGATGACCGCCGATCTTGCAGACGTTGAGCAAGGCCGTGGTCCGGCGTGGCTGGCTCTGTGTTTGCCTGTGTTGGAGGAAGCGTGGATTGTCAGTTCGAACGGTCCTATAGCCTGGCGAAATGCTGACAGAAGTCACAGCGACCCGCTACGTCACACCCCTTCGTGAGGGCGGCTCGCTTCCGGGAATCGTCGAGGGGGACGACCTCGGTACCTACATCATGAAATTTACCGGTGCCGGGCAGGGGCGTAAGACGCTTGTTGCCGAGATCATCTGTGGGCAGCTGGGGCGTCGGCTCGGGCTGCGGGTGCCGGAGCTGGTGCAGATGCAGCTCGATCCCGTCATCGGGCTGAGCGAGCCGGACCAGGAGGTCCAGGAGCTGCTGAAAGCCAGTGGCGGGCTCAACCTGGGCATGGATTACCTTCCTGGATCGCTGGGTTTCGATCCGCTCGCGTTTGAGGTGAGTGCCCGTGAGGCGGGCCGGGTGGTGTGGTTCGACGCGTTGATCAACAACGTCGACCGGTCCTGGCGCAATCCCAATCTGCTGGTGTGGCACGGCGAACTGTGGCTGATCGACCACGGCGCCGCGATGATCTGGCACCACAACTGGCCCACCGCGGAGAAGGCTTCGACCCGTCCGTACAACGCCTCCGACCATGTGCTTGCCACCTTCGGTCCGGACCTCGCGTCGGCGGCCGATGAATTCGCGCCACAGATCACCGAAGAGCTGCTGACCGAGATCGCGGCGGAGGTGCCGGACGAATGGCTGGCCGACGAGCCGGGCTTCGACTCCCCGGATCTGCTGCGGCAGGCGTATGTGCGCACCTTGCTGGCCCGTGTTCAGACGCTCGGCGACCGGATCAACCTGGGGGAGCCCGCCAAGGACGCGCCCTCGCGGGCACCGGAACGGCCGGCCGGTAAGCCGCCGCGGAGGGCAGTGAAGTGACGGGTCTGCACAACGGGCGCGATGTGTTCGAGTACGCCCTGCTGAAGGTCGTGCCCCGGGTCGAGCGCGGCGAGATGATCAATGCCGGGGTGGTCGTGTACTGCCGTGCCCGGCGCTTCGTCGAGGCCCGGACGTATCTGGACGAGGCCCGGCTGCTGGCGCTCGACCCCACGGCCGATGTGGCCGGCGTACGGGCCGCGCTCGGTGCCGTCGAGGACATCTGCGAGGGCGGCGAGCGGGCCGGACAGGCGGCGGGGGATGACGCGGGACGTCGTTTCCGCTGGCTGATCGCGCCGCGCAGCACCATCGTCCAGCCGGGACCGGTGCACACCGGCCTGACCACCGATCCCGCCGCCGAGGCGGAGCGGCTGGTGGAGTTGCTGGTGCGCTGAGGACCACGGGATCGCCGTACGGGCGCCCGGCGCCGCCTTCGGGCGGGCCGGGCGCTTCGTCGTGGTGCGCCCGTGCCCGTGCCTCGTGCCCCGTACGCCCGTGCGCCGGCCCCCGGCCGGTTTCACAGGTGAGGTGGGCAACGGCGCGGTGGTGGGGCGTTGACAGCGGGTGGCCGGGCTTCTAGCGTCAGCCCTGCTCAGGCTACTAAGCGGTTGCTCACCCACGGGACGGTGCGGCGGACCGCTTGTCGAGGTTTCGAGGATGAGGAGAACCCGCATGTCCAGCACCGAGCAGCGCGTCGCCATCGTGACGGGCGCGGCCCGCGGTATCGGCGCGGCCACCGCCGTGCGCCTGGCCGCCGAGGGCCGTGCCGTCGCCGTACTCGACCTCGACGAGGCGGCCTGCAAGGACACCGTCGCGAAGATCACCGCAGCCGGCGGCAAGGCCATCGCGGTCGGCTGTGACGTCTCCGACGCGGAACAGGTCGAGACCGCGGTGGCCCGGGTCGCCTCCGAACTCGGTGCGCCGACCGTGCTCGTCAACAACGCCGGTGTGCTCCGCGACAACCTGCTGTTCAAGATGAGCGAGAGCGACTGGGACACGGTCATGAACGTGCATCTGCGCGGCGCGTTCCTGATGTCGCGCGCGTGCCAGAAGCACATGGTGGACGCCAAGTTCGGGCGGATCGTCAACCTCTCCTCCAGCTCGGCGCTCGGCAACCGCGGGCAGGTCAACTACTCCGCCGCCAAGGCCGGACTGCAGGGCTTCACCAAGACGCTCGCCGTCGAACTCGGCAAGTTCGGTGTCACCGCCAATGCCGTCGCCCCCGGCTTCATCGTCACCGACATGACCGCCGCCACGGCGGAGCGCGTCGGTATGGGCTTCGAGGAGTTCCAGGCCGCGGCCGCCACCCAGATCCCGGTCCAGCGGGTGGGCCGGCCCGATGACATCGCCAACGCGATCGCCTTCTTCACGGGCGACGCGGCCGGCTTCGTCTCCGGCCAGGTCATGTACGTCGCCGGCGGCCCGCTCAACTGACCGCCCCACCGACCCCAGGAGTTCTGGACATGACCGAGCAGGACAGCGGGCTCCCCGAGCCCACCGGCAAGGTGGCGCTGGTCACCGGCGCCAGCCGCGGCATCGGCTACGGCATCGCCGAGGCCCTGGTGGCCCGTGGCGACCGGGTCGTCATCACCGGCCGCAACGAGGACGCCCTCAAGGAGGCCGCCGAGAAGCTGGGCGCCGACCGGGTGCTCGGCGTCGCCGGCAAGGCGCATGACGAGGCCCACCAGGCCGTGGCCGTCGAGCGCGCGATGGAGGCCTTCGGCCGCGTCGACTACCTCGTCAACAACGCCGGAACGAACCCGGTGTTCGGCCCGATCGCCGATCTCGACCTGGGCGTGGCACGCAAGGTCTTCGAGACCAACGTCGTCTCCGCGCTCGGCTTCGCGCAGCGCACCTGGCACGCCTGGCAGAAGGACAACGGCGGCGCCATCGTCAACATCGCCTCGATCGCCGGTCTCGCGCCCTCGCCCTTCATCGGTGCGTACGGGATGAGCAAGGCCGCGATGGTGAATCTGACGCTCCAGCTCGCCCACGAGTTCGCGCCGGGCGTGCGGGTCAACTCCATCGCGCCCGCGGTGGTCAAGACGAAGTTCGCGGCCGCGCTCTACGAGAACCGCGAGGAGGAGGCGGCGGCCGGCTACCCGATGGCGCGGCTCGGCGTCCCGGAGGACATCGGCGGGGCCGCGGCCTTCCTGCTGTCGGAGGCCTCGGGCTGGATCACCGGGCAGACGCTGGTGGTGGACGGCGGTCTCTTCCTCAACGCCGGGGTCTGACGGCGACGGGCCGTGACGTCGCCGGGCCTGACGTCGCCGGGGGCGGCGGGCGGGGGAGACCTTGCCCTGGTGTGCGCTTCAAGCGGCGGAGTCCGTGGTGCCGGTCCTCAGGGGGGCCGGCACCTTCGCCGGAACGCCGTGACCTCCCCGTCCGCGGGACGGGGCGCTGCGTTCGGGGCCGGTCCGGGCGGCCCGCGGACGGCGTTGTCAGTGGTCGCCGGTAGGTTCTGGGACTGAGAACGCGATGCACACCGGAGGTTGTTGACGTGGTGACCGACATGCTGCCCGAGTCCTGGCGCGGGGTCCTCGGCGAGGAGTTGGAGAAGCCCTATTTCAAGGAGCTCACCGACTTCGTCGAGCAGGAGCGGGCCAATGGGCCGGTCTACCCGCCCCGCGAGCAGGTCTTCGCGGCGCTGGAGGCGACGCCGTACGACCAGGTGAAGGTGCTCATCCTGGGCCAGGACCCCTATCACGGTGCGGGGCAGGGTCACGGTCTGTGCTTCTCCGTGCAGCCCGGTGTGAAGACTCCGCCGTCGCTGCGCAACATCTACAAGGAGATGAAGGAGGAGCTGGGACACCCGATTCCGGACAACGGCTATCTGATGCCCTGGGCCCAGCAGGGTGTGCTGTTGCTGAACGCCGTCCTGACGGTCCGCGAGGCCGAGGCCAATTCGCACAAGGGCAAGGGGTGGGAGAAGGTCACCGACGCGGTGATCCGCGCCGTGGCCTCCCGGCCCGACCCGGCGGTCTTCGTGCTGTGGGGGAATTACGCCAAGAAGAAGCTGCCGCTGATCGACGAGGAGCGGCATGCCGTGGTGCAGGGCGCGCACCCCTCCCCGCTGTCGGCCAAGAAGTTCTTCGGCTCCCGCCCCTTCACCCAGATCAACGCCGCGGTCGCCGCACAGGGCCACGCGCCGATCGACTGGCGCATCCCTGACCTGGGCTGAGTCGGTTGGCCTGCCCGGCCAGGGCGTACCACCCGGTGCGTCGCGCACACCGCGCGCAGCTCCCGTCCGGCGGTTAGCGTCAGGGGAACGGCACCGACGGTGGGCACGGATACGGGAGTGCAGTGGTGGAAACGCGGCGGGAGGCGACGGCCGAGGACGGGGTGCTGACCCGGATCGGCCAGGCGATCATGCTGCATCGCGCCGGCGACCGGGAAGAGGCACGCAACCGTCTCTCGGCCCTGTGGCACGAGATCGGGCCGCACGGAGACGCCTTCCACCGCTGCACCCTCGCCCACTACATGGCCGACACCCAGGACGACCCCCGGGACGAACTCGACTGGGACCTGCGAGCCCTGGAGGCGGCCGAGGGCTTCGTCACCGAGCGGCCCGCGGGCGGCGCCGGCACACCGGGGGAGTCCCGGGTCGCCGACGGCCCCGGCCCCCGCCACCCCCTCATCGCGCTCCGGGCGTTCTTCCCCTCACTCCACCTCAATATCGCGGCCGACTACGCCGCTCTCGACCGCCCGGCCGACGCCCGTGCCCAGCTGCGCCGTGCGAGGGCCTCGGCCAACGCCCTCGCCGACGGTGAATACCGCCAGGGCCTCCGCGACGCGATCGACCGGTTGCAACTACGCCTCGACGGCGTGGCGGGGACGCCGTAGGGGGCGCCATCCGCAGAGGCACCCCATAGGGACACCGGCAAGGGGTGCGCCGCAGGGCTGACCCCCCGCGCGATCCCGGCCGGCCTGTGCGCCGGCGTGCTGCCCTGGTCCGGCCCCCGCCTGGCGCCCGGCCGTCCGCTGCGGAGCATGCTGGGAAGTGCCGGCCGGCTGCTGCCGGCCGGCTGCTGCCGGCCGGCACGTATGCTTCCGGCACGCGGGGTACCACCAGGGCGGCACAACCCAAGGAGTACGAGTGAAGGTCGGCTGCATCGGACTCGGCGACATCGCCCGGAAGGCGTACCTCCCCGTCCTGGGCACACAACCGGGGCTCGAACTGCATCTGCACACCCGTACCCCGGCCACCCTGGAACGCATCGGCGCCATCCACCGGCTGCCGCCGGAACGGCTCCACCCCGACCTGGACTCGCTGCTGGCCACCGGCCTGGACGCGGCGTTCGTGCACGCCGCCACCGCCGCCCACCCCGAGATCGTGACCCGGCTGATCGAGGCCGGCGTACCGACCTATGTCGACAAGCCGATCGCCTACGAGCTGGCCGCGTCCCAGCGCATCGTCGCGCTCGCCGAGGAGCGGGGCGTGGGCCTCACCGTCGGCTTCAACCGCCGCTTCGCGCCCGCCTACGCCCAGTGCCGTGAGCACGCCCGCGATCTGATCCTGATGCAGAAGAACCGCGTCGGCCTGCCCGAGGACCCGCGCACCCTGGTGCTCGACGACTTCATCCATGTCGTCGACACCCTGCGGTTCCTCGTCCCCGGCGAGGTCGACCACATCGATGTGCGGGCCAGGATCCGGGACGGGCTGATGCAGCACGTGGTGCTGCAGCTGTCCGGTGACGGCTTCACCGCGATCGGCACCATGAACCGTCTCAGCGGCTCCACGGAGGAGATCCTCGACGTCTCCGGGCAGGACACCAAGCGCCAGGTCGTCAATCTCGCCGAGGTCATCGACCACAAGGGCCAGCCGAGCATCCGGCGCCGCGGCGACTGGGTGCCGGTCGCCCGCCAGCGCGGTATCGAGCAGATCGTGCTGGCGTTCCTGGACGATGTACGGGCCGGTCGGCAGCCGTCCGCGCAGGACGCGCTGCGCACCCATGAACTGTGCGAACGGGTCGTCACCGAGGCGCTCGCGCAGACCGTCTGCTGAGCGCCCGCAGCCCCGCGTACCCGCCGGCGAGCACCAGCGCGCCCATCGCCCCGTATACCGCCCAGTCGCCGAACCGGGTGTACGGGGTGGTGCCCTCGGCCAGCGGAAGGCCGTAGACGGCCGCCGCGCTGCGGTCGGTGCCGAGCCGTTCGCCGATCCGCTCGCCCCGCGGGCCGTGGACGGCGCTGATGCCGGTGAGCGTGGCGTGCACCATCGGCCGCCCGTTCTCCGCGGCGCGCAGCGCGGCCAGCGAGGCGTGCTGCGCGGGTGCCCAGCTCTCCTGGAAGGTCGAGGTCGAGGACTGCGCGACCAGCACCTGCGCACCGTCGCGCACCAGATGGCGGCTCATGTCGGGGAAGGCGCTCTCGAAGCACACCAGCGGCCCGACGCGCAGTCCGCCCGCGGAGGCGACCGGCAACACCACCGTGGTGGTGCCGCGCAGCCGGTCGGTCGGGGCGGCCTTGCCCACCCGGGTCGCCCAGCCGAGCACGGACCGGAACGGGATGTACTCGCCGAAGGGCACCAGCCGCATCTTGGCGTAGCGCTCCCCGGTCGGACCGTCCGGCCCGATCAGGACCGCGGTCTTGGAGATGCCCGGCCGCTCGGCGTGCGCGGAGTCGGCGTTGATCAGCAGCTCGGCGCCGGTGTGCCGGGAGAGGGCGGCGAGGCGTTCGGCGAGCGCCGGGCGGTCCGCCGGGTCCTGGGTGAGGCTGCTCTCCCCCCAGATGACCAGGCGCACCCCGCGGCCCGCCAGCGACCGGGTGAGCGCCTCGCTCCGGGCCAGCCGTTCCGCCGGGGTGCCGGTCAGGTTGGGCTGGACGACGGCGACCCGTACCGTGCCGGCCGGGCGGGGGACCGGCGCCCGGAACCAGGCCGCGGTGACCGCCAGCGCGCACACCAGCAGCCCGGCGACGGCGGGCAGCCGTGCCGCCGGGCGGGCGATCAGCTCGGCCAGTGCGGTGTTGACCGCCACGATCAGCAGGCTGACCAGCCACACCCCGCCGACCGACGCCAGCCGCAGCGCGGGCGGCACCTGCCACTGACTCGCGCCGAGCAGCCCCCACGGGCCGCCCAAGTACTCCCAGGAACGGACCAGTTCGACCATCAGCCAGCCCGAGGGCACCAGCACCAGCGCGGCGGCGCACCGGGCCGCGCCGGGCGCCCCGCCCAGCAGCGCACGCACCAGCAGCCCCCAGGGCGCCCACAGCGCACCGAGCAGCAGGGCGAGCACCAGGATGAAGACATGCAGGCTCGGCAGCAGCCACTGGTGGACGGCGAGTATGAAGCCGGTGCCACCCAGCCAGCCGTCCAGCGCCGCCCGCCCGTATGTCGGCGCCGTCCGGATCAGCAGCAGCCAGGGCACCAGGGCGGCATACGCCAGCCACCACCAGGACGGGGCGGGGAAGGTGAGGGCGGGCACCGCTCCGGCGAGCGCGGCGGCCGCGCCCCGTGCCCAGGGGGAGCCGGGCCACCGCGCCTGCTGGCCGAGCGGTCTGTCCATGCCGGGCTCCCTGGTGCCGGATTCCGCCGGTCGGACGGCCAGTGTGCGCGGCAGTGCCGATCAAGGAAAGGGGGTGTCGCCGCAACGGCCGATATCGGGATGTAACGGTCGATGTCCGGTGCGGCGCTCGGCGAGCCGGTCAGTCGTCCGCCGGCCTCACCTGACGCCACTTCTCGTGGACGACGACGCCGGTCAGCCGCCAGCCTTCGGTGGTGCGGCGGGCGGCGAATTCGTAGCGGCCGCCGCAGGTGTAGTTGGGGGCGGTCGGGCCTTCCCCGGCGTCCGGCGCGGGGCCGGCCAGCCGCATCGGGTTGAGGTAGTCGGCCCGGACCGTGGCGGTGTCGCCGGAGGCGCCGTCCCGCCGGGCGAAGGCGATCCGGCGGTTGACGATCAGATGCTGCCGCATCGCGAACTGCCGCAGCATCTCGGCGAGCCAGCGGGTCATCTCCTCGGCACTGCCCTCGATGCCGCCCGCGGAGCGGTAGTCGGCCCGCCCGTCCGGGGTGAACAGGGCCAGATAGCCGGGCCAGTCACCGTCGTCCACGGCGATGGCGTACCCGGTGATCAGATCGTCGAGGGCGAGGCGGTCCATGAGCCCGGAGTGTTCCGCGCGCTGCGTCATTGCCTCAGTTTTCGGCATACCGAGGCCCCCGCCAAGAGGCGGGGGCCCGGCGTGGCGTGCCGTCAGTTGACCAGCGCCGACTCCGGCAGCAGATCCGGGCCGGAGGCCGTGCTGCCGGTTTCCGCCTCCGCCTGGGCGGTCTGCGGCTCCGAAGCCGAGTCGGCGAACTGGGTCCGGTACAGCTCCGCGTAGCGTCCCTCGGCGGCCAGCAGCGTCTCGTGTGTGCCGCGCTCGACGATCCGCCCGTCCTCGACCACCAGGATCAGGTCCGCGGCCCGTACGGTCGACAGGCGGTGGGCGATGACCAGTGCGGTACGGCCGTCCAGGGCCTCGGTGAGCGCCTCCTGAACCGCCGCCTCGGAGGTGTTGTCCAGGTGGGCGGTGGCCTCGTCCAGGATCACCACCCGGGGGTGGGCGAGCAGCAGCCGGGCGATCGTCAGCCGCTGGCGCTCGCCGCCCGAGAGGCGGTAGCCGCGTTCGCCGACGACGGTGTCCAGCCCGTCGGGAAGTCCGGCGATCAGCTCCTCCAGACGGGAGCGGCGCAGCGCGTCCCACAGCTCCGCCTCGGTCGCCGCCGGCTTGGCCAGCAGCAGGTTCTCGCGGATCGAGTCATGGAAGAGGTGCCCGTCCTGGGTGACCATCCCGAGGACGTCGCGCAGCGAGGCGGCGGTCAGGTCGCGGACGTCCACCCCGGAGAGCCGGACCGCCCCCGCGTCGGTGTCGTAGAGCCGCGGCAGCAGCTGGGCCACGGTCGACTTACCGGCGCCCGAGGAGCCGACCAGGGCGACCATCTGGCCGGGTTCGGCACGGAACGAGATGCCGTGCAGGACCTCTTCGCCGCCGCGGGTGTCGAGGGTGGCGACCTCCTCCAGGGAGGCCAGCGAGACCTTGTCGGCGGACGGGTAGCCGAAGCGTACGGAGTCGAACTCCACGGACACCGGGCCCTCGGGGACCGCGCGGGCATCCGGCTTCTCGGAGATCAGCGGCTTGAGGTCGAGCACCTCGAAGACCCGCTCGAAGCTGACCAGCGCGCTCATCACCTCGATATGGGCGCCGGACAGCGCGGTCAGCGGGGCGTAGAGCCGGGTGAGCAGCAGGGCGAGCGAGACGATCGCCCCGGGCTCCAGCTGTCCGCCCAGTGCGAGGAAGCCTCCCAGCCCGTAGACGACGGCCAGCGCCAGGGCGGAAACCAGGGTGAGGGCGGTGACGAAGTACGTCTGGACCATGGCCGAGCGGACCCCGATGTCGCGCACCCGGCGGGCCCGGACGGCGAACTCGGCGGACTCACGGGCCGGGCGGCCCATCAGCTTGACGAGGGTGGCACCCGGTGCGGAGAACCGCTCGGTCATCTGGGTCCCCATCGCCGCGTTGTGGTCGGCGCCCTCCCGGCGCAGATCCGCCAGCCGCCGGCCGACGCGGCGGGCGGGCAGCACGAACACCGGCAGCAGCACCAGTGCGATCAGGGTGATCTGCCAGGACAGGCCGATCATGACGCCGAGGGTCAGCAGCAGCGTCACGATGTTGCTGACGACCCCGGAGAGGGTGTCGCTGAACGCCCGCTGCGCACCGATCACATCGTTGTTGAGCCGGCTGACCAGGGCTCCGGTGCGGGTGCGGGTGAAGAAGGCGATCGGCATCCGCTGGACGTGGTCGTAGACCGTCGTCCGCAGATCCAGGATCAGGCCCTCGCCGATGCTCGCCGACAGCCAGCGGGTCAGCAGCCCCAGCCCGGCCTCGGCGACCGCGATGACGGCGATCAGCGCGGACAGGCCGACGACGAGGGAGGGCGCGTCGCCGCCCACGATGGCGTCCACCACTCGCCCGGCCAGCAGCGGTGTGGCCACCGCGAGCATCGCGGTCACCGTGCTCAGGACGAGGAACCACACCAGGTGGCGGCGGTGCGGGCGGGCGAACGCCGCGATACGGCGCAGGGTGTCGCGGGAGAAGCGGCGCCGGCCTTGCTGCGCGGTCATCGAACTGTGCAGTGCATGCCAGGCGGTGACTTCCATGTCCATCGTGGCCTCCAGGTGCCGGGTCGCGTCACGGAATCGCCGTGCGTGACCGGCGACAGAAAGGAACCTAGAACCTCAACCATTATTGAGGTCAAGCGATTCCGGCGCGCTCACCCGGCCGGGCCACTGCCCCTGCTGCCGCGCGGCGGATCAGCCGTCCGACCGGCCGCGGAGAGGGCGCTCCCACGTCACGGGCGGATGCCCGCCGTCCGGACAGCTCACCGTCAGCCGTACGCCCGCCCGTCCGTCGGGCAGGGTGGCGGTGGCGTCCACGACGACCGACACCCGGGCCGGCGCCGACGCCCCCACCGCCGTCAGCGCCTCGCCGAGCGCGGCCACCAGCGCCCGGCCGCTCCGGTCGTCGACCCGTGCGTCGACCGGGCCGACGAACTGCACCGACGGGCGGCCGCCGAGCGCCGCGGCGGCCGCGCCGGCCGCCCGCAGCACCCGGGTGCGGAGGCCGGGCGGCGCCTCGGGCGGCCCCTGCTGGAGCGCGACGATCGCCGTCCGGATCTCCTGGACCGTCGCGTCCAGCTCGTCGACCGCCCGGCCGAGCCCGTCCCGCACCTCCGGCAGCACGGCCTTGCGCCGGGCGGTCTCCAGCAGCATTCCGGTGGCGAACAGCCGCTGGATGACCAGATCGTGCAGATCACGGGCGATCCGGTCGCGGTCCTCGAAGACGGCCAGCCGCTCACGGTCCCGGTGCCGGTCGGCGAGGACCAGCGCCACCGCGGCCTGCGCGGCGAACTGGGTCCCCAGCGTCCGCTCGGTGTGGCTGAAGCGCGCGCCGCCGGACGTCCGGCACAGCGCCAGGGCACCCAGCACCCGCCCGTTGCTGCGCAGCGGCAGCAGCATCGTCGGGCCGTAGTGGCGCGACAGCGGGGAGACCGAGCGGGGGTCGGCGGCGAAGTCGTCGGAGAAGACGGCCAGTCCGGCCCGGAGCTGGTGCAGAACCGGGCTCTTCGCCGGTATCCGGCCGCGGAACGCCTCGGTCCGTACGGCCTCCGGCAGCACGGTGGAGATCGCCACCACTTCCATACCGCCCTCGGCGTGCGGCAGCAGGACCGCTCCGGTCGCCGCCTCGGCCAGCTCGCGGCCCTGCTCCGCGACAACGGTGAGGGCGTTGCCGGCCGCGCCGCGGGCCCCGGGCCCGGCCAGCAGCTCCGTGGTCACGGACGCCGCGCCGTCGATCCAGCGTCTCCGCTGCCCGGCGACCGCGTGCATCCGGGCATTGCGCAGCGCGATCCCCGCTCCGGTGGCCAGCACCCGCACCACATGCAGATCGCCGTCGCCGAACTCCCCGCCGTCTTCCTTGCCCGCGAGATACAGCGTGCCGAACAGCTCCCCCTGCACCTCGATGGGCACCTCCAGCGAGGTACCGGCCGACGGCCCGGCCCCGGGGGAGCTGCCGTGGGTGACCTGACCGCCCGGCCCGCCACCGTCCTCGTCGTGGATGCCGACGGCGGCGTGCCGCGCACCCGTGAGGGAGGCGGCGGTCTCCGCTATCCGGTCCAGGGCCTGGCGCAGATCGTGGCCGGAGCCGTCCGGCGCCATCGCTTCCAGAAGCTGCGGGAGCCGGGAGACCGTCCCCCCGGCCAGGGCGCGCGGGCTCTGCGCGGTCCGTTCGGGCGGGTCTCCAGCGGGGTCCGACGGCTTCAGGGCACACCTCACACTCTCCGGCGTTCCGGCCAGTCTAATTCGCCCGAAAGTGTGCTATTCGAGCCGCTCGGGTGAGGTGCGCGAGGCGGGGCCCGGAAGGCGGCCAGGGGACGCTCACCTGCGCGCCGGGCCGGATCCGGCCGCCCGGTCCGGGCATCTGGGCGGGATTGTCCCCCGCCGGCGGGGGCGCGGGCCCTTGGTCACCTATCTCGGCCACGCCTGCGAGGGGCGACTTTGAGACAACCTGCAGTTGTCGCGGGTGCCGGGACTTGGAGGCCGTAGCCTGCGGGTAAGCCGTAGACAACTACGGACAGCTGCAGAAACGCAGGACCACAGACGACACACCGCCGCACCACCACAGGCCCGGAAACGGGCCGACCGCCCGGATTGCGCCGGGCGCCCCCCACACCTACCGAACATCTCCGCCGCAGACGCGTGGCCATATCCCGCGCCTCGGCACGAAAGTGGGCCGGGCCGATGGATGAAGGTCAGTACTACCCGAGACTCGTGGGACCCAGCCGCGCGGCAGGCGGCACGACCGTGCTGGAGCTCCGCGGCGAGCTGGACATCCTCGCCGTGTCGGTGCTGTCCGACCGGCTGGACGACCTCACCGGGGCCCAGGGCGCCGATCTCCTGCTCGATGTGCGCGCGGTGACGTTCATCGACTGCGCGGGTATGTCGCTGCTCAGCCGCGCCCGCTACCGGGCCCGCCAGCGGGGCGGCCGGCTGCGGCTGACCGGGGTCACCCGCGGCGGGAGCGTGGCGCGGCTGCTGCACATGACCGGACTGACCGGCACGTTCGAGATCGTGTCCGACGAGGACGGTGCCGCGGAAGCGGCCGACGGCGCTGCCGGACCGGCCGAGGTCACGGGCGGCGCCGTCGCCTGACCGGCGCCCCGCCCGTACGCCCCGTGGCACCGTGCAGGCGCCGCCGCGGCAGTCGGCTCAGGCCGGGAGCGCCGCCTCGATGGCGGTGACCAGCTCCTCGGCCTCCGGCTCGGTCCGCGGCCGGAAGCGGCCCGCGACCCTGCCCTCGGCGTCGATCAGAAACTTCTCGAAGTTCCACTGGACGTCGCCGGCCGCACCCTCGGCGTCCGCGGCGCCGGTCAGCTGCGCATACAGCGGGTGCCGGTCCGCGCCGTTGACATCGGTCTTCTCGAACAGCGGGAAGCTCACGCCGTACGTCGCCGAGCAGAAGGTGGCGATGTCGTCGGCGGTGCCCGGCTCCTGGCCCGCGAACTGGTTGCTGGGGAAGCCCAGCACGCTGAAGCCCCGGTCCCCGTAACGCTCCTGCAGACGCTCCAGGCCCGAATACTGCGGGGTCAGCCCGCACTTGGACGCCACATTCACCACCAGCAGGGCCTTGCCCCGGTAGTCGGCGAGTGAAGCGGGCTCACCGGTCAGGGTGCGCAGGGGGATGTCGTACAGGCTCACGGTCATGCTCCTTGTCGCGGTTCCGCGGACGGGGACGTCCTTCGTCCGTCCCAACAGCGGTACCCGCGCGGATCTTCCCCGGATCATCGACCGGCCAGGAGACCACCGGCCGGATCTCCCCCGAGCGCCACTCCTTGAGCAGCTGGTCGAAGATCGGCGTCTCGCCCTCGGCCGGGCGCCGGGCCTGCGGGGCGGGGGGCGGCAGCGCCGGCGGCTGGTGGGGGAGCGAGAGGCGCTGAAAGGGGTGTGCGGCGGGCTGGTTGGCGTCCATGCCCGGACTCAACCGGAAATCGGCCCCCGAGTTGCGGGACGCGGCCGGGACGGCCCGCAGATGCCCCTGCGGTGGTGACGGGCAGAAGATACGTTCGCGCGCCGGAGGGGCCGGCGAAACGTCCGCCGGCCCCTCCGTCTTCGCTCGTCCCGTGCGCCGCGCGGCCCGGCCGCGGGAATGCGAACGGGGCCGGGGCGCGCCGGGCCGGTCAGCTCCGGCAGAGCAGCGCGGCGAGCACCTCCCGGAGCGCCGCCTCCGGGTCGGCCACCCGTCCCTCGGCCCGCCAGGCGACGAAGCCGTCCGGGCGCACCAGCACCGCGCCCTCCGGCGTCGTCCCGTGCTTCTCGGCCCAGTCGGCGCCCTCCTCGGGGGCCAGGTCGTCGTTCGGGCCGGTGCCGATCATGTAGCACTCCAGCCCCAGGGCGAACTCCTCGTTGGCACCCTTGGCCGCGGTGCGCCACATCTCACCGTCGGTGCCGGTCAGCAGGACGAAGGACTTCTCGTACAGGTCCAGGGTCGAACGGCGCTCGCCGGCGGCGTGCAGCCACATGTGCGGGGCGCGGGTGCCCGGCTCGCCGGTCAGCCGCAGCTGCTCGGGCACCACCGGCAGCTCGGGAGCGGCGCCGATGACCGCGCCGTGCGGGTAGCAGTACCCCAGGGCCACGGTGAGCACCCCGCGCTGCCGGCCGCCGCCCGTGCCGGGCGCCGGGACGTACCCCGGGTGGCTGTGCTCGGCGGAGCGGGCGGAGGCACGGGCGCTGGTCTCCCGTGCCACCGGCTGCCGCTCCGCCTCGTACGACGCCAGCAGGCCGGGAGCCGCCCAGCCGTTCAGCACGGCGGCGAGCTTCCAGGCGAGGTTGTGGGCGTCCTGGATGCCGGTGTTGGAACCGAACGCCCCGGTGGGGGACATCTCGTGCGCCGAATCGCCGGCGAGGAAGACCCGGCCGGCCGCGTACCGTTCGGCGACCCGCTCCGCGGCGTGCCACGGCGCCTTGCCGGTGATCTCAACCGGCATGTCCGGTACGCCCGTTGCCCGGCGGATGTGGTCGATGCACCGCTCGTCGGTGAAGTCCTCCAGGGTCTCCCCCTGGTCCGGGTGCCACGGCGCGTGGAAGACCCACTCGGCCCGGTTGTCCACCGGCAGCAGGGCGCCGTCGGCCTCGGGGTTGGTCAAGTAGCAGGCGATGAAGCGGCGGTCGCCCACGGCGTCCGCGAGCGCCGGTGCCCGGAAGGTGATGCTCACGTTGTGGAACAGGTCGCCGGGCCCCGTCTGGCCGATGCCCAGCCGCTCCCGGACCGGGCTGCGCGGGCCGTCGGCCGCGATCAGGTAGTCCGCGTGGACGGTGGTCAGCTCACCGGTCCCCCGGTTCTTCAGGACCGCGGTCACGCCCTGCGCGTCCTGCTCGAAGGAGCTCAGCTCGGTGGAGAACCGCAGGTCACCGCCGAGCTCACGAGCGCAGCGCACCAGCACCGGCTCCAGGTCGTTCTGGCTGCACAGGCACCACGCGGACGGGCTGAACCTGGCCAGGCCGCCGCCCGGGTCGATCTCCTTGAACAGCCACTCCTGGTCGTCCCCGGTGAGTGAACGGGCCTGCAGAATGCCGTGGTTGTCGGACAGCGTCGACGCGGCCTCGCGGATCCGCTGCTCCGCACCGGCCACGCGGTACAGCTCCATGGTGCGGACGTTGTTCCCCCGCCCGCGCGGGTGGTGGGAGGTGTCCGAGTGCTTCTCGACCAGCATGTGTCGGATGCCCAGACGGCCCAGGAACAGCGACGCGGACAGGCCGACCAGGGACCCGCCCACGACGAGTACCGGAACCCGGTCTTCGGCGGTGGGATTCATTGCGTGCTCCAGCTCCGGCGACGTGTACGGCAGATGGAGCACGAATGCCCGGCTCCGGCCGTGTTCGATCACGGTTCACCTGCATGGCTCACAGATCTCGCGCCACCCGTGGGTCCCGGCCACGATCGAATCCGGGACGCCCCCGGACACCGGGCGGGCCGCCCCCACCATCCGGCTCAGTCACCGGATCGCACCGGAACTGACGACGCACCACTGGGGCCGTCGGGCCCCGAAGGAGATGCGTAGACGATGACAACGCTGTCGGAACGAATATCCCAGTCAGCCTTCGACGGCTCGCGGCTTCGGGTCGTGCTGCTTCTGGATCTCCACGAAGGAGCCCAGCAGGACTTCCTGGAAGCCTACGAGCACCTGCGCAACCAGGTCGCGTCCGTCCCCGGGCACATCACCGACCAGCTGTGCCAGTCCATCGAGAACCCCTCGCAGTGGCTGATCACCAGCGAATGGGAGAGTGCACCGCCCTTCCTGGCCTGGGTCAACAGCGAGGAACACGTCAAGATGGTCCAGCCGCTGCACGGCTGTGTCCGCGACACCCGGTCGCTGCGCTTCAGCGTGCTGCGCGAGACCTCGAACATCGCCAGCCTCACGCCCGAGCCCCCCAAGGGGCGGCTGCAGGCCAACCCCCGTGTCGGGGACGGCGTCGTCCGGCACGCGCTGACCTTCACCGTGAAGCCGGGCAGCGAATCGATGGTCGCGGAGATCCTCGCCGGCTACACCTCCCCGGAGGCCCGGGTCGACGACACCACCAGGCTCCGCCGCACCTCCCTCTTCATGCACGGCAACCGCGTCGTGCGCGCGGTCGAGGTGCAGGGTGACCTCGTCGCCGCGCTGCGGCACATCTCCCAGCAGCCCGAGGTCAGGGCCGTCGAGGAAGCCATCAACCCGTACCTGGAGCAGGACCGCGATCTCAGCGATCCCAACTCCGCCCGGGTGTTCTTCACCCGTGCCGCACTGCCCGCGGTGCACCACGTCGCGGCGGGCGGGGAGCAGCCCGACGGCATCCGCCGGCACGCGCTGTACTACCCGGCCAAGGAAGGCTGCGGTATGGCGCTGGCCCGGATGCTGGCCCGCCAGGACGAACTGGCCGCCGACGACGCGTCCTGCCCCGTCGCCGGCAGCACCATCTTCCAGCGCGACGACGTCGTGGTCCGGATGATCGATCTCCGTATCCCCGTCGACAGCGACCCGATGCTGTCGCTCGGTGTCCGCGGTCCCCGCAAGACGGCCGTGCTGCGGCGTCTCATCGACACCGAGGTGGCCGGCGGCCTGTCGAACGACCGCGAGATCGCGCACTTCCTGGAGCACTCCGACATGGCCCTCATCACCGACCGCCGGGCACCGGGCGCCTGACGCGCCCCCGGCCGTCGCAGGCCTCACCCCCCATTCAACCGCCGGCCCCACGCCCTGGAGGAACAGCCATGACCACGCACCGCCCACGCATCGTGGACCTCAGCGAGACCCAGCCCAACCGCCGGCGCGGAGGTGATCTGCGCGCCATGCTGACACCCAGCGCGGTGGGCGCCACGAGCGGCTTCATGGGCATGGCACTCGTGCAGCCCGGCGAGCGCATCGGCGAGCACTACCACCCGTACTCCGAGGAGTTCGTGTACGTCGTGCAAGGCGCGCTCGAAGTCGACCTCGACGGGGAACCGTTCCCGCTGCGCCCGGACCAGGGACTGCTGATCCCCCCGTACATGCGGCACCGCTTCCGCAACGTCGGGGACGAAGAGGCCCGCATGGTCTTCCACCTCGGACCGCTGGCACCGCGCCCCGAGCTCGGCCACGTCGACACCGAGGGCACGGAGGAGAGCACACCGGCCGCGCCACCGGAACGCACGGAGCCGGTGTCATGACCCGCCGCGTGGCGGTCACCGGCGTCGGTATCGTCGCTCCGGGCGGCGTGGGTGTGCCCGCCTTCTGGGACCTGCTGTCCTCCGGTCGTACGGCGACCCGTGGCATCACCCTCTTCAACCCCGAGGGTTTCCGCTCACGTATCGCCGCCGAGTGCGACTTCGATCCCGCGGCCCACGGTCTGAGCGAGGAGCAGGTGGCCCGCTCGGACCGGTACATCCAGTTCGCGATGGTCGCCGCGGACGAGGCGCTGCGCAGCGCCGGTCTGGACACCGGGGCCGAGGACCCGTGGCGCATCGGGGTGTCCCTGGGCACCGCGGTCGGCGGCACCACGCGGCTTGAGCACGACTATGTCGCGGTCAGCAGCCACGGTGCGCGCTGGGACGTCGACCACCGGCCGGCCGGCCGGTGGCTGGAGCGGGCGTTCTCCCCGAGTTCGCTCGCCTCGGCGGTGGCGGAACAGATCGGCGCCCACGGCCCGGTGCAGACCGTGTCCACGGGCTGCACCTCCGGCCTCGACGCCATCGGCTACGCCTTCCAGTCCATCGAGGAGGGCCGGGTCGACGTCTGCATCGCCGGCGCCTCGGACTCGCCGATCTCCCCGATCACCGTGGCCTGCTTCGACGCGATCAAGGCGACCTCGGCGAACAACGACGATCCGGCACACGCCTCCCGTCCGTTCGACGCCAACCGCGACGGATTCGTGATGGGTGAGGGCGGCGCCGTGCTCGTCCTGGAGGAGCTGGAACACGCCCGCGCCCGCGGCGCGACCGTCCACTGTGAGATCCGGGGCTACGCCACCTTCGGCAACGCCTACCACATGACCGGTCTCACCCAGGAGGGCCTGGAGATGGCCGAGGCGATCAACCGCGCGCTCGGTCACGCCGGGGTCGACGCCACCCAGGTCGACTACGTCAACGCGCACGGTTCGGGCACCCAGCAGAACGACCGGCACGAAACGGCCGCGGTCAAGCGGTCGTTGGGGGCCCATGCGCACAAGGTGCCGATGAGTTCCATCAAATCCATGGTGGGCCACTCGCTCGGGGCGATCGGCGCGATCGAGATCGTGGCCTGTGTGCTGGCCCTCACCCACCAGGTGGTGCCGCCGACGGCCAACTACGAGACTCCGGACCCGGAGTGCGACCTCGACTACGTGCCCAAGACGGCCCGGGAACTGCCGCTGCGTTCGGTGCTCTCGGTCGGCAGCGGCTTCGGTGGATTCCAGTCAGCGGTGGTATTGACCCGACAGGGTGGGAGGGCATCATGAGCTCCCCGGAAGCACGTCGTTCCGTCGTCACCGGCATCGGTGTCATCGCCCCCAACGGGGTGAGCACCGAGACCTTCTGGAAGGCGACGGTGGAGGGCATCAGCGTCCTCGACCGCGTCACCCGTGAGGGGTGTGAGCATTTGCCCCTCAAGGTCGCCGGTGAGGTGCGGGGCTTCGATCCGGCGGATCTGATCGAGGAGCGCTATCTCGTCCAGACCGACCGGTTCACCCACTTCGCCATGGCGGCGGCCAACCTCGCGCTGGACGACGCCCGGCTCGGCCGTGCCGACTACAACGACTCACCGTTCGCGGTGGGAGTCGTCACGGCCGCCGGATCGGGCGGCGGCGAGTTCGGCCAGCGGGAGCTGCAACGGCTCTGGGGCCAGGGCTCCCGCCATGTCGGCCCGTATCAGTCCATCGCCTGGTTCTACGCCGCGAGCACCGGACAGATCTCCATCCGTGGCGGCTTCAAGGGGCCGTGCGGAGTCGTGGCCAGCGACGAGGCGGGCGGTCTGGACGCCCTCGCGCACGCCGGCCGCACCATCCGGCGCGGCACCGACGCCGTCGTCGTGGGTGCCGCCGAGGCACCCCTGGCCCCCTACTCGGTCGTCTGCCAGCTCGGCTACGACGATCTGAGCCGGCTCGACGATCCGGTCCGCGCCTACCGGCCGTTCACCAACGGCGCGTGCGGATTCGTGCCCGCCGAGGGCGGCGCGATGCTGATCGTCGAGGAGGAGACGGCGGCCGAGAGCCGCGGGGCGAGTGTCCGGGCCCTGCTGGCCGGGCATGCCGCGACCTTCACCGGGGCCTCCCTGTGGGAGGAGTCCCGGGAGGGGCTCGCCCATGCGATCCGTGGCGCGCTGGCGGATGCGCGGTGCGCCCCGGAGGAGATCGACGTGGTGTTCGCGGACGCGCTCGGCGTTCCCGCGGCCGACCGGGCCGAGGCGCTGGCGCTCGCGGACACCCTGGGCCGGCACGCCTCACAGGTCCCGGTGACCGCACCCAAGACGGGCACCGGGCGGGCGTATTGCGGCGCCCCCGTCCTGGACACCGCGGCCGCGGTGCTCGCGATGGAGCACGGCGTCGTGCCGCCCACCCCCAACGTCGTCGACGTCTGCCACGACCTTGACGTGGTGACCGGCCGGGCCCGCCCTGCCGAGTTGCGGACGGCGCTGGTGCTGAGCCGGGGACTGATGGGCTCGAACGCGGCGATGGTGCTGCGGAAGGGCCCCGGGTCCCCCTCATGAGAAGGAGAACCTCAGATGACCGCTCAACTGACGCTCAATGAGCTGGCCGCGCTGATGAAGTCGTCCGCCGGCCTCACCGTCGACCCCAAGGAGCTGGCGAACCGGCAGGACGCGACCTTCGCGGACTTCGGCCTGGACTCGCTCGGCCTCCTCGGCATCGTGGGCGAGCTGGAGAACCGGCAGGGCCGGCCGATGCCGGTCGACGCGGAGCGCTGCAAGACGCCGCGCGACTTCCTCGCCCTCATCAACACCGCCAATGACACCGTGCCTACGACAGGAGCCTGACATGCCCGGCCACACCGAGAACGACATCACCATCGCGGCGCCCCTCGACCTCGTCTGGGACATCACCAACGACATCGAGAACTGGCCGCAGCTGTTCAGCGAGTACGCCTCGGTCGAGGTGCTGTCCAGGGAAGGCGACAAGACCACCTTCCGGCTGACGATGCACCCGGACGACAACGGCACGGTCTGGAGCTGGGTCTCCGAGCGGACCGTCGACCGCCGGAACCGCTCGGTCCGTGCCCGCCGCGTCGAGACCGGCCCGTTCGAGCACATGGACATCCACTGGAAGTACGCCGAGATCCCGGGCGGGACCTCGATGCACTGGACCCAGGACTTCGCGATGAAGCCCGACGCCCCGGTCGACGACAAGGGCATGACCGAGATGATCAACCGCAACTCCCGGATCCAGATGGAGCTCATCCGGGACCGGATCGAACAGCGGGACCGCGAGCTCCGGTCCACCACCGTCAGCTGACGGCCCGCCAGGCCGCCGCTCGGACCGCCACCCGGCGGCAACGAAGGGACCCCTGATGCATCACGCTCTGATCGTCGCCCGCATGACACCCGGTTCGGCTCCGGACATCGCCGAGGTCTTCAAGGCCTCCGACCGTACGGAGCTGCCCCACCTGGTCGGTGTCTCGCGGCGGACCCTCTTCCAGTTCGGTGACGTGTATCTGCACCTCATCGAATCCGACCGGCCGCCCGGCCCGGAGATCGCGAAGGTGACGGAGCACCCCGAATTCCGCGCCGTCAGCGACAAGCTGTCCGCCTTCGTCAGCGCCTACGACCCGGAGACCTGGCGAAGCCCCAAGGACGCGATGGCCCAGCAGTTCTACAGCTGGCAGCGCGACGGCAGCAGCTGACGCGCACGCGGAGCCGGGGCGCTCCTCCGGCTCTCGCGCCTTCCCGGACAGGGGCGAGGTCGCCCGGCGGGGAGCAGTCTTCCCGCCGGGCGACCTGCCGTGCCCGGACCGGTCATTCAGGGACCGTGCACTCGAAGGCGTGCAGATACGGGTTGACGACCAGGATGTCGCCGACCTTCAGACCGGCCTCTGCCATCCGGCTGACCAGGCTCGCCTTGGTGTGCTTGGCGCCGCCGACATTGAGCAGCAGCAGCAGGTCCATGGCGGTGGTGAACTTCATGGAGGGGCTGTCGTCGACGAGGTTCTCGATGATGACGACGCGGGCGCCGGGACGGGCGGCCCGGACGACGTTCCGCAGCGTGCTGCGGGTGCTCTCGTCGTCCCACTCCAGGATGTTCTTGATGATGTAGACATCGGCCCGGACCGGGATGTCCTCGCGGCAGTCCCCGGGCACGATGCGTACCCGCGGGGCCAGCGCGCCGCCGTCCCGCAGCCGCGGGTCCGGGTTCGCCACGACCGTGGGCAGATCGAGCAGCGTGCCCTCCAGCGTGGGGTACTTCTCCAGCAGGCCGGCGAGGACGTGTCCCTGCCCGCCGCCGATGTCCGCCACCGAGGACGCCCCGGTCAGATCCAGCAGTCCCGCGATGTCCTGCGCCGACTGCTTGCTGGACGTGGTCATCGCCCGGTCGAAGACCTCGGCGGACTCCCGTGCGTCCTGGTGGAGGTAGTCGAAGAACCCCTTGCCGTAGAGGTCGTCGAAGACGCTGCCGCCGGAGCGCACCGCGTCGTCCAGCCGCGGCCAGGCCTCCCAGGTCCACGGCTCGGTGCACCACAGGGAGATGTAGCGCAGGCTGTTCGGGGTGTCCTCCCGCAGCAGCCGGGACATCTCGGTGTGGACGTACTTCCCGTCGTCGGTCTCGGCGAAGATCCCGTAGCAGGCCAGCGTGCGCAGCAGCCGGTCCAGCGGCCGCGGCTCGGCCTGCACCGCGGCGGCCAGCTCCTCCGCAGTGGTGGGCCGTTCGCCGAGGGCATCGGCGACGCCGAGGCGCGCCGCCGCCCGTACGGCCGCCGCACACGCGGCTCCGAAGATGAGCTCCCGGAGCTGCATGGCGGGCTGGGGGGTGGGACTTACCGTGGTCATTGCGCCTCTATTCTCCCGTTGCGGACGGGTTCAGCCCGTCCCGGTGCAGCGGCCGGCACAGCCCGGCCGGCTCGGAGGTCCGGCACACGTTGCGGATGAACCGGTTGCCCTTGCCGGGGAGGTCCCGGTTGGCCAGGTCCACCGGCTTGTTCCGCAGCACGATGTTGTGGCTGATGACGTTGTGGTGGTTGAGCACCTTCACGAAGCTGTGGAAGAGCACGACACCGCCGGACAGCGGGGACTTGCCGCGGTTCTCCCGGATCACGTTGCGCCGCACCTGTACGTGCTCGGCGCCGGTGAGCACGATGCCGGAGCCCTGGATGTACGGCAGCCGGCTGTTGCCGGGGCAGTACTTGTTGTTCCGGTAGATCGAGTTGTTCCGCACCGTCAGCGCACCGGCCTGGGGACGGGACTCGTCGCCGACGATGAACACCCCACCGCAGTTCCTGGTGATGGTGTTGTAGCCGACCGTCAGGTTCCTGACCCGGCGGATGGTGACGCCGATGCGGTTGCCCGCGAGGTAGTTGTCGCTGATCACGGCGCCCCGGGTGTCGGTGCCGCCGCCTTCTTCCCTGGTCTTGTTCGCGATGAAGATGCCCGCGTCACCGTTGTCGACGACGGTGTTGTCCCGGAACATGCCCCGGATCGACTTCTCCTGCGCGATGCCCCACACGCCGTTCTTCCGCACGGTCACGTGGTGCACCGAGAGCCGGTCGGTCCCGGAGGCAAAGATCCCGTTCTTCTTGAAGCCCCGGACGGTCAGAGAGCGGATGCTGACGTCCCGCAGCCTGCCCTTCCCGACGACGCAGATGCCGTTGCCGCTCTGCCCGCAGGCGTTCGTGGCCCGCTTGCCGGACGGGCTGATCACCGTCCGGTGGCCCGCGCCGACCAGGCGCAGCCGCGACTTGTCGATCAGCACACTCTCCCGGTAGTGGCCGGGCCGGATGACGATGGTGTCACCCGGTCTCGCCCGGTCCACCGCGCGTTGGATCGACTCGCCGGCGTGGACGACATGGCGTCCCGGAGCGTCGCACGGCGACGCCGCACCCAGGCCGCCGACCATCATCGCGGCGACGCAGCCCATGTATTTCATCTGTCGTAGCACCATGAGGCGAAGCTATGGGTGATCACTTCCGCTCGCCACATGTGGTGAGCCGATCATCACGGTGTGTGCATCGGCCAGCTTTCGACACGCCGTCAGCTCCATTGCCCCGCCCGCCATCGGGCCCGCCATCAGGGCCGGTCAGCGGGCCTTTCCCGGTCCTCGCCGGGAGTGCCGGGCGGATCGGGGAGGGGGCGGGAATCGGCCGGTGCGGAATCAGCTGACCGGGTATCGGACGGGGCGTCGGAGGGCGTGTCCGACGGTGCGTCGGACCCCGTGCCGGGCCGGGTGTCCGACGGGTCGTCAGCCGGCCCGTCCGGCCACACCTCGGTCAGGAACGCCGCGAGGCTGGTCGGCAGAAACCACGGACGGGCGCGGAAAACGGTCACGGAAGAACAACGCGCCAGGCCCGGCGGACGACACCGCCGCGAGGGAAGCGAGCCCGCTTGATCACCCCAACGGCCGCGCGGAAGGCGGCACACCGGCCCCGGGGGGCCGCTCAGCGGCCCTGGCGGACCGCCGCCTCGATGCCGTCCAGGATGACGGTGAGTCCGATGTCGAACGTGCTGCGCGCCTCGCGCTCCAGATAGGGGACCGAGCCGTCCGGGTCCGGCGCGGCGCCCTCGGTCTCCAGCCGGACCAGCAGCGGATAGCGCTCCGCGAAGTCGGGGACCATCTCGGTCAGCATGCCGGAACGGGCCTGCCACCACTCCTCGTCGGACGCCCCCGTCGAGGCCGCGGCCTGCCGGGATTCGGTCACGGTCTGCGCGGCGCCCCGGATGAAGTGGACCAGTGCCCCGACGATCCGCCGCAGCACCGCGGAGCTCAGCCCGGTCGCGTACAGCAGGCCGAGCAGGGTCTCCAGCGCGCGGTACTCGTTGGGGCCGAGCACCGGGCGGCTCTGGGAGACCTGGAGCACCCAGGGGTGGCGGAGGTAGAAGTCCCAGGTGTCCCCGGCCCAGGAGGTCACCGCCGCGCGCCAGCCCGGCGTCAGGTCGTACTCGGTGGGCAGCTCGGCCAGCACCTGGTCGTACATCAGGTCCACCAGCTCGTTCTTGCCGGGGACGTAGGTGTAGAGCGCCATCGCGGTCCGCCCCAGCCGCTCGCCGACCGCGCGCATGGACAGCGCCGCCATGCCGTCGGCGTCCGCGACCGCCACTCCGGCCTCGACGATCGCCGCCACGTTCAGCGCCGGCTTGGGCCCCGGCCAGCGCCGCGTCCGCGCCCCTGGGGTGCCCTCCGCCTGCCACAGCAGGGCCATCGAACGACGGGCGTCACCCTGGCCCGCGAAAACCACCACTTGCGACTCCTTACGGCATAAAGTAACGTCCGCGGCCGAACTCTTTACAGTGTAAAGATATCAGAGGGGCGGCAGCGCACATGGGGGACCAGCAGACCCGTCGAGGGCCGGACGGCAGGGAAACATCGGCCGCGGACGGGCACGACAGAGGGCCTCGGCCGGGTCTCGGCGATCGACACCGGCCAGCTGGTGGACACCGAACTCTCCCTCAACGAGGGGGCGATCACCGCGCCCGGTTTCACCGTCGGCTCGTGGTACTGGCAGACCCTCGCCCACTCCGGATTCTTCGACCCGGACGTGAAGCTCAAGGACTACACCCCCGCCCAGTGGGACGACTTCCTGGTCACCTTCGTACGGGCCCTCGACGACCACCGGACTGCACCCGCACGACATCCAGCGGATGAACGACCTGCTGTTGCGGCTGCGCGACCGAATGGCGGGGGTGGCCTCGGTGTGCGAGGCGTGCGAGGGGAGGCGGTTCACCCCCAAGGTCCTCACCTACACCCTGCGCGGCAAGAACATCAGCGAGGTGCTCGCCATGTCGGTGCCCGAGGCCCGGGAGTTCTTCCCCACCGGGCAGGCCCGCACCGTCCTCGACCGCCTCGCGGAGGTGGGCCTGGGCTATCTCGGCCTGGGCCAGCCGCTCACCACCGTCTCCGGCGGCGAACGGCAGCGGCTCAAGCTCGCCCTCCACATGGCGGAGCGGGGCGCCGTCTACGTCCTCGACGAGCCCACCACCGGACTGCACCTCGCCGATGTGGACCAGCTGCTGGGCCTGCTGGACCGGCTGGTCGACGACGGCAACACCGTCATCGTCATCGAGCACCACCAAGCCGTGATGGCGCACGCCGACTGGATCATCGACCTCGGCCCCGGCGCCGGACAGGACGGCGGCCGGGTGGTCTTCACCGGCACCCCCGCCGGTCTCGTCGCCACCGGCGAATCGCTGACGGCACGTCACCTGCGGAGCTCTCTGCAGGTGCCCACCGCCTGAGTGCCCGTTCCCTGCCCCTGCTGCCCCAAGGAGGACCCGATGACGGCCGCGCCCGTCGCACTCATCCAGGTCACCGACGTCCGGCGGATCACCCCGCACATGGTCCGCGTCACCTTCGCCGGCGACGGCCTCGACGACTTCCCGGCCTGGCCCGACCAGCAGCTCAGACTGCTCTTCCCCAGGGCGGGCCGGCGCGAGCCCCGGCTGCCCGACACCCCCGCCGACGACGCGATGGGCTGGTACCAGGCCTACCTGGCCCTTCCCGAGGACGAACGGCCGTGGATGCGCAGCTACACGGTGCGCTCCCACGACCCCGTCCGGCACCGGATCACCGTCGACTTCGTGCTGCACGGCACGGCGGAGACGGCCGGCCCGGCGACCCGGTGGGCGGCCTCCGCCACCGTGGGCGACCTCCTCGCCCGGTACGGCCCGGTCGCCGCGTACGCCAGGCCGCTGCCCCTCGACCGGGCCGACTGGCTGCTGCTGGCCGGCGACGCGACCGCGCTGCCGGCCATCGGCTCCCTCGTCGAGGCACTGCCGGCCGGTGCCCGCGCGCTGGCCTGCATCGAGGTGCCCGGCCCGGCCGATGAGCAGCGCTTCACGACCCGGGCGGATCTCACCGTGCGGTGGGTGCACGCGGACGGGCGCCATGACGCCCTGCCGACGGCCGTGCGCGCCCTCACCTTCCCGCCCGGGGAGGTCTTCGCCTGGCTGGCCGGCGAGGCGGGCGCGGTCCGTGCGCTCCGGCGTCATCTGGCCGGGGAGCGCGGTGTCGGCAAGCGGCAGATCGATTTCAGCGGGTACTGGCGCCGCGCCCTCACCCAGGACGACGCCCCGACCGAGGAGGACCTCGCCGAGGCACAGGAGCGGCTCGCCGCCGCCCGCTCCCCGCAGGGCTGAGGCAGGCTCAGCCCGTGGCCGACCACCGGCGGGCGGACGGGACGGGCCGTTCGGCCTCCTCGTCGCGGCTGCGGTCCTGCGGCTGGAGATCCAGGTGCACCCGGTTCTTGCCGGCCTTGGCCCCGGGCACCGCGATGAACAGCAGGGCGGCGCCCGCGGCCGGGACCGTGGCCTCCGGGTCGCCCGGCAGACCGTCCTCGGCGAGGGAGCCGTCCAGCACCTTCGCCCAGAAGCTCGCCAGACGGTAGGCGTCGGTGCAGTCGATGGTGGTGTGCCTGACCAGTGAAGTCATGGGCAAGGCTACGTGGTTGAGGGACGAAGCCGTCCACCGGAACAGGGGGCGGGGTGCACCGGGGGGCCGGGACCCGCGGCCGGCGCAGGTCCGCCCTCCCGGCGTCCGACCTCGGCCGTCTCGTCGGCCCGTACCGCAACTGCGCGCGGCTGCCGCGGAGTTCGGCCGGCGGGGCGGTCCGGTGGTGAGCGGACGGTGCGGGACGCGCCGGCCGAGCCCGCGTGCCTCCCCGCACCCCCGGTTTTCCGCCGCACCCATTCAAGTGGCCCGCCCCCGTCGTCTACAGTTGCAGAATTCCGCAATTCAACAGATGACGCGATGGCCGTGCGGCCTGAACGCGGAGGACATGCGTGGGCGGTTTCGCCGGATCGGCAGGGGAACGGGTGTGTGCGGGGTGCGCCGCGGCTGCTCCCGGGAGCGGGGCGCGGACATGAACGGTGCGCGGTTCCCGGTCTGTCAGGCCAAGGCCGATTTCTTCCGGATGCTGGGCCATCCGGTCCGTATCCGGGTGCTGGAACTCCTCCAGGGCGGCCCGATGCCGGTGCGCGGGCTGCTCGCCGCGATCGGCGTGGAGCCCTCCGCGCTCTCCCAGCAGCTCGCTGTGCTGCGCCGCTCGGGCCTGGTGACGGCCACCCGCAGTGGCTCCACCGTCGTCTACGAGCTGGCCGGCGACGAGGTCACCGAGCTGCTGCGGGCCGCCCGCCGGGTCCTCTCCGAGGTCCTCGCCGGACAGCACGCGCTCCTCACCGAACTCCGGCAGGCCGAGCCCCGCACCCGGCCGACGGCCGACGGGGTGCCGGCGGCCGGCGGGGTGGGGGCGGTCTCGTGATCCGCCCGCTCCGCTCCACGAACGGTGACCGGACGGCATCCGCCTCCCCGCGCCCCACCGGAACGGGGTGAGCGCGGATGTCCGGTACGCCACGGCGTAAGGGGCCGCCGCCCTGGCGGGCGGTCCGCTCCCGCACCTGCATACCCAGCCCCTCCGGTCCGGGCACCGTACGGCCCTGCCGGGGGCGCCCCTCCGGGCGCGGCACGATCCGTACGGCACCCGGCCGCGGCCCGGCCTGCCCGCAGGGCACCGCCCGCCCGCACCCCTCGGCACGCTGTGGCGTCCGGCGGCCCCGGGCGACCGCGGTCCGCCCCGGGACCCAGCTCGCGCGGCTGTCCGGCGCGGTGCTGCTCACCCACCCGGCTCCCCGGCGCAGCCTGTGGCGACGGCTGTTCCTCTACGTCGTCGTCAGCCATCTGCTGCTGGTGTTCCTGGTGCTCGTCATCTATCTGGGCCGGCACGCCGGGACATAGCGGCCAGACCGGCTCCGGCCGGATCGCGGCCGGGCGCCACTGCCGGGCCGCCCGCGAACCCCCGCACCCGCCACAGCCAGCCGACATCCCGCCCGAAGGACCACACCAGCAGCGCCAGCGCCCCGCTCACCGCCGTGGCCGCGGCGGCCCGCGGCAGCACCCCGGCTGCGGCCACGACCAGCACCACGCCCTGCAGCGCCGCCACGGTCTTCCGGGCCATGCTGTGCGGCAGCCCGCCGCTCAGCCACGGCCAGACCCAGGACGCCGCGACGAAGACGTAGCGCATCAGGCCGATGCACAACACCCACGCGCCCAGTGGCGGCACGAGATAGACACAGAGCACCAGGATGAGGAAGGCGTCGACCTCCATGTCGAAGCGCGCCCCCAGCGGGGTCACCGTGCCGGTGCGCCGGGCCACCTGACCGTCCACGGCGTCCAGGGCCAGCGCCACCGCGGCGAGCGTGACCAGCACCGCGACCGGCACCGGCCGCTCGAAGGAGTCCGCGACCAGCGCGGTCACCCCGCCGACCAGGATCGTGCGGGCCAGTGTGACGCGGTTGGCCATGCCGAACGACGGGGTCCAGGAACGGCGCAGCGCGAGGGTGAGCACCACCCAGGTGGCCACGGCGAACACACCACCCGTGAGCCACCCGAAGGTGCCCAGACCGGCCACCCGGCGGAGCGCTTCCACAACGAGCAGCTGCACTCCCGTGCCCGCCGTAATGTCCGGTCCGAACGGCCTTGTGTCGTAACGCTCTTGTACGGCCACCATGCCTCCCGGGATGTGTGGCGGAGTCGAGAGGTGCCGCGTAGGGTGACGGCGTTCTCATGATCCCCAGCATCGACGAATCGTCGCCGGAGCGTCCAGGAGGATTCCGATGCCGCGCGTCGCTTGTGCGTTTTGGATAAACGCTCCAGGTCAGGGTGAAATCCGGAAGGTACCCCTGCCGGACCCCGGTGCCGACGAGGTTCTGGTGCGCACACTGTGTTCCGGAGTGAGCCGCGGAACGGAGACCCTGGTCTTCCGCGGCGGCGTCCCCGCGAGCCAGCACTCCGTGATGCGGGCGCCCTTCCAGGAGGGCGACTTTCCGGCACCCCTCAAATACGGCTACCTCAACGTCGGCGTCGTCGAGGAAGGGCCGTCCGCGCTGCTGGGCCGCACGGTCTTCTGCCTCTATCCGCACCAGACGCACTATGTCGTCCCGGCGAGCGCGGTCACCCCGGTACCCGGCTCCGTCCCCGCCTCGCGGGCCGTACTGGCCGGCACCGTGGAGACCGCGGTGAACGCCCTGTGGGACGCCGCGCCGCTGGTCGGCGACCGGATCGCGGTGATCGGCGCGGGCATGGTGGGCTGCAGCGTCGCCGCGGTCCTCGCCCGCTACCCCGCGGTCCGGGTGCAGCTGGTGGACGCCGATCCCGCGCGGGAGGCGACCGCCAGGGCACTGGGTGTGGACTTCGCGCTGCCGCAGGACGCCCTGGGCGACTGCGACCTCGTCGTGCACGCCAGCGCCACGGAGGAGGGGCTGACCCGTGCGCTCGAACTGCTCGCCCCGGAGGGCACCGTCATCGAGCTGAGCTGGTACGGGGACCGGCAGGTCAGCCTGCCGCTGGGGGAGGCCTTCCACTCCCGCCGGCTGGTCGTCCGCAGCAGCCAGGTGGGTGCGGTCTCCCCGGCCCGCCGCGCCCGGCGTACCTACGCCGACCGGCTCGCCCTCGCCCTGGACCTGCTCGCCGACCCCGCCTTCGACGCGCTGATCACCGGCGAGTCCGCCTTCGAGGAGCTGCCGGGCGTGCTGCCCCGGCTCGTCTCCGGCGACCTCCCGGCGCTCTGCCACCGCATCCGGTACGCGCCGGCCGACGGCTGACACCCCACCCGGAACCACCCTGACGTCGCCCCCGGCGACACCCCCCACTGAGACCGACATCACACCGGAGGAACCGGCTTTGTTCAGCATCACCGTCCGCGATCACCTGATGGTCGCCCACAGCTTCCGTGGCGCGGTCTTCGGCCCCGCGCAGCGTCTGCACGGCGCGACCTTCATCGTGGACGCGACCTTCCGCCGCCCGGAGCTCGACGCCGACAACATCGTCGTCGACATCGGTCTGGCCACCCGGGAACTCGGCGCCGTGGTCGGGGAGCTGAACTACCGCAACCTCGACGACGAGCCCGCCTTCGCCGGCATCAACACCTCGACCGAGGCGCTGGCCAAGGTCATCGCCGACCGGCTCGCCGACCGCATCGAGGCGGGCAACCTCGGCGAGGGCGCCCGCGAGCTGGCCGGACTGTCGGTCACCCTGCATGAGTCACACATCGCCTGGGCGACGTACGAGCGCACTCTGTGACCCGCACCGGCGCCCCCGCTGCACAGCGGGTGGTGCACTTCGTTCTGCCCGGTGACATCGACGACCCGGCGGCACCCAGCGGCGGCAACACCTATGACCGCCGGGTGTGCCGCGACCTCCCGGCCGCCGGCTGGCACATACAGCCGTATCCGCTGCCCGGCAGCTGGCCCCGGCCGGACGCCACCGCACGCGCCGGGCTTGCCGGACGGCTGGCGGCGCTGCCGGACGGCGCCGTGGTCCTCCTCGACGGGCTGGTCGCCTGCGGTGTCCCCGAGATCCTCGCCCCCGAGGCGGCGCGGCTGCGGCTCGCCGTCCTGGTCCACCTCCCGCTGGGCGACGAGACCGGCCTCGACCCCGCCCCGGCCGCCGAGCTGGACGCCCTGGAACACCGCGCGCTGCACACCGTGGAGGCCGTCGTGGCCACCAGTGACTGGGCCGCCCGCCGGCTCGTCACCCACCACGGACTGGCGCCCGAGCGGGTGCACGCCGTCCGGCCGGGCGTCGACCCGGCGCCCCTCGCGCCCGGCACCGACGGCGCGACCGGGCTGCTCTGCGTCGCCGCGGTCACCCCGCGCAAGGGGCAGCACCGGCTGATCGACGCACTGGCCGGTGTCGCCGAGCTGCCGTGGCGCTGCGCCTGCGTCGGCGCGCTCGGCCGCGATCCCGGCTACGTTGCCCAACTCCGCGGCCAGGTCAGCGAGTTCGGCCTCGACGACCGGATCACCTTCACCGGGCCGCGGGCGGGCGCGGACCTGGAGGCGAGCTATGCCGCCGCCGACCTGCTGGTGCTCACCTCGTACGCCGAGACCTACGGCATGGTCGTCACCGAGGCGCTGGCGCGCGGGATTCCGGTGCTGGCGACGGCGGTGGACGGCGTACCGGAAGCGGTGGGGCGGGCGCCCGACGGCGGGGTGCCCGGTCTGCTCGTCCCGCCCGGCCGGCCGGAGGCGCTCACCGAGGCGCTGCGCGGCTGGCTCGGCGATCCACAACTGCGGGACCGGATCAGGAGTTCGGCGCGCGCACGGCGTGCCATGCTGGAGGGGTGGGAGATGACGTCGCACAGTCTGGCCGGGGTGCTGGAACGGCTCCGGCACGAGCCCCGGGGCACGCGATGAGCGCGCCCGACAGGCCTCGATTCGCGCCGCGGTGGCTGGAGTTGCGGGAGCGCGCGGACGCCGCGGCGCGGGCGCCCGAGCTGCTGCGCCCGCTGCGCGCGTGGCTTGCGGAACGGCCCGCGCCGGGTCCGCCCGGCGGCGAGCGCCGGCTGGTGATCCGCGATCTCGGCTGTGGCATCGGCTCGATGGGGCGCTGGCTCGCTGTGCGGCTGCCCGGCCCGCAGCAGTGGGTGCTGCACGACCTGGACCCCGATCTGCTCGCCCTCGCCGGGGCGCGGATGCCGGTGACCGCCGCCGACGGCACGCCCGTCACCGCCACCACCGCACGCGGCGACCTGGCCGCCCTCACCGCCGCCGACTTCGCCGGCACCTCGCTGATCACCGCCTCCGCGCTGCTCGACCTGCTCACCCACGACGAGGTGGAGAACCTCGCCGAGGCCTGTGTGGGCGCGGGCACCCCGGTGCTGCTGGCCCTCTCCGTCGCCGGACGGGTCGAGCTGGCCCCGGCCGATCCGTTCGACGCCGAGCTCGCCGACGCCTTCAACGACCATCAGCGGCGTACGGATCAGGGCCGGGCACTGCTCGGTCCGGACGCGGTCGCGGCGGCGGCCGCGGCGTTCGAACGGCGCGGTGCGACGGTGGTGGTGCAGTCCAGTCCGTGGCGCCTCAGCTCCGCCGAATCCGCGCTGATCGCCGAATGGCTGCGCGGCTGGGTAGGTGCCGCGCACGCCCAGCGGCCCGAGCTGGCGCCCGAGGCCGTCGCGTATCTGCGGCGGCGGCTGGAGGAGTGCGCGGCGGGCGAGCTGAGCGTGGCGGTGCACCACACCGATCTGCTGGCGCTGCCCCGGCACCCGTCCGGGAGCGCCTGATGAAGCGGTCCGGCTGGGTGGCGTGGCTCAGGATGCTCGCGGGGCTGGGCATCCTGGTGGCGCTGGTGTGGCATCTGGGGTCGCAGGCCTTCCTGGACGGACTGCGCCGGATCGACGCCGCCACCCTGTCGGCCGCGCTCGCCATCGGCGTGCTGACCACGGTGTGCAGTGCCTGGCGCTGGTGTCTGGTGGCCCGCGGCCTCGGCCTGCGGCTGCCGCTCGGCCGGGCCGTCGCCGACTACTACCGGGCGCTGTTCCTCAACGCGGCGCTGCCCGGCGGGGTCCTGGGCGATGTGCACCGCGCCGTCCATCACGGCCGCAGCTCCGGCGATCTGGGCCGGGGCGTCCGCGCGGTGGCCCTGGAACGGACCGCCGGCCAGGTCGTCCTGCTCGTCACCGGGGCGGTGGTGCTGCTCGTCCGGCCGTCGCCGGTCCTGGCGCCGGTCACCCGCTTCCTCGCCTCGCCCGCGGTGGCCCTGTCCGTGGCCGCGGTGGTCGTGCTGGTGGCGGCGCTGGCCGTCGTGCTTCGCCGGCGCCGGGGTGCCTCCCGTGGTGCACGCGCCCTGCGCACCGTACTGGCCGAGGCACGCCAGGGCCTGCTGGCCCGCGGCGTCTGGCCGGGCGTCGCGCTCTCGTCGATGGCGGTGCTGGCCGGCTACCTCGGGATGTTCGTGCTGGCCGCCCGGGTCGCCGGAGTCACCGCACCGACCGCCGAGTTGGTGCCGCTGGTGGTGCTGGCGCTGCTCGCGATGGCGCTGCCGGTGAACGTGGGCGGCTGGGGCCCCCGGGAAGGCGTCGCGGCCTGGGCCTTCGGCGCCGCCGGGCTGGGCGCCGCGCAGGGCCTCACCACCGCCGTGATCTACGGCGTCCTCGCCTTCGCCGCCGGCCTCCCGGGCGCCGCGGTGCTGCTCGGACGGGTCACTCCGCTCTCCGCGGCGGAGCCTGCGACACCGAGTCCCCTGCCGCACACGGCGGACCGGCATCCCCGTACCGCGGCGGGTACGGGGATCATCCGGCAACGGGGCGCAAAGGCCCCGCGGCGAGTGGCCGGGGGAGTGCGGCACGAGGCGTCGCAGGTCCACGCGGAGCGGCGCGGGGTCAGCTAAGGGCCTGCCGGCGCCGCCCCCGTTTCGGCGACGCCCTCCTCCGCCGCCTCCTCGGACGGCACGCCGTCCGCCCGCAGTTCGAGCTCGAAGAGCGTGTCCTCGCCGAGCAGGGCGCGCCGCAGCGGCGGGCGCAACGCCTCCCGCATCACGGGCGTGCCGGGAAACCGCAGGCCGGGGATGCCGTCGCCGAGCAGGACCGGTGCGACGGTGACGTACAGCCGGTGCAGCGCCCGCTCCCGCAGGAACCGCGACACGGTCACCCCGCCCCCTTCGATCAGTACCCGGCCCAGCCCGCGCCGCGCCAGCACCGCCAGCAGCCGCGCCGGGGCGAACGCGGCGGCGTCCGGCAGCGCCAGGACCTCGACCCCGGCGCCTGGGGTCGTGGTGGTGACCTCCGGCCCCACCACCCACAGCGTCGGCGCGGCGCCGTCCGTGAACACCCCGCTGCCCTGCGGCACCCGGCCCCGCGGATCGAGCACCACCCGCACCGGGTTGTCGCCCGCACAGGCGCGTACGGTCAGCTGCGGATCGTCCGAGGCGGCGGTTCCGGCCCCGATGAGCACCGCGTCCGACAGCGCGCGCAGCCGGTGCAGGTGGCAGCGGTCCTCGGGGCCGGTGACATAGTCGGCATCGCCGGTACGGGTCGCGATGAAGCCGTCCAGACTCTGCCCGAGCTGGGCGAACGCGACCCGCGGGCCGGCCAGGCAGAGCGGCAGATAGCGGTCGGCGAGTTCCACCGCCTCGGGGGTTGCGGGCGGCCCCCAGCGCAGCCCGCCGTCCCCGTCCGCCCTCAGCCCGGCGGCACCGGCCTCGTCCGCCGTACGGATGCGCCGCAGCCGGTCCCAGGCGGCCGCCGCGTCGAGTACCTCAGTCATCGGCTGCCACCCCCGCCGTCGAAGAGCGCGGCATATTCGCCGAATGCCTCGGCCAGCCCGGCCAGCAATTCCCGGCCCTTCGCGGCGGACGCCAGCGACGGCCGTCCGATGACGCCGGATTCGGTATAGGCCGACATGCCCAGGGTCAGCAGCTGCTTCCGGTCATCGGCGATGCAATCCGCCGATTCATAGCCTTCCTTGACCAATTCGGGATGGGCATACAGCAGAATGGACGTCTCGACCTCGCCCGCATGCATATCGGTGTGCGACGGTGTCACCACCCCGGCCCGGGTGCGCGCCGCGTCCCAGTCGGCCGATCCGGGGAACAGTGCCATCCGTACCCCGCGCCCGGCAGATTCCTGAACGACATTGCGCAGGACGTAATTTCCGCCGTGTCCGTTGATGAGAATCAGGGTGTCGATACCGGACCGGCCCAGCGAATCGGCGATGTCCGTGACGACCGCGTGCAGGGTGCGCGCCGAAATGCTGACGGTCCCCGGCCAGTCGGCGTGTTCGTGCGAACAGGACACCGTCAGCGGCGGCAGCACCTGGACCGGCCGGCCGGCCGCCACCTCCCGGGCGATGGTGCAGGCGATCACGGTATCGGTGGTCAACGGCAGGTGGGCGCCGTGCTGTTCGAAGCTGCCGATGGGCAGCACGGCCATCGTCGGCCGCCGTGCCCGTACGTCCTCGGTGGTGTCCGCGGGCAGCGGGCCGGGGGCCGGAGTCGGGTGTCCCGAAGCGGTCATGGGATGCTGCGGCCTTTCGTCGCCGACTCGCGGAGTCGTGGTTGTCACGGCATCGGTTGTCACGGCGTCGCAGCATACTTGTTGTCTTTATGAGTGAGTTCTGCCGATCATTTAGCCGCGCGGGTACGATCGCGCCATGATGGACCCCGACGACTCAGCCGGCGCCGACCTCCGTGTCGCAATCGATGATGCCCTCGGCCAAAAGCCGGGCGTGGAACAGGTGGTGACGGTCAGGCTGCCCACGACCTACGGCGAATTTCTCGCCGTCGGCTATCTGGACCGCCGTACCGGTATCGAGCAAGTGGCTCTGGTCCACGGCGATGTCGTCGTGCCGGAGCCGGTGCTGACCCGGGTGCATTCGGAATGCCTGACCGGTGATGTCTTCGCGTCCACGCACTGTGAATGCGGCGATCAATTGTCCGCGGCGCTGCGCGAGATCGTGGCGGCCGGGCGCGGCATTCTGGTCTATCTCCAGGGGCATGAGGGCCGAGGTATCGGGCTGCTGGCCAAGCTCCGCGCGATGCGGCTCCAGGAGGACGGGCTCGACACGGTCGAGGCGAACATCGCGCTCGGGCTGCCGGTCGACGCCCGGGAGTACGGGGCCGCGGCGGAGATCCTGCAGGACCTCGGCGTCCGGTCCGTGCGGCTGCTGTCGAACAACCCGCGGAAGCGCGAGGCGCTGCTGGCGCACGGTATCGCCGTCGACGAACAGGTCCCGCTTTTGATGCCGCCCCGTGCGGAGAACATCCGCTACCTCCGCGCCAAACGGGAGCGCCTCGACCACGATCTGCCCCATCTGGACGGCATCCATGGTCTGACCTGACGCGGACCGCACCCGCCCCGCACACCACGAGGGAGGGCGCGCGACACGAGGTCGCGGGCCCTCCCTCGGTGGCTGCGTACAGCCGGCGGGTCAGGAGACGGCGGGTGCCGCCTCGGCCGCGGGGGCCTCCCGACGTGCCGGGACGACGCGCTCCGCGAGGTGGCCGAAGACGAGCCCGAAGGCGGTCCACAGCACCAGTTGGACGGCGAGCGCCGACAGCCGGAACTCCCACAGCAGCGTGCCGGGGAAGCCCGCGGGCACGTTGTCGTAACCCGGCAGGAACGCATAGGCGAGGCCGATGGCGACCACGAACGCGGCGCCGGCCACGACCGTGGCGTTCCAGTTGCCCAGCTTCGGGGCCAGCCGCCGGCCGAGGAGCGTGGCGGAGACGGCCAGCAGGATGCCGAGCAGCATCATCAGGAAGAACAGGGCGGTGCGGGTGCCGATGGTGTCGGGGTCACCGACGGCCGGCGGATTGGCCGGGTACTTGAGGAACGGTACGAGGTAGACGACCAGCAGCGCGGCGCCGGAGAGCAGCGCCGCCGTGGTGCGGGCACCGAACCGGCCGATCCGCCCCAGGGCGAAGCAGAAGACCAGTGCGGCGATCCCGCCGAGCGCCACGCCGTAGACCAGTACGCCGGTCGCCAGCCCCGCCGTGGACTGCAGACCGCGGCTGACGACCTCCATCCCGTGTTCGTGGCTGTGCGCATCCTCGAACGCGATGGCGGCATCCACCTTCGGTTCGCCCAGCAGATAGGCGACGACGAGGGCCAGGAGACCGGCGGCCAGACCGGCGAGCATCCCACGCACCAGAAGGTTTCTGATGGTGACGGAGTTCATGGGAGCTACGTCCGATCAGTGGCAGGGGAAGCCGAGGAGATGACGCCCGTCGTGGACCCACTCGTGGACGTCCGTACCCGAGAGCAGCGAGGTGGCGCCCTGCTCGGCGCCGATGAAGTACAGCAGAACCAGCATCAGGACGCCGACGAAAAGCGCCCACGGAGCGATGGCCTTGAGGGGGATGGGGGCCGGGGCGACGGCGCCGGTGGCCGGGGGTGCGATGGTCTGAGCCATGGCAGGACCTCCTGTGCGGGGGAACTCGCGTCCCTGTTCGTTGGAGTGCGTTACGACATGCCGGGTCTGGCTCGCCCGGTCCCGGCCTGGTGGGGCCGTTCAAAACCGGACATACAGTGGCGCGACCGCGCCGGGATCTCACCGGCTTCCGTCATGTCGTCGTCAATATCATCGGGAAGGTACCGCGAACCGACCGCCCGGCCAAGGCCGCGGAGGGGGCGGAGAGGCGCAGGGCAGGGCGCGCCCTCCGGGCAACTCCCTTGTGCCGCCTGCGGGTTGCCGTCCCGGAGCGGAGCGAGAGGAGAGGACATGACAACTCGGGTGATGTTGGTCTCACCGGCCGCGGGGGACGCCCAGCGCGAGGTGCGCTTCGATGACGACGGTCCGCTGAACGAGGCCGGGCTGCGCCGGGTCCGGGCCGCCGCCGGAGCATTGCCGCCCGCCGACCGGGTCTTCGCCTCGCCCTCCGTCCGGTGCCGCCGCACGGCCGAGGGGCTCGGGCTGCCGGTGCGGCCCGCGGGGGAGCTGGCGGGCTGCGCGATGGGCGGCTGGCGCGGGCGGACGCTGGCCGAGGTCGCCGACGCCGAACCGGCCGCGGTCTCCGCCTGGCTCGCGGACCCGGATTTCGCCGGGCACGGCGGGGAGTCGCTGCGGCAGCTGTGTGACCGGATCGCGGACTGGCTGGCACGGCTGGCGCCGGACGCGGGCCGGGTGCTGGCCGTCGTTGAGCCGGATGTGGTGCGCGCCGCGGCGGTGTGCGCCCTGCGGGTCCCGGCGGAGGTGTTCTGGCGGCTGGATGTCCGGCCGCTGACCGTGACCGAGCTGAGCGGCCGGGGCGGGCGCTGGAATCTGGGGCTGGGGTGGGAGCTGAGCCGCAGGTGACAGCAGTGCGACCGGAAAACTTTAAAATTCACCTGCCCCCTGAACTACACATAAAGGCGACATAAGCGCATCATAAAGATGCGTGGCCAGATGCCACGCGAAACGGCCGGTTTGCGAACGAAGGAGGCGAGTCGCATGGCCGACGTCTCACACCACAGGGGAGATCTCGCAGGTCACCCCGATGCTTCTGAGATGCAGGCGCGGTATGAGCGGGTGCTCGGCGGGCGTGATGTGGTCCTCGTCGACGGACCGGTGCTCCTGGTCGGCCTGTATTGCGCCGTCTCCCCGTGGATCCTCCACTTCTTCGCCGCACAGCCGGCGCTCATGGTGCACAACCTCATCCTCGGCATCGCGATCGCCCTGATGGCGGTCGGATTCACCGTGGCACCTGAGCGGATGTACGGGCTGAGCGGTGCGATGTGCGCGATCGGCGTATGGATGATCATCTCGCCGTGGATCGTCGGCAGCTCTCCGGACGCCGGCGTGATCTGGAACAACGTCGTCATCGGTGCCCTGACCTTCCTGCTCGGCGCCATGTGTGTCGGCGCGGCCGCAAAGAGCCGCCGCGGCACCTGAGCGCGCTCCCTCCGGGGGCGTGAAAAAGCCGCCGGCCGCTTGCCTCTGACGGGGCAGGTGACCGGCGGCTGTGCGTGCGGGAGCGCGGTGCGGCGTACGGGGCCGGGGCAGAGACCCGGCCGTACGGGGCCGGGGCTCAGGCATCGCCCGGGCCCCTGGTCAGCGCCGGTCGCGGCCGTTCATGGAGAGCTGGCCCAGCAGGCCGGCCAGCACCAGCCCGGTCGCGAGGAGCAGCCCGTGGGGCAGCGCGATACCGGCGGCCAGACTGCCCGCCGCGACGGCCGGTAACAGCCAGGCGAGGCGGTGGGACGGCCACGGCCGGGCCGTGCGGCGTAACGGGGAACGGGGATCGGGGCGGCGGGCGGAGCCGTGCCGGAACGGCTCGGTGAGCTCACCGAAAGCGCGGTCGTGGTGCGGGGACAGGGGTGTCCCTCCTCTCCCGGTCGTACGGACGGCCGCGCCGTGCGACCGGGGCCGGAGGGCCGGGACGCCCGTCCGGTGATCGCGCGAAGCCGGGCTGTCCGGCCAAGGCGTCAAGGATGCAGTGGCGCCTGCGTAGTTGTGCCCGGCCGAGCCGCACCCGTAACGCGTCGGCCCGCGAGGTGTCGCACGGCCCGCCCGCGGGCGGGCCGCGGTGGGCACCCGCACGCATGCGGCAACCCGGCAGATTGGGTTAAATCAGTGACATGGGTCTTCCGACTGTGGCCCGCCGCCCCGGAGAGGTAGCGCCCCGTGACCGCTGTACCCGTGGATGACCACCAGGACTTCGCCGACGCCGACCGTGGCTTCATCGCCGCGCTCGACCCGCCCCAGGTCACGGCGGACGACGGCCGGGTGATCTGGGACGCGGAAGCCTATGGCTTCCTGGCCGGGAACTGCCCCGACACCGCGCACGAGAGCCTCTGGCGGCAGGGCCGCCTGGTCAGCCGGCAGGGTCTGTACGAGGTCACCGACGGTATCTACCAGGCGCGTGGTCTGGACCTCTCCCATATGACGCTGGTCGAGGGCGACCACGGCGTCCTCGTCATCGACCCGCTGCTCTCCACCGAGACCGCCGCCGCGGCCCTGGAGCTCTACCGCAAGTACCGCGGTGACCGGCCCGTCACCGGCCTGATCTACACCCATTCGCACAGCGCGCACTTCGGCGGCGGGCGCGGTGTGCTGCCGCCCGGCCACCACCCCGTACCGGTGCTCGCCCCGGCCGGCTTCCTGGCCCACGCGGTCGGTGACGGCATCTATGCCCGTACGGCGATGAACCGGCGGGCCGTCTACATGTACGGGTCGGAGCTCCCCAAGGGGCCGGCCGGCCAGATCGGCTGCGGACTGGGCGCCGCCCGCTCCACCGGCACCACGACCCTCATCCCGCCGACCGTCGACATCACCCGCACCGGCCAGGAGGAGATCGTCGACGGCATCCGCCTCGTCTTCCAGCTCACCCCCGGCACCGAGGCACCCGCGGAGATGAACTTCTGCTTCCCCGCGCACCAGGCCCTCTGCCTGGCCGAGAACGCCACCCACACCCTGCACGGCATCCTGACGCTGCGCGGTGGCGCCGTCCGCGACGCCCGCGCCTGGTCCCGGCACCTGGGCGAGGCGCTCGCCCTCTTCGGCGACGAGGCCGAGGTCGCGTTCGCCTCCCACCACTGGCCGACCTGGGGCAAGGACCGCGTCCGCACCCTGCTGGCCGACCAGCGCGATGTGTACGCCTACCTGCACGACCAGACGCTCCGGCTGCTCAACGAGGGCCTCACCGGCGCCGAGATCGCCGAGGAGCTGCGGCTGCCGCCGGACCTGGAGCAGGTCTGGGCCCACCACGGCTACTACGGCTCGCTCAGCGACAACGTCAAGGCGGTCCACCAGCGTTACCTGGGCTGGTTCGACGGCAACCCCGCCCATCTGTGGGAGCATCCGCCGGCCGAACAGGCCCGGCGCTATGTCGACACCCTGGGCGGCGTCGAGGCCACCGTCGACGCGGGCAAGCGCTACGCCGCCGACGGCGATCTGCGGTTCGCCGCCACCCTCCTCAACCACGCCGTCTTCACCGCCCCGCAGAACCTCCGCGCCCGCCGCGAACTGGCCCTCGTCTACGAACGGCTGGGCTACGGAGCCGAGAACGGCATCTGGCGCAACGTCTACCTCACCGGCGCCATGGAGCTGCGCGGCAGCCTCGCCGAGGCGGCGCCGGACACCGTCCACCCCGACCTCGCCCTGGCGCTGACCGTCGACCAGCTCCTCGACGCGCTCGCCCTCCGTGTCGACGGCCCCCGGGCCTGGTCCACCGCGCTCACCCTCGACCTCTACCTCCCCGACGAGGACCGCACCTGGCAGCTGACGCTGTCCCACGGGGCGCTCACCTACGTCAGTGCGCCCGGCGCCCCCGCCCCGCCCGGGGAACGCACCCCGGACCTGACCCTGACCCTCACCAAGCCCCAGCTGCTCGGCCTGCTCACCGGCCAGGGGCCGGGCGACGCCGCCCAGGACGGCGAATCGGGGGCCCTGCACCAGCTCCTGGGCCTGCTCGGCACGCCGGAACCCACCTTCCCCGTCGTCACGCCCTGACGGCGCAGCCGCCGCCCGGCCGGCGGCCGTCAACCTCGTGCCCCGGCCCGCTGCCCCCACCGGGCCGTGGGATCCGCCCGGCTGGGGCAGACTGGGCCGGTGGCGAGCAACATTCCCGAGGAGTCGACCAGCTTCGTCGGCCGGCAGGCCGAACTGCGCAGGATCGACGACGAGTTGACGGAGCACCGACTGATCACGCTGACCGGACCCGGTGGCGTGGGCAAGACCCGGATCGCGATGCGGGCCGCGCGTGCGGCGGCGGCGCGGTTTCCCGACGGCGTCTGCTGGGCCGATCTGTGGCCCCTCCAAGGGGACGGACTGCTGGTGGCCGGTGTCTGCGATGCCGTCGGCCTGGCCGACCACACCTCCCGGACCCCGGTGGCCGCACTGTGCGAATGGCTCGCCGACAAACGGCTGCTGCTGGTGCTGGACTCCTGCGAACACCTCGTCGACGCCTGCCGCGACCTCCTCGGCGATCTGCTGACCGCCGCCCCCGCCGTGACCGTGCTGGTCACCAGTCGGCAGCCGCTGGACATCGTCGGCGAGTGGACCACCGAGATCGGCCCGCTGCCGTGCACCGGCGACAACGACGCCCTGACCCTGTTCACCCAGCGGGCCGGCGCCGCCGCCCCCGGACTGCGGCTCACCACCGGGCTGCACGCCCAGGCCGCCGCCGTCATCTGCCGCCGCCTCGAAGGCATCCCACTGGCCCTGGAACTGGCCGGCGCCCAGCTGGCGCACAGCTCCGTCGAGCGCATCGCCGAGCGGCTCACCTCCCGCTTCGACACCCTCGACCCCGCCGGCGGAACGGTACGGCCGCCGCGGCACCGGACGCTGCGCTGCGCCATCGGCTGGAGCCACGAGCTGTGCGCACCGCTGGAACGGCTGCTGTGGGCCCGGCTGTCCGTCTTCCGCGGCACCTTCGACGCGGAGTCCGCCGCTGCCGTGTGCGCCGGGGGACCGCTGACCGGACCGGGGGTACGCAGCACCCTGGCCGCGCTGGCCGCCAAATCGGTGCTCACCCGCGAGGGCACCCGCTTCCGCATGCTCGACACCCTGCGCGAGTACGGCCGGATGTGGCTCGCGGAACTGGGCGAGGTGACCGCCCTCGCCGGCCGGCACGCCGCACACTTCGCCGACTTCGGCCGCCGCGCGGAACTGGGCTGGCTGGGCCCCGAACAGGTCAGCTGGTACCGCCGGGTCGCCGACGCCCATGTCGACCTGTGCACCGCACTGGACCACCTCCTGGTCACCGACCCGGAACGCGCCCAGGAACTCAGCGCCTCGATCGGCCTGTTCTGGAGCTGCTGCGGCCATCTGCACGAGGCCCGCGACTACGTGGCCCGCGCCCTCGCGGCACACCCGGGCCCGAGCCCGGCCCGCACCCGGGCGCTGTGGGCGCTCGGCGTCGCCGTACTGCTCCAGGGCGATCTGGCGCTGGCCGACGCCCTGGGCCTGGAGTGCGCCCGCGCGGCGCAGGCGTCCGACGACGCCGAGGCGGTGCTGGCGGCCGGCTACCTCATCGGCCTCACCCATCTGATCGCCGGCCGCCCGATGTCCGCGCACACCGTCGTGGAACAGGTGCTGGGCCCGCTGCCCCACGACCCGTTCGACTCTCCCGCACGGCTGCGCTGCCGGCTCGTCCGGATCTTCGCGCTCACCGGCCTGGGCGAGCTGGCCCGCGCCCGCGCCGAGGCGACCGAGCTGCGCCGCGGCTGTGTGGAGCGCGGCGAATACTGGACCCGCTCCTACACCGACTACCAGCTCTCGCTGATCTCGCTGTTCCAGGGCCGCCCCGGGGAATCCGCCGAGCACGCCCGCGCGATGCTCGCCGCCAAGCAGGGCATCGGCGACAAATTCGGGATCGCGCTCGGCCTGGATCTGCTCGCGGCCGCGGTCGCGGCCCAGGGCGACGGCGCCGCGGCCGCCCACGTCTACGGAAGCGGCCAGGCCATCTGGCGCACCGTCGGACATCCGCAGCGCGGCACCCCCGAACTGCGCGCCGTACGCGAGGAGTGTGAGCAGCGGGCCCGCGCGGCGATCGGCGACGCGGCCTATACGGAGCTCTTCCAGCGGGCCAGCGAGGAACGCCCCGGCACCTCGCTCGCCCGGATTCTGGCGGGCGACCTGTGAACGGCGGCCGCCCCGTTCACGACGAGAGGTCGCCGGCCAGCCCGTACAGCAGCTCGTAGGCAGTGGTGATCATGTTGCAGGTCCGGCCGCGGCGGGTGGCCAGCGCGACCAGCCCGGTCTGCGACGCCGGGTGGTAGCCGAGGAACGCCTGCTGGCCGAAGGTCGCTCCGACGTGGAAGAGCAACGGGCCGTTGGCGGCCGGGTGCTGGTACCACGTCAGGGTGTGGGTGTCGTGTTTCCGCAGGCCGCGACGGAGCTGCGGCACCTGGACGTCGCGCAGCGGCCCGGCCAGCGGGGTGTCGTCGGGGGAGAGGTGCGCCTCGAGGTAGGTGAGCAGGTCGCCCGGGGTGGCGCGCACCGACCCGGCGGCGACGAACGCCCCCATGTCGGCGCTGCGCACCGGCGTCACCCCGTTCGTCCGGTGCCCGATGGCGTCGGTGCCGGTGGTGCCGGGGCCCAGCGTCGTGTCGGTGAGCTGGAGCGGCTTCAGCACCCGGTCGGTGAGCAGGGTGGGGTAGCCGGCGCCCGCGGCACGGGACAGGGCCGGCCCGAGCAGTGCCAGCCCGAAGTTGGAGTAGCGCCAGCGGGTGCCCGGCTCGTGCCGCGGCCGGGTCCGGGCGAAGGTGTGCAGCAGACGCTCGGTGTCGTAGCGGGCGTAGCCGTTGGCGTACGGGTGCACCAGCGCACCGGCGATCAGATCGGCGGGAATCCGCGGCAGCCCGGAGGTGTGGGTGGCCAGATGCCGCAGGGCGATCCGGCGGGAGGACGGATGCGGCAGCACCAGCCCCGGCAGATGGGCCGCGAGCGGATCGTCCAGGGACACCACACCGGCCCGGGCCAGTTCGGCCAGCAGCAGCACGGTGAAGGTCTTGGACAGCGATCCCAGCTCGTAGCGCAGCGCATGCCGCGGGGTGGGCGGCGCCATGGCCGAACCGCCGGTCATCACGGTGCGCCGGCCGCGCCGGGTGACGGCCAGCACGATGTCCGGGGCGTCGATCAGGGTGACCGCGTCCGCCAGACGGTCGGCGAGCGCGGTGCCGGGGCGGTCGGGGCTCATCCGACGGCGGACATGGCCCGGGAGGTGGCCATCGCGGAGGCGAACGCGGCCACCAGGGTGGGATGGTGGACCAGGTCGAAGACCCGCGCCGGGTCGCCCTGCGGCATCGCGCGCTGGATGGGCATCGCGCCGGTGGCCGATTGCGCGGCGGCGTACCGTTCCCACAGCTCCGCGTCCAGGGTGGGCCGCGGCAGACAGGCGTCGACGACGAGGAGTTCGCCGAGCAGATCCCAGTGTTCGAGGTCGGCCCAGTCGTCCATCCAGGCGGGCAGGAACCGCGTCAGGTACTCGGCGATGGCCGGGGGGATGTGCTCGGGGTTCTCGCCCCAGTTGGTGAGGTGGAAGACGGTGTGGGTGAGGTCGTAGGCGATGTGCAGCTGCACCGTCCACGGCTCCGGCAGCTGTCCCAGCCAGGTGCGCGCCACCGCCTGGTCGAAGTCGCTGCTCGGCGGCAGGCCCAGCTTGCGTTCCGCGTTGAGCACCCCGAGCCGCCGGTTGGGCATCATCTCCAGCGCGGTCCAGGTGGAGGTGTACCGGCACACCTCCAGCGCGGACTCCAGCCCCGGATGACGGTGGCCCAGTTCGTGGAAGGTCGCATAGACCTCCAGCGGCACCGGGGAGAGCGGCTCGTCGTGCTGGAGCCGGGCGAGCACGTTCCCGCCGTCCAGCAGCTCCCGCCAGGTGAAGTCCAGCAGCTGCCCGGCCCGTGCCTTCTGCCGGGAGCCGGCCACGCCCTCCCGGAACAGCACATGCATATTGAGCGCCAGCTCCCCGATGGGCTTGAGCCGCTCGACGACCGCGCCGTTGCTGGCGAAGTCCTCGGGGGTCAGCCGGAAGTGCTCACGGTGCTCGTCGAGCCAGGTCAGGGCCCGGTCGCCGACACCGTGCAGCAGAGCGGGGGATGCGGCCGTCACGGTCACGGGGCAGTCTCGCTTTCGCAGGGCGTCCGCCCGGCCGCCGTCGCCGCGTTCCCGGCCGGCGGACCGGCCTCGGCCTCGTCGGAGGCGATACGGGCGAGGGTGGCGGCGAACGCGGTCACCAGGGTGGAGTGGTAGCAGGCCGTGAACGCCTCGGCCCGGTCGCCCGAGGACGGTGCGGCCCCCATCTCGGGCACACTGCCGTCGGCCGCCTGTGCGCCGGCCAGCCGCTGCCAGGCCGGCGCGTCATAGGGGGCCGCGGGCAGACAGGCCGTCACGGCCAGCAACTCGCCCACCAGGTCCCACAGTTGTTCGTCCAGCCAGTTCTCCAGCCAGGCGGGGACCCACAGCCGCAGGTAGTCGGCGAGTTCGGGGGCCAGCCGCTGCCGGTTGCGCCCCCAGTCGGTGAGGTGGAAGACGTCGTGGGTGATGCCGTACGCCGCCTTGCGGTCCAGCGCCCAGGGCTCCGGCAGCCGGCCGAGGCCGGTCAGGGCGAGCACCGCCCCGAAGTCCGCGTGCCGGCGCAGCCCGGTCCGCCGCTCCGCGTTGAGCACCCCGAGCGTACGGGTGTGGTCCTCGCGGGCCACCCGCCAGCCGCGCAGCCGCGTCATCAGCCGCACCAGCGCATCGGCCTCGGCATGGCGCAGCCCGGCCTGTGCGAAGACCCCGTAGAGCTCCACCGGATAGGTGGCGAACGGCTCACCGCGGATCAGCTCGGCGAACAGCTCGCCGTCGCGGGTCTCGTTCCAGGCGAACGCGAAAAGTCCGCGGGCCGTCTGCCGGATGTCGTCCCGCGGGTGCAGCGTCCCGATCAGCTGGGTCAGTTCGGCCAGCTCACCGAGGGGTTTCAGGGTCAGATTCGGATCGGCGTCCGTGGTCACGTTCGGGGGCAGCCGGAAGAAGGGGCGTGCCTCGTCCAGCCACCCCAGGCTGTCCCGGACCATCCGGTCCAGCAGCCCGGGGTCGCCCCGGCCCCCGGTCACCAACCCCGTCCGTAGAAGCGCTGGGCCGCCGCCACATGCAGCGTCACCCGGGGATCACCGCCACCCATCTGACGGACGAACGCCAGCCCGCTGTCGAGCCCCAGGGTCTGCGGCGCCTCCGGCAGCCGCGCCAGCCAGCGCCCCAGGCCGGCCGCCTGCAGCCAGTCCCGGCGGCGGACCGCCCGGACGAAACCGCGGGCCAGATCGTCGGTGCGGACGGCCAGCTGCTCGGTGAGACCGGGAGCCAGCCCCGGCAGGGCGAGCGCGGCGAGCTGGGACACCCGGTGCGAAAGCCTGGGCCAGGGGTCGTGGTCGACCCAGCCGGCCGTGGCGTCGGGCGGCGACGGCCAGTGCGGTGCGCCTCCGGGGAGATACGCGTGCGAGGCCTCGACCAGGCCCCGGTAGCTCCACACCGAGACCTCCGAGGCATCCGCTCCCGGCGGATAGGCCGCGAGCGCCTGCCGGACCACCGCTTCGTCGTCCGCGCCGACGGGCATCCCGGGAAGGTCCATTGCGTACGGTGCGAGCGCGTCGGCGCCGAGCACCCGGACGGCGGCCGGGCTCAGCGCGTCACTCTGCCGCAGAATGCCGGACAACGCATAAGGGTCGCCCTCACCCCGCAGGGCGAGGGCGACCCCGGTTGCGGCATCGGCGATCACAGCGCTCAGCGGGACTGCTCCCTGCGTCTGTTCAGCCAACGCTTTTCCCCTCAGCTTCAGCGAACGTCCGTCTTGGGCCGGGGGGTGGGGGGCGAGATCAGGAGCAGCGCGGCCAGCAGCAGCGCACCTCCACACTCGCGGGTGTCGCGGAAAACACCGTCGGCCTCGGCGGGCTCAAGCAGTCCCTCGACCTCGGCGGCCAGGGCGGCCGTCTCGACCGGCGCTGTGCGATCCGTAACCATGCGATCAACTCCCGTTTTCGACGAATGGGATACCAGATTCACATCGTCATAATTCGGACGCAAGAGGAGAAATGGGGCGAATCGTAATCTTTCGGGTTGGTGTGATGGGTGTTCAGTGCGCCTTGAGTCCGCCAACTCGCTTGCCGTGCTTGTCAGATGGCGCATCGGCCAGCTCGGCAGGCGGGCGTATCGAGCGATTGCGCCATGTGTGAGGAAGCCGCACCGATGGCGGATCGGATTGCTCTGTTCGGATGCACCCGCCCGACACGGATGGACCCGCGGCCCGCACCGGAGCGGCCCGTACCGGGCCCGGAGGACGTAAACCGGCCCATCCGGGCCCGCTCTCCGGTTGCCGGACGACGCCCGACGCCGCATAGCGCCCTCCCGTCCACGGTGCACCTCCCCTTCCACCGCACGGGTGACCCGGGCCCGTCCCACGACGGATGTCCCCGGCCACGGGCGGCAGTCACCGTGGAGGTCCACGGGCGGACGGCGCCCCTGGACCGGCGGACGCACCCGGCCCCCGCGCCGGACCGGGCCCGAAGCGGAGGCCGCTGCGGGGCGGCGCGCAGTGACGGGCCGTCCCGCCCGCTGCCCTAGAGTGCGGGGGTGCCGACGTACAGCATTGGTCAGGCAGCGGCGCTGCTGGGTGTGAGCTCGGAGACGGTCCGGCGCTGGGCCGACGGCGGCCGGCTGCGGATGGAACGGGACGGCGCCGGGAACCGCGTGCTCGACGGAGTGAGTCTGGCGGCGTTCGCCAAGGAGCGTGCCGCGGGACAGCATCCGATGCCGGGCGAGGTGCTGACCTCCGCACGGAACTCGTTCGCCGGGATCGTCACCCGGGTGACCCTCGACGCAGTGATCGCCCAGGTCGAGATCCAGTCCGGACCGCACCGGGTGGTCTCCGTGGTCAGCCGGGAGGCGGTGGAGGAGCTGGGGATCGAGGTCGGGGTGACCGCCACCGCCCGGGTGAAGTCCACCCATGTGCACATCGACCCGCTGGACGACCGGCGCTGAGCTGCCGGCCCGGACGCTGCGCCCGGCCCGCCCGGTGCCGTCGCCCGCGCCGCTCAGCGGCAGAGCAGTGCCGCCTGGAGATCCAGCTTGTGTTCGAGCCGGGACAGATCGCGGCCGGTGAGCAACTCGATGCGCTGGATGCGGTAGTGCACCGAGTTCACATGCAGCTGTAGTGCGGCGGCCGTCCGTGCCCAGGAACCGTGGTGCGCGAGGAAGGCCTCCAGCGTCTCCAGGAGCATCCGGTGCGAGCCGCCGCTGTGCGCCAGCGGGCCCAGCACCCGGCTCCTGAAGGCCGTACGGACCTCCGCGGGAACCCCGGAGAGCAGGGCGCCCAGGGTGCCGAGGTCCTCGACGGTGGTCACCCGGCCCGCTTCCGGGGACTGCGCACGGGCCGCCGCCAGCGCGTAACGCGCCTGATCCAGCGCGGAGTTGAGGCCTTCCGGGTCCCGTACCGGAGCGCTGACCCCGGCGTGGAGCGCCGTCTGCGGCCGGTCGGCGTACAGCGCGGGCCACAGCTCGGCGAGTGAACTCCGCCGCTCGGCGTCGGGGGCGCGGGTGGGGGCAGAGGCCGGGTCGAGGTCGGCCCGGATGACGGCGACCGCCTCGCCGCCCGGGAGCCGCCCGGCCGCGAACGGCTCGCCGGAGGACGGTCGCAGCGCCGCCACCGGCACACTCGACGCCCCGCCGCACTCCTCGCCGACCGTCGTGGCGACCACCACCCGGTACGGCCCGGAGGCGGGCAGCCCGCAGGCGCGCAGCGCGGCATCGAGCGCCGCGCCGTCGGCCGGGCCGGCCGCGATGAGCGCCACCAACGCGTCCGCCACGCCCTGGTGTTGGGTGGCTTGATCTGCCTCGACGGTTCGCTCGGGCAGCTCGTCGGGCCCGCTGGGCCGGCCGTCCGGATCGCCCCGTCGATGCGGTATCGCTGCCGTCGCCGCCTCCGTGAGGGCGCGGAACGTGGTGTGTGCGGGCACCGCGATCAGCACGACGCCATGCGCACGGCAGGACTCGACCAGATCGTCCGGGACCGCGCCACGGGCCTTGGCGCCGGCCAGCAGCACGGTGGCGCCCGCGGAGCGCAGCGCCGCGACAAAGCGGTCGGTCCGGGCGCGGCCGTCGTCGGGCGTCCACCACTCCAGTCCGCTCAGCACCAGCTCGCCCGGCCGCAGACACCCGGCCGGGGCCTCGTGTCCGGCGGCGGTGACACCGCTGATCTCCTGTGTGAGCGCGGGGCCGTCGCCCCACAGCAGGGTCAGACCGAGCGCATCGAGCTGGAGGAGGTCGTGGACGTGCATGTACTGGCTCCTTGGGCGGCTGCCGGACACGATCCCGGCATCTCACATTCACCAGGCGAATATGACAACTCGCATGGTAAATGCCAGATGATCAAGGCCATAGCCCTCTTGTCCGGTCGTCCAGTGACCGGGGTGGTGCGGGGGAGCTTCCGACAAGGAGCGGATTCGGCGATGCGCCGGTCCTGCCACGGCCGTGGACGGGCGAGAGGTCCGGCTCAGGAGGCGGCGAGGGCGATCTCGGTGGATTTGATCAGCGCGGTGACCTCACAGCCGGCGGTCAGGCCCAGGTCCTCGACCGCCTCCCTGGTGATCGCCGCGGTCAGTTCACCGCCCGCCACGGCCACCTTGACGCCGGCCATCGCACCGCCGGTGGCCACCTCGGTGACGGTACCGGGGAGCCGGTTGCGGATGCTGAGGCCCTCGACCGCGCCGGTGGCGAGCGCCACTTCGGTGGACTTGATCAGCGTGCGCACCGCGGAACCCGCCTCGATGCCCAGCTCCCGTACGGCCTCCCGGGTGATCGCGGCGGTGATCTCCTGACCACCCGTCAGCCGGACCCTGACGGTCGCCATGACCTCGCCGGGGGTGACGGAGGCGACGGTGCCGGGAATCTGATTACGGATGCTCAGGCTCATGGACATGCCTCACCGGGGAGTGGAAATGCAAAGACGGTGCTGGGGAGACGTCATATATCTCCGGTTTTGCTGAGCACTTTAGGTCGCCTTCGCGCGGTTGTCCGGGATGCGCCGCGGGGTCGGGGGAGTGTCCGCTTCTGCCCGGCTGAGTGCGCATGCGGTGTGCGGCGTAGGGCGGCGCGAATCCGCAACCGGGGGCGTGGGGCCGGACAGGGGCTTCGTGTTTTTCTCCGACGCGCCTGGCATTTGCTATAGAGCTTCGGCTCAACAATTGCAGATGCGAGCCAATGTTGCCTATCTTGTCGCACATGCAGTCCTATACGATCGGCCAGGCGGCGCGGCTGCTGGGGGTCAGCCCCGATACCGCGCGCCGCTGGGCGGACGCCGGAAGGGTCGCGACCCATCGCGACGACGGCGGCCGCCGCCTCATCGACGGCCGTGATCTGGCCGCCTTCTCCATCGAGGTGGCGCAGAGCGGCACGGGTGAGGAGGACGCCTCGTACACCTCCGCGCGCAATGCCTTCCCGGGCATCGTCACCGCCGTCACGCTCGGCGACGTCGCCGCCCAGGTCGAGATCCAGGCCGGTCCGCACCGCCTGGTCTCCCTGCTGACCCGGGAAGCGGTGGAGGAACTGGGCCTGGAGGTCGGCATGCAGGCCACCGCCCGCGTGAAGTCCACCAGCGTGCACATCGACCGCACCTGACCCCTTCGCGGTACCACCCCAGCCGGTCCGCAAGCACCGTCCCCCGGCGGCCGGCTGACTCACCCCAGCGGCGTCGCCCGTCCCACGGCGCGGCTTTTCCCATCTGCTCGGACGACACCGGTCGTCCTGCGTTCCAAGGAGTCCCGCCTCATGTCCCAGCTCGTCACTGCGCGCCGCACCGCCGCCGCGCTCGTCACCGCCGCCCTGCTCGTTCCGCTCACCGCCTGCGGCGGCAACGACGACGGGACGAAGGACCAGAGCACCGAGAAGTCCGGCAGCGCCGTCCCCAAGGCGGACCTCACCGTGCTCGCCGCCTCCTCGCTGACCGATGTCTTCAAGAAGGCCGCTGCGGTGTACGAGAAGGAGCACGCCGGCACCAAGGTGAACTTCTCGTTCGCCGGGTCCCAGGAACTGGCCGCCCAGGTCCGCGAGGGTGCCCCCGCCGACGCCGTGGTCACCGCCGACACCAAGACCATGGACGGGATCAAGCCGGATGTCGGCAAGCCCACCGTCATCGCCAGGAACCGCCTGGTCATCGTCACCGGTGAGGGCAACCCCAAGAAGATCGGAAGCCTGAAGGACCTCACCGACAGCAAGCTGAAGGTGGTGCTCGCCGCCTCCCAGGTACCGGTCGGCCGCTACAGCAAGCAGGTCCTGGATGCGCAGGGGCTGAACGTCCGGCCGGTCTCGCAGGAGCCCAATGTCCGCGCGGTGCTCAGCAAGGTCGAGTTGGGTGAGGCCGACGCGGGGCTCGTCTACAAAACGGACGCCGCCACCGCGCCGACGAAGGTCGACGCCGTCGACCTCCCCGACGAGCAGAACGCCGTCGCCTCCTACCCGGCGGCGACGCTGAAGATGTCCCAGCACTCCGCTGCCGCCGCCGCGTTCGTGAAGTGGCTGAGCGGGCCCGAGGCACAGCAGCTCCTGCAGCGGGCGGGTTTCCAGAAGCCGTGATCCGGTCCGGCACGTACGGGACCGCCCGGCCCGGGGAAGCGGGCGGCCCGTGCGCGCACCACCCGGCCCCGCCCCGAGCCGAGGAGGCCCGATGAGAAGCCCCCGCACCCTCGCCCCGGTCCGGGCAGGCCGGTTGCGCGCGCCCGGTGCCCGCACCCCCGTCGTGCTGGCCGTGCCCGCGCTGGTCGCCGTAGCCTTTCTGCTGCTGCCGCTCCTCGGCATCCTGGCCCGCACCACCTGGCGCGACCTCGGCACCCACTTGACCAGTCCGGGCGTCCTCGAAGCGCTGCGGCTGTCGCTGCTGGTGTCCTTCTCGGCGCTGGGACTCGCGCTGTTGCTGGGGGTGCCGCTGGCCTGGCTGCTGGCGCGGGTCGACTTCCGGGGCAAGGCGCTGGTCCGCTCGCTGGTGCTGCTGCCGATGGTGCTGCCGCCGACCGTCGGCGGTGTCGCGCTGCTGCTCGGCTTCGGCCGCCGGGGCTTGCTCGGCCCCTGGCTGGAGGACACCTTCGGCATTGTGCTGCCGTTCCACACCTCCGGTGCGGTGGTCGCGGCCACCTTCGTGGCGATGCCGTTCCTCGTCATCAGCCTGGAGGGCACCCTCGCCGGGCTCCGCCCGAGCTACGAGGAGACCGCGGCCTCGCTCGGTGCCTCTCCCGTACGGGTCTTCCGCACCGTCACCCTTCCCCTGGTCGCCCCCGGTCTCGCCGCCGGTGCCGCGCTGACCTGGGCCCGCGCGCTCGGCGAATTCGGCGCCACGATCACCTTCGCCGGGAATCTGCCCGGCACCACCCAGACCCTGCCGCTCCAGGTCTATCTACTGCTCCAGGACTCCCCGGAAGCCGCCACCTCGGTGTCGCTGCTGCTGCTCGTCATCGCGATGGCCGTGCTGGTCTGTCTGCGCGGACGCTGGACCGGCGCCACCGGCTACCGCGCGGCCCGCCCCGTGCGTGCTGCCGACGCCGGCGGCCCCGACAACAGCGGCCCCGACGACGGCAACCTCGGCGACTGCGGCACCGACGACGCCGGCCTCCCGGCCCCGCCCGCCGCGGGCACCGAGGAGCCGGCCTCGCACACGGAGCGCTGGGGGCTGCACGCCGAGGTCGCCGGATTCACCGAGCTGACGCTGGACGCCGGACCGGGCACCACCCTCGCCGTCGTCGGCCCCAACGGCGCCGGCAAGACCACCTTGCTGCGCGCCCTGCTCGGCCTCACCCCGCGCGCCCGCGCCGCGCTCCGCCTCGGCGACACGGACGTCAGCGCGCTGCCCCCGCACCGCCGAGGCGTCGCCTGGGTCCCTCAGGACGGTGCGCTCTTCCCGCATCTGACCGCCCTGAACAACACCGCGTACGGGCTGCGCGCCCACGGCGTCTCGCGGGCGCACGCCCGCCACACCGCACAGCAGTGGCTCGACCGGCTCGGCGTGGGCCACCTCGCGCACCGCAAGCCCGCCCAGCTCTCCGGCGGGCAGGCCCAACGCGTCGCCCTGGCAAGGGCGTTGGCCGCCCGGCCCCGGCTGCTGCTGCTCGACGAGCCGCTCGCCGCGCTCGACCAGACCACCCGCGCCCGGGTACGGCACACCCTGCGCGGCCATCTCGCGGACTTCGGCGGGGTCTGTCTGATCGTCACCCATGACCCGGTCGAAGCGGTCTCCCTCGCCGACCGGGTCCTGGTCCTCGACGGCGGGCGCGCCCTGCAGGAGGCCCCGCCCGCCGAGGTCACCCGGCATCCGCGCTCGCCCTGGGTGGCCCGGATGCTGGGCCGGAACGCCTGGCCGGGCACCGCCGCCGGCGAGGCCCTCGCACTCGCCGACGGCGGCCGGCTGGTCGTCGCCGACCCGCTCCCCGACGGGGTACGGGCGCTGGCGATCATCGCTCCCGAGGCGGTGTCCGTACACCTCGACCGTCCCACGGGCAGCCCCCGCAACGTCTGGCCGGGCATCATCCGCGAGATCACCTCGGCCGGCAGCCGGCTGCGGGTCCTCATCACCTCATCCGAGGCCCCCGATCTGGTGGCTGAAATCACTCCCTCGGCGGCTTTGGAACTCGGCCTGGCCGACGGCGTTTCCGTATGGACCAGCGTCAAAGCCACCGAGGTGTCCCTCGTGACGCTCTGAGCGCCGACCGGGGCCCGGTCAGTGCTCCATGGCCGCCGGTTCCAGTACGAACACCGGGATCTGACGTTCCGTCTTCTTCTGGTAGTCGTCGTAATCGGGGAACGCCTCGACGGCCCGCCCCCACCACAGGGCCTTCTCCGCCCCGCTGACCTCACGGGCGGTCATGTCCCGGCGCACCGGCCCGTCCTGGAGCTCCACCCGCGGGTCGGCCACCAGGTTGTGGTACCAGACCGGGTGCCGGGGAGCGCCTCCCATGGAGGCCACCGCGGCATACAGACCGTCGTGCTCCACCCGCATCAGCGGGCTCTTGCGGAGCCTGCCGCTCCTGGCGCCCCGGGTGGTGAGGATGACGACCGGCATACCGCGTATCGTCGTGCCTTCCCTCCCGCCGGAGGACTCGTACTGCTCGACCTGATCGCGTACCCACTGTGCCGGGCTCGGCTCGTACTCTCCCTGAAGAGGCATGCGGTCCGTCCCACCTCCGTAGACAACGTGACTTCGCTCGCGGCCGGGCGGCGGTGCCGCCCAGTAGCGCCCCTGACCTTCGCTCAACAAACGCGGCGTACGCAATCTTCCCGGCCCCGCCGTCGTGTCCACGCTGACAGCACGGCGCCGGCCACCGGCGGCCGCCCCGGATCGCCTCATCGGCGGGTACGGGAGCAGCCGGACCGGTGGCCGGCGCGGGAGAGCGGCTACTGCGCACCCGCCGAAACCGGGCGGGTGCGCAGGCCCGTTGTCAGGACACCAGCTCCACCTCGCGGGCGCTCCGGCGGTGCTGCTCGGCCCAGTTGGTGAGCGCGGCGCCACAGGCGTGGTCGAGATGGCGCAGCCCGCTCAGGTCGAGCTCCACGTCCCGGTCCGCGGGCAGCGTGTCGAGCTGGTCGAGGATCTTGGGCAGCCGAAGGAACGTGGCGTTTCCGACGGCCCGCACCTGCACCGGCTCCGCCGCGTCCTCCGGGACCTTGACCTCGAGGTGGACATGGGAGGTCTCCCAGGCCGTCTTGGCGACGGCCATCAGCAGACCGATGAGCACGCCCTCGAACATATTGACCGTCACGATCGCGATCGCGGTGACCAGGAGAACGACGGCCTCGCCGCGGTGTTCGCGCCACAGCGGCCCCAGCGCACGCAGTGGGATGAGCTTGCAGCCCGCGTGCACCAGGACGCCCGCCAGCGCGGCCACCGGCACCACACCCAGCGCGGCCGGGAACGCCGCGGCGAACACCAGCAGCCAGACGCCGTGCAGCACCCGTGAGGCCTTGGTCTGCGCGCCCGCCTGCACATTGGCGGCGCTGCGGACGATGACGGCGGTCATCGGCAGGGCACCCAGGACACCGCAGACGGTGTTGCCCGCACCCTGGGCCATCAGCTCCTTGTCGTAGTCGGTCTTCGGCCCGTCGTGCAGCCGGTCGACCGCGGCGGCGCTGAAGAGGGACTCGGCGGAGGCGATCAGCGCGAAGGCGAGGACCGTACCGAGCACCCCGAAGCCGCCGAGCCGGCCGAGGTCATCGAGGCCGGGCGGCTGGATGGCGTCCAGCAGCCCGCTGACCTGGACCCGTGCGACGGGCATGTCCAGCGCCCACACCGTGAGGGTGGCGAGCGCCACCGCGACCAGCGGCGCGGGAAGGACCCGGGCGGCGGCCTTCCAACGCGGCCACAGCACCAGGACGGCGATGGTGCCGGCCCCGATGGCGAGCGCGGCCAGCGCGCTGTCCGACCGCACGGTGGACGCGACCAGGCCGGGGAGCCCGCCGATGTTGGCGAGTCCGCTGCCCGGAGCCTTGGCGTCGGTGAGGGCGTAGAGCTGACCGGCGATCAGGACCAGGCCGATGCCGGCCAGCATGCCCTGGACGACCGCGACCGAGATGGCCCGGAACCAGCGCCCCAACTTGAGGGCTCCCATGGCCAGTTGGAGCAGACCGGCGGCAAGTACCAGCGCACCGAGCGTGCCGAGGCCGTACTCCTTGACGGCCTCGAAGACCAGCACCGTCAGACCGGCGGCGGGGCCGCTGACCTGGAGGCTGCTGCCCGGGAGCAGACCGGTGAGCAGTCCGCCGACGACACCGGTGACCAGGCCCAGTTCGGCCGGGACACCGGAGGCGACCGCCACCCCGACACACAGCGGGACGGCCACGAGGAACACGACGAGGGAGGCGGTGAAGTCCGCCCGGAAGGAGGTGAATCGCTTCATGAGAGCCTGCCCCGCCTTCACAGGGGGAGGAACAGGTCGGTGGCCGGATGGTGCGCGGCCACCAGGCCGGTGTGCACCTCGTAGAACCAGCCGTGCAGAGCCACCTCTCCGGCGGCCAGCCGCTCCTGGACACAGGGGTAGTCGCGCAGCCGGTTGACCTGTTCGCGGACGTGCTGCTGCACCGCGGCGGCGACGGTCGGCTCCCCGTCCTGGGGCAGCTCGTCGGACAGCGCCTGCGCCAGCCAGTCCCGTACGGCCGGAGCGCCGGTCAGGTCCTCGCCGCGGGCCTTGGCGCCGACCGCGCCGCAGTGCGAGTGGCCGCAGACCACGATGTCGGCCACGCCGAGTACCCGCATCGCGTACTCGATGGTCGCGGCCTCGGCACAGGCCGCCATGTCGTCCCGGTAGACGGGCACGGCGTTGCCGGCGGTCCGGAGCTCGAAGAGTTCACCGGGCCGTGCTCCGGTGATCAGGGACGGTACGACCCGGGAGTCCGAGCAGGTGATGAACAGGGCGAGGGGCGACTGACCGGCCGCGAGCCGGCCGTAGGTCTCTTGTTCGTCGCTGCCCTCGGCGATACGGGCCATCAGGCCCCGGGCATGCTGGATGAAGGTCTCCACGAGGGGTCTCCTGCTGATGAGTGGTGCCACTGTGGGGGTGGTGGCGGGAAGGGTGAGGTACGGCAGGTGGAGCTGGCCACCACGCCGTGCTCAGCAGCGGAAGACGCAGTGGAGAAGGGGTATTTCGACGGGTCTGGACGCGGCCTTGGTGGAGCTGCCGGCCGTGGGTCCACCCGATGCCGGGGTGGTGTGGGGCGCCGGGCCGCCACCGCTGAACGGGGGGAGCGGACGCCCGGTGTGGTGCGGGGTGCCGACGGCGGTGCGGACCGTGCGCCGGGGCTGGCCGCGCTCGGCCGCGCGCTTGGTCTTCTCCTCGGTGGTGCTGTAACTCGGCTTGACGGCCGGCTGGGCGCTGACGGCCTTCACCGCGGACCGTCCGGCGTTCGCGGGCCGGTCCGGGTCAGGAGCCGATGCGCCGCCCAGTACGAAGGCGAGGATCACCAGGAGGGCGAGCAGCGGCGTGCGGAACCCGTGCTGCACCGGTGCGCCCGGTATGCAGGTGTCCTTCCGCACTGTTGCCCCCCGTGGCTCGTTCACACGGTTCCACCCTGCCCTCACAGTGCAGCATCCAGGTTTCCGTTGTGAGAACGAGAAATGACGCCAAGTTTCAAGATGTCCCCCGTTTCGATTTGGGCACATCCATGTGACGAACGGGTGTTCATTTTGGTTCCGGCTCCGCGTGGGGAGTCGCAGGGAGGCTGTCGATGTGCAAAGGCCGGCGGACCGCCCACGCGACCACGGGCACGACCGCGAGGGAGAGTACCGCGCCGCCCAGCGCCAGCGCCGGATAGCCGCCGAGGACGACGACCGGCCCCGAGGACATCCCCCCGGCCGCGCCCGCAAGGGCTATCCCGACGTCCACCAGGCCCTGTGCCGAGGCGCGCCGGGCGGGAGGCAGTGCGTCGGTGACGATGGCGGTGCCGCTGACCAGGCCGAAGTTCCAGCCGAGGCCGAGGAGTACGAGTGCCGTGGCGAGCGCGGGGACGGAGTCCGGCGGGGCCGCGGCGGCCAGCACTCCGGCCGCCGCCAGCGTCAGCCCGGAGGCGCCGGCGATCCACCACCGGCCGAGGCGGTCGACGAGCAGCCCGGTGAGCGGGGAGGGCAGAAACATCGCTCCGACGTGCAGGGCGATGACCAGCCCGGCCGCCTGGGTGCCATGGCCGTGCGCCTGCATATGGACCGGCGTCATGGTCATGACCGCGATCATCACGAGCTGAGTGAGGATCATGACCATGGTGCCGGCGGCCACTCCGTGCCGTTGCGGGCGGGCGTCCGGCCGGTCGCCGGTGTCGTCCGCGGGGTGCGGGTCCGCCGCCGCGGCCTCTTCCGCCGCCAGTTTCTCGGCCAGCCGCAGCGGATCGGGCCGCAGCAGCGCGGCCAGGGCCAGCGCCGCCGCCCCGAACGCGGCCACGGCCAGCAGGAACGGCCCGGCGAGCCGGGGGATGCCCCAGGAGTGGGCGACCTCTCCGGTGACGGTCACCAGGTTGGGGCCGACCACCGCGCCGAGCGTGGTGGCGAACAGCACCGTGCTCACCGCCCGGCCGCGCCGCTCGGACGAGGCCAGGTCCGCGCCGGCATAGCGCGCCATCAGATTCGTCGCGGTGCCCGCCCCGTAGACCAGCAGGCCCAGGAACAGCAGCACCGCACTGCCGAGGGCGGCGGCCACGACGACCCCGAGGCTGCCGAGCGCCCCGACGGCGTACCCGAGTGCCAGCCCGGGGCGGCGGCCGTGGCGCCGGCAGATCTGGCCGATGCCGAGGGCGCCCAGCGCGGCCCCGGAGGTGAACAGCGCACTGGGCACGCCGGCCAGACCGGTCGAGCCGAGCATCTCCTCGGCGAGCAGCGCGCCCACGGTGATGCCGGCGGCGAGGCCGGCTCCGCTGAGGATCTGGGCGAACACCAGGACGCCCAGAATGCGCCGCTGTTCGGGCACCTCGCGGCCTGCCGTGACGTCATTCCGGTCCGTCATGATTCCTTTCGGTTCCAGCGGGGGACAGGTCTCAGACAGGGGCCGGCATCGGTTCGAGCGCCGCGATGTCCGCGAGCGACAGTCCCATCTGCTCGTGCAGGAAGCGCACGATCGTCCAGTGCGGCAGCGCCCCCTCGTCGAACGGGCCGAACTCCCGGCAGTACAACGGAATCCAGCGCAGGGCCTCTTCGAGTGCCTGCTCGCGGCCCGGCTCCTGTTGGTAGTCCTCGTAGGCGATGCTGCGGTGTTCGATGAAGAACTGCCCCGGCAGTCTTTCCTCGCACAGCGACCGGTATTCGCGGGTCTGCAGGATGAGGTAGTGCCAGATCTCGTCGATGTCCTGCTCGACCGGCAGGAAGAGGCCGCCGAGCCGGTCGTGGTGCCGGGAGACGAGGTAGAGATAGCGCAGACACTCGGTGACCTGGCGCGCCACGAACTCCCGTGGCGCGGCGCTCTTGTCGCCGAAATGGTCCAGGACCTCGGCGTGCAGCGCCTCGCCCAGCAGTTCCTTGAGGTCGTCGGCGGATATCCGCGGCTGGCTGGTCATGCTTCTCCTGTCCGAGTGGCACGGACGTCCGGGGACGGGGACGTCCGTGGGGTCAGCTGCCGGTCGTGAGCCAGGCGTACTTTCCCGACTTCCCGATGGGGATGTGCGTACGGTGCGCGAGCCGGCAGTGCCGACCGGTCAGTTCACCGATGCCCGCTTCCAGCGCCGCGGTCTGCGCGGGTTCGACGGGCGCGCCGTGGAAGGTCGTGTACACCAGCTGCGCTTCGTCCTCGCCGGTCAGCTGCAACTGGTAGAGGAAGACGTCCGAGCAGGTCTCGGCGATGCAGCGGTCGAGGTCGCCCTGGGCGACGGGACCGTGCGGCGTACTGAGCAATTCCTTTTCCCGGCCGCAGAATTGGGCGATCTTTCCCGGGTCGGGCGTACCGTCCAGGGTCCGTACGCAGTCGCCCGAGCGGTAGCGGATCAGCGGCATATACGGATTCCGCACGCTCGACACGATGAGCTGGTAGATCGTGCTCCCGTCGGCGACCGGCTGGAGCTCGACGCTCATCTTGTCGAGATGCGGCCAGTAGGTGCCGCGGCGGTCGCTGTAGTAGAGGTAGCCGAGCTCGGTGCTGCCGAACAGGTCGATGACCGGGCAGTCGAAGTGCTGGTGCAGAAAGCGCCGGACATTCGCCGGCGTGTATTCGTAGGCGTGAATGATGCTCGCGGGCGGTGGGAAATCGTCCCACAGTCCCCATTCACCGACCTTTCGCATCAGATGCGCCAGGTGATAGCCGGAGCAGTCGAGGTGGTACCAGCCGCGCGGATGGGCCTGCCGGGCGTCCCGGATCTCCGCCAGCATCCGCACCACCTCGGCGCGCTCCCACAGCGCCGGGTCCAGCCGCAGATTGACGTAGCAGGTCCGCTCGTCGAGGCGGCGGTCGTCGAGGGCGGGCACCGGGTCCGGTGCGGTACCGCGCCGGGCGGCATTGACCCGCGCGACGTGTTCCGTCGCCAGCACCGTGGTCAGCGATACCCGGCGGCAGCCCGACTCCCAGGTGCCGGCGATATCGGGGTGTTCGCGCCACAGCTGGTAGTAGGAGCGCAGCAGGAAATACGGGGGCCGGATGATCTGCATCCGGGCATGGTGGGTGCCGGTGGAGAGGACGAACTCCGCCTCGCCGGACTCCAGCGCCGCGGCCAGCCGGGGAGTCATCCAGTTGTCGGGAAAGCCGCGCGCTATCTCGGGCTTGTCGAGTACCGGGAAGTAGCCCTTCGCCAGCGACTCACGGTAGATCGGTATGTCGCGGATCTGCTCGATGACCTCGGCGGTCGGCTGACCATCCATGGAATCCTCGTCGGTTGCTGGGAGTGCGGTGCCACACGGGGAATTCGGGGCCGGTGCCCGGGAGCGGGCGGCGGACGGCCGGGTCGTGCGCCGCCGCCGGACCGCTCCCGGGCCTCGGGTGGGTGCGAGGGTCAGGAGATGCAGCCGGCCTTGGGCGCGGCGCTGATGCAGCCGGCCTTCGGGGCGGCACTGATGCAGCCGTTCTTCGCTGCCTGCTGTGCGGAGTTGGCGGCGAGCCAGTTCTGCCAGACCTTGTCCTGAGCCATCTTCTTGATGAGCTGCTCCATGGGAACCTCCGAGAGAGAGTGCGGAAGACGGACTGGAACGACACGCGGCGCTGACCTGCGCGGATGCCGTGGCACTGAAGGTAAAAGTATGACCAAGTAGATGTCAATTAAAGGCAATGGCCGAGTCTGCGGTTGGGCGGCCGGTGCGCCAACTTTGGCGGAATCCCGTCGAGCTGATCGGCGGCGGAACCTTCCTGACGGGTAGTCAGCCAGGGGCTCTCCCTCCGGTCCTCCGGCTCCGCATTGGGCCGCACGGCGGCCGTCGATCGGGTGACCCGTAGCGCGGGTCCGGAGCCCGGTGGCCGCCGGTGCGGGACGATCCAGCCATCCGCCCATCGGTCCCAGTTCCAGGGGAGTCTGCTGTGCGCATTCTGCTCGTCGCCGGCGCGTTCAACAGTCTGACGCAGCGGGTGTACGCCGAACTCGGCGACCACGGCCACCGTGTGAGCGTGGAGCTGGTGACGCGGGACACCCCGCTCCCCGAGGTCGTACGGCGTCATGACCCCGACCTGATCGTGGCACCGATGCTCAAGACCCCCATCCCCCGCGAGGTGTGGTCCACCCGCATCTGCCTGATCGTGCACCCCGGGCCTGTCGGCGACCGGGGCCCGTCCTCGGTGGACTGGGCGGTGCACCTGGGCGCGGACCGGTGGGGCGTCACGGTCCTGCAGGCCAACGACGAGATGGACGGCGGGGACATCTGGGGGGCGGCGGGCTGTCCCGTCCCCGTCGTGGGCAAGAGCGACCTCTACCGTAACGAGATCGCCGATGCCGCGGTCGAGGCGGTCCTGGCGGCCGTCGCCCGTGTGGCCTCCGGCACCCACCGCCCGCAACCACAGGCCGAGCTGCCCGACGCCGCCCGGACCGGCCGCCCCCGTCCGCCGTTCCGCCAGGACCTGCGCCGGATCGACTGGCACGCCGACCCCACCGACACCGTCGTACGCAAGCTGCGCGCCGCCGACTCCCAGCCCGGCGTACGGGACGAACTGCTCGGTGACATCTGGCACTTGCACGGCGGCCACCCGGAGGACACCCTGACGGGCCGGCCGGGCGAGCTGCTCGCCACCCGGAGTGGCGCGATCTGCCGGGCGACGGCCGACGGCGCGGTATGGATTCCGGAGCTGCGGCCGCCCCGCGCGCCGGGGCGGCCCGGCACCCTCAAACTGCCGGCCACCCTGGCGCTGGGCGACCGCCTCCCGCCGCTCCCCGAGGTCCCGGCCCCGCTCGGCCCCGGCGACGGCCCGCGGACCTGGACCGACATCCGCTACCGCGAGGAGGGGCCGGCCGGCTTCCTGGAGTTCTCCTTCCCCGGCGGCGCGATGAGCACCGACCACTGCCGGCGGCTGCTCGCCGCCTACCGGCACGCCTGCGCCCGGCCGACCTCCGTGCTGGTTCTCGGCGGTCGCCGGGACTTCTTCTCCAACGGCATCCATCTGCACGTCATCGAGGCCGCCGCCGACCCCGCCGAGGAATCCTGGGCCAACATCCAGGCCATGGACGATCTGGTGCAGGCCGTCCTGACCACCACCGACCGGCTGGTGGTCGCCGCGCTCGGCGGCAATGCCGCGGCCGGCGGCGCGATGCTGGCCCTCGCCGCCGACGAGGTGTGGTGCCGCGCGGCCGTCGTGCTCAACCCCCACTACCGGCTGATGGGGCTCTACGGCTCCGAATACTGGACGTACACCCTGCCGCGCCGGACCGGCCCCGACGTGGCCGCGGAACTCGCCGCGCGCGCCGTACCCATCACGGCCGCGACCGGGGCGCGGCTCGGCCTGGTGGACCGGATCGTCGACTGCCCCGCGCAGGACTTCGCGGCGCGGACGGCCGAACTCGCCACCCGGCTGGCCGCGGCGCCCGCGACGCAGGCCCGGATCGCCACGAAGAAGGCCGACCGGGAGCGCGACGAGGCGCACCGCCCGCTCGCCGTCTACCGGGAGCTCGAACTGGCGCAGATGCACCGCATCTTTTTCGACCCGGACCAGCCCTACCACGCCCTGCGCCGCGCCTTCGTCCGCAAGGAACCCGCGGCGGCGGCCGCGCACCTCGGCTCGTCGGCGGCCGGGAGCTGAAGGGGGCCGCCCCGTCCGTGCGGCCCGCACCCGGACCGAACGGCAGCGGGCCGGTGACCGCACACGGCGGCCACCGGCCCGCTGCTGGGCGTCAGCCGTCGTGACCCGGTCTGGAGGCGGGCAGGTACTTGTAGCCGATGCCGAAGACCGTGCTGATGGAGTCGCGCAGGCCGGGTCCCAGGCGCCGGCGCAGCCGGGCGACATGGACGTCGACCGTGCGGTTGCTGGACTGGCAGCTCGGCCAGACGGCGGCCATCAGCTGCTCCCGGGTGAAGGCGCGCCGCGGATGCAGCACGAGATGGGCCAGCAGGTCGAACTCCAGTCGCGGCAGGTCGAGTTGGCGGCCCCTGATGAAGACGGTCCGGGCCGCGGTGTCGATCCGGATCTGCTCCGGCCGTGGCCGGCCGGCCGGTGACGCACCGGCCGGTTCCTCGCGCGGTGGTGCCAGGATGATGTGGACCTCGTCCGACGGCAGCCGCTCCACCGAGACGGGCTCCAGGTCGTGCAGGGTCAGTTGCCATGTGCCGTCAGGGAGCCGGTCGACCGCCAGGGGTGGCCCTTCGCCGGTCCCTGCCGTGGGCGTCCGGCCGAAATCGGCGTCCGGTCGCAGCGCAAGCGGGGTCGTCGAGGAGTTCATTAACATGATCTGGGCCCATTCCTCTTGCAAAGCAGGCGTGTACGGACAGACATGGCGGTGCTCGACGTTCAGCGGTGCTGAGGTGCTCTGCGGCGATCGCGGCGCAGCCCGGTGGTGCGGCCGGTGGCGACCAGGCACTTGTGGTGCAGGTCCGCCCAGCGGGGGCGATCGCTCCGTTCGAGCCGTCGGAACGCTCACACCCATGCCCGTACCTGGCCATGACGTGGTGTGAAGTCACGGCCTCCGGTCCGGATGAACGCTACATGTGATCGCGCGCTTCCGGAAAGTAGCATCCGCTAATTCGGTTGCTCTTGAGCCGAATTTGTGGTGTGCGGCGCCAACGCCGCCGCCGCGCTGGGTTGGCGCCGGGCGGGCCGCTGTTCCGTTCAACAAGTGCACGCGGAATTCCTTGAATGTTGTCGCGTCGGCGCCCTCGCCGCCGGGCGACGGACACGGCCTGCCGGGTGGTGTGCCGTCCCGCGGCGGGGTATCCGTTCCGGCCGGTGTGGCCGGAAAGCGTCGGTGCGTGCGCGGTTGGCCCCAAGGGAGTTGTGAATGGTCCGGGCCCGGAGCTGACTCGTCGTCCGGGTTCGGTCGCGCCATGGGTGCCGTCCGGGCCGTACGGAGGGGCGGCCGTGGAAACAATGGATACGGAGGGGTAATCGGTAACGATGTGCACTTGTGGAGGAGTTGCAACCATGTGAATATGCCAAATAAATGGCCTGTAGCGAACGGAGCGGCAAAGTGGAGAGTCTCTGGAGGTTCGCTGTGGGAAGTTGTTTCTCCTTCAATCTCATCGAGACTAAAAGGTGCGGAACCAGATATTCCAGGCGGCTTGTTTTCGCAATGAGTTGATGATGAGTAGGGTGTGGCCGCTGTCACTTGACCGGTGGCAGAGGCCCAGCTGAATTCGGCGCAGCTGGAATGCCGTGTGGGGGAAGACGCCTTCGTGACCGGGAGGGGACCATGGCGGCCGGCTCTTTCGAGGGGCAGTATGTGTGGAGTCCAGCGGCCGATGACCGGGCGCTGGCGCGCGCGTGTATGGATGTCAGGGCCGGACGCTACTTGAGCGCGCATGAGGTCCTCCAGGAAGCGCGGGCGGATTTCGAGGTGCGGGCGCACCGGTCGCTGGTACTGGCGTCCGTGGCGGCCGATTCGGACCTGGCCGAGCGCTGGCTGGACGAGGAGCCGGGCCCGGAAGCCGCGTTGCTCTGGGCCCGGGTGGCGATGCTCCGGGCGCTGCGCATGGCCGACGCCGGTGACCGGCGGCAGGGCGCCCTGGCACGGATAGCGCAGTCGGCGTGCGAAAGGGCCGCGAAGCTGCTCCCCGAGGACCCCACCCCGTGGGTGGCCCAGCTGGCGCTGACCCGCCTCGACCGCCCCCAGGACCCCGCGCCGCAGGGGCTGCTGACCGCGCCGGCCGGCCCGTGGTACCTCTTCGCGCACATCCTCCGGCTCGACCCCTGGCACCGCGAGGCGCACCACCGCTTTCTGTCGTTCTTCTTCACCCGCTACGGCGGTTCGTCCAGCGCGAGCTGGGACGTCGCCGCGTTCCTGAGCCAGCGCGCCCCCGCCGGCTCGCCGCTGCGGCTGCTGCCGCTGGTGGCCCTGGTCGAGGACTACAACCCGTCCGCGCTGCTCGCGGACCACACCTGGGAGCAGCCCCAGTGGATCAGCACCGCGATGGGCATCTACCACAACTGGTTCCCGCAGGTGACCCGTTACCGCTTCACGCCGGTGCTGGACCTGGCGTATCTGGCCCATGCGCTCTTCATGGCGAAACGTGAATTCGAGGCGCGCGAGGTCTTCACCGCCATGGGGCCCTATGCCTCGCGCATGCCCTGGAGCGCATTCGGCGATCCGGCGGAGCAATTGACGAAAGCCAGGCGTTCCTGCGGGCTCCCCGTGCCCCATGGCGACTGAAATGCCGACACGGCGATGGCCGTGTGAATTCTGCTTCGCGAAAGGTGGTCCATTCGGCACCGTCCATTCGAACAACTCGACCCGTTCCCGTCACCCCGGTTCCCCCCCAGAAAGGTTCGGTTGTGTCCGAGCGTACTTCCCCGGCTCGCTCGCAAATGCCCCACGCGAAAAATTCCGCCACCCTTGACGACGATGCCACGCTGCACGCCATGGGGTATCCGCGGAAACTGACCCGCAGGTTCCGCGCGTTCGACAATTTCGCCATTTCCTTCACCATCATCAACATCATTTCCGGCATCTTCTCGTCCTTCGGCTTCGGGATGAACGCCGGCGGCCCGCGGATCCTGATCTTCGGCTGGATCGGTGTCTCGGTCATGGTGCTGTTCGTCGGCGCCGCGATGGGCGAGATCGCCTCCGCCTACCCGACCAGCGGTGCGCTCTACTTCTCGGCGGGCAAGCTGGCCAAGCGGCACCAGGGCGCCTGGTCCTGGTACACCGGCTGGCTGAACTTCGTCGGCCAGGTCGGCGGCACCGCCGCCACCAACTTCGCCGCCGCCACCTTCATCCAGGCGTTCATCGCCATGCAGTGGCCGGCCTACGAGGCGACGCCGCAGCAGACGGTCGGTATCACCGCGGCCATCCTTCTCCTCCAGGCGCTGGCCAACACCTACACCGTGCGCCTGGTCGCGGTGGTGAACCGGATTTCCGTGTGGTGGCTGCTGATCGGCATGGTCGTGATCGTCGGCGCGCTGACCGTGATACCCGACCACCACCAGTCGCCTTCGTTCGCACTGCACTTCGCCAACAACACCGGCTTCACACAAGCGATTTACGGCGGAATGCTGGGACTCCTCGTCACCAGCTGGACCTTCACCGGTTTCGACGGCAGTTTCCACATGTCCGAAGAAACGGTGAAGGCAACGGTCAACGCGCCCCGGGGCATCATGCGGGCGATCAGCTACTCCGCGATCACCGGGCTGATCCTCATGCTCGCGCTGGTGTATGCGATCCGTGACTACGGACATGCGGCGAGTGCCGAGGCGCCGCCGGTGCAGATTCTCATCGACGCGCTCGGCCAAAGCACCGCCAAGTTCCTGCTGTTGATCGTTATCGGCGCCATGCTCTTCTGCGGGCTCGCCAACATGACCAGCAATACCCGGCAGATCTTCGCCTTCTCCCGGGACGGCGCGATGCCCGGTTCCCGTTGGTGGCATTCGGTGTCCGCGCGCACCCGTACCCCCGTCAAGGCCGTCTGGCTCGCCGCGGCCTGCCCGCTGGTGCTGGTGCTGCCCGGCTGGTGGTCGCACACCGCCTTCACCGCGGTGGTGAGCGTCAACGTCGTCGGACTGTTCCTCGCCTACGCCGTACCCATCTTCCTGCGGCTCCGGCTCGACGATTTCCAGGCCGGTCCGTGGAACCTCGGGCGCTGGGGCAAGCCCGTCGCGGCGATCGCCGTGATCTGGATCCTGATCAGCAATGTGCTGTTCATGCTGCCGCAGGCGTCCCCGATCACCCCCGCCTCGTTCAACTACGCGCCGATCGCGCTGGCGGTGGTGCTGATCATCGCCACCGTGTGGTGGTTCGCCACCGCCCGGCAGCGCTTCCAGGGACCGGTCAGCTACGGCCGTCCCGACGAGGTCGCCGCCATGGACCTCATCTAGAACGGGCCGGACAGGCGGCGCGGGTGGGCCCTCCGGAGAGGTTCCGGAGGGCTCACCTCCGCCCGCGGCCCGTCACCGGCTCCGCCTCGCTTCCGTTCACCCGCCTCCTGACCCCACCAGAAGGGACCGGCACCCGGTATGCCCACCCTCGGAAACGCTCCGGATCAGCAGCCCGCCACCGGCGAACTCGCCGTCACCACCGCCTCGCTGGACGACTGGCACGAGGTGGCCCAATGGGCCGCCGACGAGGAGTGGAACCCCGGACGCGGCGACGCCGCCTGCTTCCACCCCGTCGACCCCGCCGGCTTCTTCCTCGGACGCCGCGCCGGACGCACCGTCTCCGCGGTCTCGGTCGTCAACTACTCCGACGCCTATGCGTTCCTGGGCTACTACCTCGTCCACCCCGACCACCGCCGGCAGGGCCTGGGCCTCGCCACCTGGCGCGCCGCCTTCCCGCACGCCGGTGCCCGGACCGTGGGCCTCGACGCGGTCCCCGCCCAGCAGGACACCTACCGGCGCGCCGGGTTCGCCCCGGCCCACGAGACCCTGCGCTACGCCGGACGCCCCGTCGGTCCCGGCACCCCCACACCGGACGTCGTCCCCGTGACGCGGGCGCATCTCGATGCCGTCGCCGACTACGACCGGCGCTGCTTCCCCGCCGACCGCCGTGCCTTCGTCACCCGTTGGCTGACGGCCCCCGGCCACACCGCCCTCGGGTATCTGCGCGACGGCGCGATCGCGGGCTACGGGGTGCTCCGCCCGGCCCGCAGCGGCCATCGCATCGGCCCGCTCTTCGCCGACACCCCTGCGGCCGCGGAAGCGCTCTTCGACGCCCTCGCGGCGTCCGTCGACCCGGCCGGCGAGATCGTCATCGACGTCCCCGGCCCCCGCCAGGCGGCCCACGCCCTGGTCACCTCGCGCGGTCTGCGCCCGCAGTCGCACACCGTGCGGATGTACACCGGGCCGGTGCCGCCGGTGGAGCAGGAGCGCACCTTCGGTGTCACCAGTCTGGAGCTCGGCTGAGGGGCGGGCCGGCCGGCTGAGGGCTGACGGCTGGGGGCTTCCACCCGGCACCGGCCGGGTGGGAGCCCGCGGCCCGTTCAGGCGCCGACCGTGCCGTCGATGGCCTCGCGCAGGAAGTCCGCATGGCCGTTGTGCCGGGCGTACTCATGGATCAGGTGCAGCATCACCAGGCGCAGCGAGACATGCTCGCCCCAGCGGGGCTGGTAGCCGGTGACGTCGAGCGAAGCGGCCTCCCGCTCGATGCGGCGGGCGTGCGCCACCTCCGTCTGCCAGGCCTCGAAGGCCTCCGCCCGGGTGGCCGTGCTCGCGTCGTACGCCACCTGGAAGTCGCCCTCCGCCGACCAGACGAGCGGGATGTCCTCGCCGTTGATCACCCGGCGGAACCAGGTGCGTTCCACCTCGGCCATGTGCCGCACCAGGCCGAGCAGGGAGAGCGTGGAGGGCGCGCTCGCGGGGCGGCGGAGGTCTTCGTCGGAGAGGCCGTCGGTTTTCATGGCGAGGGTGGCCCGGTGGAAGTCGAGAAAGGAGCGCAGGGTCTCCCGCTCGCCGGCGGTGACGGGCGGGGAGGGGCGTTCGGTGGTCACGGGGGGTTCCTTTCCGCGGCGATTCCCCTGGGCAGGGCCCGGAGACGTGCGGGGTCGCGGCGCCGGGAGGCGTCGTGGTGGTGGGAGCCGCCTTCGGGCGCACCATCCGGAGGAGAGCCCATGGCCTGCACGGCGAGGCGGGCTTCCGGAGCGCTCCGGGGCATGCCGGGCAGGCGGCGGTCGGGGCGATCTTCCCGAGCGCCGCGGGCCGCCGCAAGGGGTTTCTCCGCGGTGGCGGGGGAGGGGCGGCGGCGCCCGTGCGAGGGCCGCCGGGCGACGTGGCTTCCGGCCCCTCCGCACCAGGTCCTGCGAGGGATGGCCGCACCGCCTCGACGTCCAACTCAGGGAATCGGCCGCCCAGTTGCGGACGACGGCGGCCGTCACTCACGCGCACGGGCCGGGCGGCCCGTCCGCGGAGGGCGCGTCATGCGGCACGCTCCGCGTGACGGGCAACCCTGCGCCCGCCGCTCAGCCGTCGGCGCTCACGGCAGATACCGCTCGATGGCGCCGGGTCCCTCCTCGGCGATCAGACGCCTGGCCCATTCCAGGGTCTCGGGGGTGGGTTCGCGCCCGGAGGCCTTCACCAGGTCCTCCGGGTCATAGGGCCGCTCGCTACCGGTGTACAGCTGAGTCGGCCGCCGCTCGGCCGCCTGCTCCCTGCCATTGCTCGTCACAGGGTCCTCCTCTGTCCGCGCCCGCCGAGTCGCCGGGACCTCGCTTGGTTCCATCATGGGACCGGCTCCGAACACCCGCACGGTGTGCGCGGGTCCCGCCCCTGGCCACCGGCCCGTTTCCGCCCCGGCCACGGCGCCGTTTCCGCCCTGGCCACCGTGCCCGTGGAACGGTCAGCGGGCCGGCCGCGGAGCCCCGGAATAGTGCGGCGGAAACGCCAGCTCCGTCCAGATCGTCTTGCCGTACCGCGTGTAGCGCGTCCCCCAGCGCTGCACCAGCTGCGCGACGATGAACAGCCCCCGCCCGCCCTCGTCGTCACTGGCGCTGTGCCGCAGATGGGGCGAGGTGTGCGCGGTGTCCGACACCTCGGTCAGCAGGGTCCGGTCCCGCAGCAGTCGCAGATGCAGCGGCCCCGCCGCATGCCGGATGCCATTGGTGACCAGCTCGCTGACCACCAGCTCGGTCGCGTAGGACAGCTCCGCCAGGCCCCACTCCCGCAGCTGCCCGGTGGCCAGCTCGCGGGCCTTGCCCACCGCGGCCGGCTCGGCGGGCAGCTCCCAGGCCGCCACCTGCCGGGTGTCCAGCTCGCGGGTGCGCGCCAGCAGCAGCGCCGAGTCATCGGCGGCCGGACCGTCCGGCAGCAGCGCGGCCAGCGCGTGGTCACACAGCTCGGCCAGCGGACGGCGGTGGTCGCCCAGCACCCCGCCGAGGATCGCCAGCCCCTCGTCCACGTCCCGGTCCCTGGCCTCCACCAGCCCGTTCGTGAACAGCGCCAGCAGACTGCCGGCCGGCAGCTCGATCTCCAGGGACTCGAACGGCAGGCCGCCCAGACCCAACGGCGGCCCCGCCGGAAGGTCCGGGAAGCTCACGCCGCCCTCCGGGTCGACGACGGCCGGCGGCAGATGCCCGGCCCGCGCCATGGTGCAGTGCCGCGACACCGGGTCGTAGACCGCGTACAGGCAGGTCACACCGGTGGCCACATCGTCCGTGCCGAGACCCGTGCCGACCGTGGCCGCCTGCTCCTCGGCGGTCTGTTCCACCAGGTCGTCCAGCCGTCCCAGCAGCTCGTCGGGCGCCAGGTCCAGCCGGGCCAGCGCGCGTACGGTCGTCCGCAGCCGCCCCATGGTCGCCGCCGCCTGGAGACCGTGGCCCACCACGTCCCCGACGACCAGACCGACCCGGGTGCCGGAGAGCTCGATGACGTCGAACCAGTCGCCGCCGACCCCGGCCCGGTCGCCGCTGGGCAGATAGCGGTGGGCCAACTCGACGGCGGACGGGGACGCCAGGTGCTGGGGCAGCAGATTGCGCTGGAGGGTCAGCGCGGCGGTGTGCTCCCGGGCGAAGCGGCGGGCGTTGTCCAGGCACACCGCCGTCCGGGTGACCAGCTCATCGGCGAGTTCGATCTCCCCTTTGTCGAACGCCGTCATCGGGGTGGCGCGGCCGAAGGTCACCAGTCCCATCGGGGTGCCGCCGGCCCGCAACGGCACGACGACGGTCCTCTCCTCGCGCACCATCCCGCCGCAGGACAGGCTGCGGTACTGGAGCGAGCCGGGCGGGTACTCCACGCGGTGCGGGCTCTGCGGAGGGCCCGCCGGGCCGTCCCGGGCGGAGCGGGTGGCGACCCGCACCAGCGTGGGCAGGGCCCCGCCGGACGGTTCCGGCTCGTCGCCGTGCAGGACGGACTGCATCAGGTCGACGGTGACGGCGGTCGCGAAGTCCGGTACCGCCACGTCGGTGATCTCCCGGGCGGTGACGGTCATATCGAGTGTGGTGCCGATCCGGGTGCTGGCCTCCACCAGGAGGTTCAGCCGGCGCTGCGCCTGGTAGCGGCCGGTGATGTCGAAGGCGTCCTCGCACACCCCGAGCACCTGCCCATGGGTGTTCTGGAGCCGGTAGTAGGAGCAGGACCAGACGTGATCGAGGCCCGGGTCGGAGGGCTGCTGACCGACGAAGTGCAGATCGAGGACCGGCTCGCCGGTGTCGATGACATGGTGCATCACCGCGTCGAGGGTGCGCGGATACCCCTCGGTGACGAACTCCCCGCCCGGATACAGCTCATCGGCGCGGGCCCCGAGGAATTCCCGCAGCGGCAGCCCGATCTCCCGGCAGTAAGCGCTGTTCGCCCAGGTCAGCCGGAGATCGGTGTCATAGATGCCCAGGCCCACCGGGGACCGGGTGGCCAGACCGTGCAGCATCGCCTGGCGGTACTCCCACATCCGGTGGGCCTCCAGTTCGGCCGCCACCAGGACCCGGGCCGCCTGCGGGCCGGCGCCCTCGGACACCTTGGCGAGCGGACAGAACGCGGCCGCCATCCGCACCAGCCGGCCGTTCCGGTGCCGCAGGGTGAGCTCCCGGCCGCCACCCGGTACGTCCTCCGGAGGGGGCGCGCTACCTCTGACGGCGGGCGGAACCAGCGCTTCCAGGGGCGTTCCGACGATCTCCTCCGGCAGATACCCGAGGAGCCGCTGAGCCGCCGGGCTCCAGCCGATGATCAGGTCCTGGGCGTCCAGAACCGCTGTGGCCGCCCTGGTGACGTCGAGGGGACCACGGAAGTCGGCGTCCTCCGCCGCGTTCCATGCGTTCATGGCATCAACCCAGCCCGGATCAGTACCTACAGCATCGAGCCTGATCAAGACCGGCACAACCGCGCTGCCGCAGGGGGACGCGCCCTTGGTGCGGCCCCGCGCCGTCGCTGGCATGGTGGGAAGGGGCGCTGAGCAACAGGAGGCAGATGCATGTCGGCCCAAGGCCCCGTCACCGCGGTACGCGGCGCTCCCTGCTGGGTCAGTCTGATGGCCCGCGATCTGGACGCCGCCCAGGAGTTCTACTCCGCGGTCCTGGGCTGGCGGTTCCGCGCGGCCAGCCTCGGCGAGGAGTTCTGCATCGCGCTGGCGGGCGGCCGGCCGGTCGCCAGTATCGGCGCCCTCGCCCAGAGCTTCCAGGTCGCGGTGGCCTGGACGTCTTATTTCGCGGTGGACAACGCCGACGACACCGCGGACCGGATCCGTGAGCGCGGGGCGACCGTCGCGGTCGGCCCGCTCAAGCTCGGCCCCGGACGCGCCGCCCTCGCCGCCGACCCCGACGGCGCGACCTTCGGCTTCTGGGAGGGCCAGACGCTGGCCTGGTCGGTCGGCCAGGGCAGCGCGCCCACCGGCCTCGAACTGCGCACCCGGGACGCCTTCGCCGCCGCCATCTTCTACGCCGAGGTCTTCGGCTGGGCCTCCGGGGAGCCGGGCGGCTGCGATGTGACGTACGAACACGACCAGGTGCTCGTCAGCGACGGGACGCACACCGTCGCGACCCTGCGCGGCGGCGGCGTCGAGTCCGCCCCGGACCCGCGGGTGCGCCCGCGCTGGCACGTCCACTTCCCGGTCCACGACATCGAGAAGGTGACGGCCACCGCGGTGGCCGCTGGCGGAACCGTCACTCCCGTCACCCCGACCACGGACGGCGAGGGCAGCCAGGCCGTCATCCGGGACCCCGATGGAGGGCTGTTCACCGTCACCTCGACCTGACGGGGAACGGCGACAGCGAGGCGGCAGCGACGGCGTACGGGTTCCGGGGGCGGTGCCGCCGGGACTCTGCGGACACGCCCCCGGCGCTCACCGGCCCCGCACTCCTTCGTCCTGAAGGGGCGGGGCCGGTCGCGCAGCTGGTTCCGTCTGTCGTCAGTTCAGGGCATCACCACCTGCCGCGCCGGGGTCCTGGGCACCCGCGCCCGGCTCTTCCGCTCCCGTGCCGGGGTCCTGGGCACCCGCGCCCGGGTCCTCCGCGCCGGTGCCGGGGTCCTGGGCGCCCGCACCCGGGTCGCCCGCTCCCGCGCCGGCGTTGCCGGCTCCCGCGTTGCCGGCACCGGCGTTTCCCGCGCCGTTGCCGTTGCCGCCGGCGCCATTACCACCGGCCGCGCCGTTGCCGCCGGCCCCGTTGCCGCCGTCGTCGCCGCCCCCGGCGCCGATCTCCGCGCCCGTGGCCTTGAGCGCGTCGGTGACCGGCTGGAAGAAGGTCTCGCCGCCCGCGGTGCAGTCGCCGCTGCCGCCGGAGGTCAGCCCGACCGCCGAGTCGTCGGCGAACATCGCGCCGCCGCTGTCACCGGGCTCCGCGCAAACGTCCGTCTGTATCAGGCCGTTGACGATGTCGCCGTTGCCGTAGTTCACCGTCGCGTCGAGGCCGGTGACGGTGCCGTCGTGCAGGCCGGTGGTGCTGCCCGAGCGCTGCACCTTCATGCCGACGGCGGCCTCCGCGGCCTTGGTGATCTCCTGGGTGCTGCCGTTGCCCAGGTCCACCGCGCTCTGTGGCTTCGCGGCGGTGTCGTCGTAGGTGACCAGCGCGAAGTCGGTCTTCGGGAACTTCGAGTCGGCGACCGTGCCGAGCGGCTGGCCGCCGCCCTGGTCGGCCGTCCAGGTCTTGGAGTCGTTGCCGCAGTGACCGGCCGTCAGGAAGGCCGGAGCGCCCTTGACGGTGACGTTGAAGCCCAGCGAACAGCGGGCGTTGCCACCGAAGATGGCGCTGCCGCCGATCGGCCCGGCGGCCTGTCCGCCGTCTCCGGCACCGCCGCCGTCCCCGGCACCCCCCGCGGCGTCGCCCGCGCCACCCGCGGCTTCTCCGGCGCCACCCGCCGCGTCGCCCGCGCCACCCGCCGCGTCTCCGGCGCCACCCGCACCGCCCGCGGCGCTGCCGGCCGCGCCGCCCGACGTGCTTCCCGCGTCCCCGCCGTCGAACCGCTTGAACTCACCCTGCGACCGCTTGACGGTCACCATGCCCTTGCCCATGCCGTTCGTGGCCTTGGAGAGCATGGCCATCTTTGCGCCGGTGACCGTTCTGTCGGCGGTCACCACGATCTTGTTGGTCTTGGGGTCGATCGCCCAGGCGGTGCCGGGCACCGCGGCCGTCTCACGCAGGGTCTTCGTACCGGACTTCAGCGCGGTCATGCTGTTGTGCACGACCTTGGCGACGGCGCCCTTGGCCCGGACGTTCTCGGCGTCCTCCTCGGACAGGACGTTCATGACCAGGTGGCCCTTGGAACTGTCCAGGTACCAGCCCGCGCCGTTGTCCTTGAGGTCCGCCTTCAGGGATGTCGCCAGCTGGGTGGCGGAGTGGGCGCTGAACGTCTTGAGGGCCGCCGGCTGGTCCGTGCTCGCGTTGGCATTGGGGAGCAGGATCGCTGCGGCCGCGACGGCGGCCACACCGGCGGTGGCGATGGCGCCGGTCCGCAGGCGCTTGTTCACATGTCGGTGGCTCAATTCACTGACCTCCAGGGACGCACGGCAACGGGGCACACGGGAAGCCGCGGTGCGTCGCGCCGGCCGCCGTGTGTGGTGCACACCCAGTCCTACGTAGCCCCGAGCACCCCGGTCTCACGGCCACTCAAGCTGTGATGAATTCCGACGCTTGCGGTGGCGAACGTTTACACTCCCCGGCCCGCCGAGCGTCCCGGACGGGGCATGACCGGCCTCACGTCTCCCGGGGAGCGAGGGCCGGAATCCCGGTGCCGGCGGGGCGTAAAGGGCAGCTGTGGCCGCGCTTAAGAAATCCTCGATGGACCGCGCGGCCGAGGTAGGGAAGATTTTTCTGATGAAGATCGGGCGGCCGCGGCGGGCCCCCGGCAGATCACGCACGTACGGGAGCCACAGCGGTGAAGGCACTGGTCAAGCAGAAGACGGAGCCGGGGCTCTGGCTCATGGACGTACCGGAGCCGGCCATCGGCCCGGGAGATGTGCTGATCAAGGTGCTGCGCACCGGCATCTGCGGCACGGACCTGCACATCCGGGCGTGGGACGGCTGGGCCCAGCAGGCCGTGGCCGCCCCGCTGACGATCGGCCACGAATTCGTCGGCGAGGTGGTGGAGACCGGCCGCGACGTGGCCGAGATCAAGGCCGGCGACCTGGTCAGCGGCGAGGGCCATCTGGTCTGCGGCAAGTGCCGCAACTGTCTGGCCGGCCGCCGCCATCTGTGCCGCGCCACCATCGGCCTCGGCGTCGGCCGGGACGGCGCCTTCGCCGAGTACGTCGCACTGCCCGCCGGCAACGTCTGGGTGCACCGGGTCCCGGTGGACCTCGATATCGCCGCCGTGTTCGACCCGTTCGGCAACGCCGTGCACACCGCGCTGTCGTTCCCGCTGGTCGGCGAGGACGTGCTGATCACCGGCGCGGGCCCGATCGGCATCATGGCCGCGGCCGTCGCCCGGCACGCCGGCGCCCGCAACGTCATGATCACGGACGTCAGCGAGGAACGCCTCGCCCTGGCCCGCAAGGCCGGTGTCACCCTCGCGCTCAACGTCGCCGACGCGACCATCGCCGACGGCCAGCGCCAACTGGGCCTGCGCGAGGGCTTCGACATCGGACTGGAGATGTCCGGGCGGCCCGAGGCGATGTGCGACATGATCGCCAACATGACGCACGGCGGCCGGATCGCCGTGCTCGGCCTGCCGTCCGAGCAGTTCCCCGTCGACTGGTCCCGGATCGTCACCTCCATGATCACGATCAAGGGCATCTACGGCCGGGAGATGTTCGAGACCTGGTACGCGATGTCCGTGCTGCTCGAAGGCGGTCTCGACCTCTCGCCCGTGATCACCGGCCGCTACTCCTACCAGGACTTCGACGCCGCCTTCGACGACGCCGCCAGCGGCCGCAGCGGCAAGATCATCCTCGACTGGACCGTCTGACTTCCGGCTCGGTTCGCCTCCGGGGCGCGCCGGCCCCTTCGGCTCACTCGCCAACGTACTTTCAGGAGACCCCCATGCTCGACTCCGTACGCGACGACCTGCGCGGCACCCTCGACGAGATCCGCGCCGCCGGTCTGCACAAGCCCGAACGCGTCATCGGCACCCCGCAGTCCGCCACCGTCGCGGTCACCGCCGGAGGCAACCCCGGCGAGGTCCTCAACTTCTGCGCCAACAACTACCTCGGCCTGGCCGACCACCCCGAGGTCGTCGCCGCCGCCCACGAGGCGCTCGACCGCTGGGGCTACGGCCTCGCCTCGGTCCGCTTCATCTGCGGCACCCAGGAGGTCCACAAGGAGCTGGAGCAGCGGATCTCCGGCTTCCTGGGCCAGGAGGACACCATCCTCTACTCCTCCTGCTTCGACGCCAACGGCGGTGTCTTCGAGACCCTGCTCGGCCCGGACGACGCGGTGATCTCCGACGCCCTCAACCACGCCTCCATCATCGACGGCATCCGGCTGTGCAAGGCCCGCCGCTACCGCTACGCCAATCGCGATCTGGCCGATCTGGAAAGCCAGTTGAAGGAGGCGACCGCGGGCGGCACCGGCCGCACGCTGATCGTCACCGACGGCGTCTTCTCCATGGACGGCTATGTGGCGCCGCTGCGTGAGATCTGCGACCTGGCCGACCGGTACGGGGCCATGGTGATGGTCGACGACTCGCACGCGGTCGGCTTCGTCGGCGCCGGCGGCCGGGGCACCCCCGAGCTGCACGGGGTCATGGACCGTGTCGACATCATCACCGGCACCCTCGGCAAGGCCCTCGGCGGAGCCTCCGGCGGCTATGTCGCGGCCCGCGCCGAGATCGTCGCGCTGCTGCGCCAGCGCTCGCGCCCGTACCTCTTCTCCAACTCGCTCGCCCCGGTGATCGCGGCCGCCTCGCTGAAGGTCCTCGACCTGCTGGAGTCGGCCGGTGACCTGCGGGAGCGGCTGAACGCCAACACCGCGCTGTTCCGCTCGCGGATGACCGAGGAGGGCTTCGACATCCTCCCCGGCGACCACGCCATCGCCCCCGTCATGATCGGTGACGCGGCCGAGGCGGCCCGGATGGCGGAGCTGCTCCTGGAGCGCGGCGTCTACGTCATCGGCTTCTCCTACCCCGTGGTCCCGCAGGGCCGGGCGCGCATCCGCGTCCAGCTGTCCGCCGCGCACTCCACCGAGGACGTCAACCGCGCGGTCGACGCGTTCGTCGGAGCGAGGGCCGCGCTCGCCGGCTGACTCCGCTCGCGGCCCGGCTGCTGCGAGACTGGAGGCATGATCGAAGCACGACGGCTGCACATCCTCCGCGCGGTGGCCGACCACCGCACGGTCACCGCCGCGGCCGCCGCGCTCTATCTCACGCCCTCGGCGGTCTCCCAGCAGCTGGCCGCCCTGGAGCAGGAGACCGGCCACCGTCTGGTGGAGCGCAGCGCCCGCGGCGTACGGCTGACCGCCGCGGGCGACATCCTGCTCACCCACGCCAACGCCGTCCTGGCCCAGCTGGAGCGCGCCGAGTCCGAGCTCGCCGCCTACGGCTCGGGCGAGGCGGGCACGGTGACCGTCGCGGCCTTCGCCACCGGCATCGGCCTGGTCGTTGCGCCCGCGCTGACCGCCCTCGCGAACACCGCGCCCGGCATCCGGGTCCGGGTCCAGGACGCCGAGGGCGACGCCAGCCTGCTGATGGTCCTCGACCGGCAGGTCGATGTGGCGGTGGCCGTCGAATACCGGGGCGCACCGGGCGCCGACGACCCCCGGCTGACCCGGGTCCCGCTCTACGCCGAGCCGTTCGACGCGGTCCTGCCGCCCGGCCACCGCCTCGCCGACACGGACCGAGTGGCCGTCGCGGACCTCGCCGCCGATCCCTGGATCGGCCCCTATTCCGGCAACCCCTGCCATGACGTGGTGGTCCTGGCCTGCGAATACGCCGGTTTCCAGCCGAGACTGGAGCACTCCTCCGACGACTTCCGCGCGGTCGTCGCGCTGGCCTCGGCCGCGGCGGGCGTGGCGCTCGTCCCGCGCTCGGCGCTGCGCGACATGGACCTCACGGGCGTGGTGGTCCGCCCTGTCGACGATGTGGCCCCCACCCGCCGGGTCTTCGCCGCGGTACGCCGCGGCGCCGAGGAACACCCGCTGTTCCGCCCGGTGCTCGCCGCCCTCCGGGAGGCGGCGGCCTCGCAGGGCTGACGTCGGCGGCTGCCGGGCACCGGCCGACGGGCCGGACACGCCGTACCGGTGCCCCGCCCGGCCCCACCCGGGGTGCCGTCCCCGACCGGCCGTGCCAGGCTCATCACGGCCGGGGCCCGGGGCGGGCGCCGGGGCAGCCCCGGTTCCGAGGAGGCGAGGCGCATGTCGGTCGGCCCGGCCGGACCGGTGGGCGGAGCGCCGGACACCGCGTCGCAGGACCCCTACGCGCTGGTGCGCACCCGCGGATACCTCAAGCTCCTGCTGGTGTCCGCGGCGATCGGCCTGCCCATCTGCGCCGCCGCATTCGGCTTTCTCGCGCTGGTCCACGAGCTGGAACCGCTGATCTACCACGACCTGCCGCGGGCGCTGGGCTTCGCCGGGACACCGCTCTGGTGGCCGGTCCCGATGCTGCTGGTCGCCGGGCTCCTGGTCGGGCTGACCGTCCGTCATCTGCCGGGCGGCGGGGGCCATGAGCCCGCCGACGGCCTGGCGCTCAGCGGCGCGCCTCCGCTCTCCGCGCTCCCCGGCGTCGTCCTCGCGGCTATGACCTCCCTGAGCTTCGGCGTGGTGCTCGGCCCCGAGGCGCCGCTGATCGCTCTCGGCGGGGGTCTGGCCGTGGGCGCCGTACGGCTGCTGAACCGGGGCATGCCGGAGCAGGCCGCCGCCGCGGTGGGCGCGGCCGGCAGCTTCGCGGCGATCAGCGCCCTGCTCGGCTCCCCGCTGCTGGGCGCGTTCCTGCTGATGGAGGTGTCGGGGCTGGGCGGGCCGATGCTGGGCATCGTCCTGGTGCCCGGCCTGCTGGCGTCCGGCCTGGGGGCGCTGATCTTCACCGGGCTGGGGGACTGGACCGGGCTCGGTACGTACTCGCTCACCCTGCACGACATCCCCGCGGCCTCCGGGCCGACGGTTCCGGAGTTCGGCTGGGCCCTGGTCATCGGGCTGCTCGCCGGGTTCGCCGCGACCGGGGTACGGCGCCTCGCGCTGTTCCTCAAGGGGCATGTGGTCCGGCACCGGGTACCGGCCACCGTGGTGATGGGCCTGGTGGTGGGCGCACTGGCGGTGGCATTCGCCGGGGCCACCGGCAAGCCCGCCTCCGAGATGCTCTATTCGGGCCAGTCGGCGCTGGGGTCGCTGTTCAAGGAGAGCGCCGGATACACCGTGGGCGCGCTGCTGCTGCTCATCCTGTGCAAGGGCCTGGCCTACTGCGCCTCGCTGAGCGCCTTCCGCGGCGGCCCCATCTTTCCCGCGCTGTTCCTCGGCGCCGCGGGCGGTGTCGTGCTGTCCCACCTGCCCGGTCTGACGCTCACCGCGGGCTTCGCGATGGGCGTCGGCGCGATGTGCGTGGCGATGCTCCGGCTCCCGATGACCTCGGTGCTGCTGGCCACGCTGCTGCTGGGGAAGAGCGGGCTGACGGTGATGCCGCTGGTGATCGTCGCCGTGGTCGTCGCGTACGTGGTGGTGCTGCGTCTCGCACCGGCCACCGCCCCGGCCACGCCGGCCGCCGCGCCGCACGCCGCCTGAGGAGGCGAGATCACGCCCGCCGGTTCGGGCCGGGAGCGGTGACGCGGTGCCGGGCGCCGTCAGCGGCGCGGGGTCCGGCCCGTAGCGGTCCAGGTGGCCAACTGACGTGGTGTCCAGGTGTTGATGATCCGCTCCGGCGGGACGCCGCACTCCTCGGCGCGGGCGCAGCCGTAGATCTGCCAGTCCAGTTGGCCGGGTGCATGGGCGTCGCTGTCGATGGCGAAGAGGGTTCCGGCCGCCAGCGCCTGACGGAGCAGCCGGCGCGGGGGATCGAAGCGGTCGGGGCGGCAGTTGATCTCCACGGCGGTGTGGTGTTCGGCGCAGGCCGCGAACACCTCGCCGGCGTCGAACTGCGACTCCGGGCGCGGTTTTCCGGTGATCTGCCGCCCGGTGCAGTGCCCGAGCACGTCCACCAGCGGATTGCGGACGGCGGCCAGCAGCCGCCGGGTCATCGGCGCCTTGTCCATCCGGAGTTTGGAGTGCACCGAGGCGACCACCACATCGAGCCGCTCCAGCAGCTCCGGCTCCTGGTCGAGCGAGCCGTCGTCGAGGATGTCGCACTCGATCCCGGTCAGCAGCCGGAACGGAGCCAGCCGCTCGTTGACCTCCGCCACCAGCGTCAACTGCCGCCGCAGCCGCTCGGCGGTCAGCCCGCGGGCGACGGTGAGGCGGGGGGAGTGGTCGGTCAGCGCGCACCAGGCGTGCCCGAGGTCGCGGGCGGCGCGGGCCATCGCCTCGACCGGGCTGCCGCCGTCCGACCAGTCCGAGTGCAGGTGGCAGTCGCCGCGCAGCGCCCGACGCAGCCGCTGCCCCTGGTTCCCGTCGACCAGCGGGCCGCCCGCCTCCTCCTCAAGGTGCGTTAGATACTCGGGGCGCGCGCCCGCGAGCGCCTCCTCGATCACCCGGGTGGTCTTGGGCCCCAGCCCTTTGAGGCGCCCCAGCGAACCGCTCCGGGCGCGCCGGGCCACCTCGTCGGCGGGCAGTGCGCCGATCACCGTCGCGGCCGTACGGAACGCCTGGACGCGGTAGCTCACCGCCCCCTGCCGCTCCAGCAGGAAGGCGATCCGCGTCAGCGCCTCGACGGGCTCCACGTACGGCTCCTTCCCGGGGCGCCGGCCCCGCCGCGTCCTTCTCACGGTGCCCCAGCGGTTGCGCGGCTGCCACCGGGCCACACCCGGCCGCCGGCCTCCCGGCGCTTCGGCGCCAATCGCCCATTACCGACGGTTCCGAAGGCGCTCCGTTATGCGGTTATGTCCGTTCTCCGGGTGCTCGATCCGTTTCCATGGAAATGGCATATGGATGGCGTCGATGAGTCCATTCAATACGGTCAACACCGTTAATAGCGCTCCGGAACTCCGGGCGAATCGGGCGCATTTAATGCCCCGGCAGCATTCCGTGTGGCGCCGCCGCAAGATCGCGGCGGAGTTATCTGTCCGGACTGCGCCGAGGTGCCGTAAAAGTTGCCTGCCTTCAAGGAATCTGCACACCGAATGTGCAGTCGGCACACGCTCTCTGGTGTGGCATCGCGGCGCTGACCTGCGGCTAAGCGGTTTGGTGACGGAATGTCCAGTTCGCCGAACGGGCGCTTGCCGGGCTGCCGGAAAAGAAACCGAAGGAGATGTGAAGAAGCTGCCACCAAGTCATGGACGTGCGTGCACGTCAGGTATTTCGACGGGCTGATCACGCCCGGATCTGCAGCTGCCCGATTAGCAGCGCAACGCGCCTGCATGCTTTGATCCTTCGCACTGCGGCAGTCACCCCCCGGTTCTCGATTTCGGGAACCCCGACTGCCGCTGCCGCGGCCGGACCACCCCACCGGACGGTTCGGGCGCGGGTTTTTCGAGATATTCATCCGAAGGGAATCATCATGAACTCCACCCCCCAGGTTCAGACGCAGGAAATCTCCGACAGCGACCTGGACAACGTGTCCGGTGGCCTCGTCGGCGGCGTGGTCGGCACCGCCACCAGCACCGTTGACTCCATCGCCCCGGTCTCGGGCGCCGTGGGCACCGCCACCGGCCTGGTCGACGGTGTCGCCGGCACCGACACCGCGGGCGTCGTCGGCACCGCCACGGGCCTGGTCGCCGGTCTCTGAGTCCGCTCTGTGCCGCTGAGCGGCACAGCCGGCTTTGAACGGTGACAACGGCAGGTCGGCGCCCCCTCCTTGCCGACATGCCGGGCCGAGTGCCCCGGTCCGCCCGGACTCCATCCGGGCCCCGGGGCGCCGGCCCCCACCCGTCCGAACCAGAACGCCGCAGTTGAGGGAAGAGTGTCGTGCAGTTCCGCCAACAGGCCCTTTCCAAGCTGCAGTCGCCCGAGGAGATCGACCTTCCGGTGCGGTTCGCCCGGCCCCAGGGCTGGCTCGTGCTGATCGTCACGGTCCTCTTCGTGATCGCCGCCTCCATATGGGCGGTCACCGGAACCGTGTCGTCCACCCTCAGCGCACCCGGAATCCTCACCCACGGCCAGGGCAGTTACGTCCTGCAGAGCCCGGTCGCGGGCCAGGTCACCGCCGTCCTCGCGGAAGAGGGCAAGCGGGTGGCCGCGCACACCCCCGTCCTGAAGGTCCGGACGGCCCAGGGCACCACCGTCGTCCGTACGCTCGCCGCCGGCCGGCTGACCACGATGGTCGCCACGATCGGCTCCGTCGTCACCACCGGCGCGGATGTGGCCTCCGTGGAACGCATCGCCCGCCCCGACGACCCCATGACGGCGACGCTGTACGTCCCCGCCGAGAGCGGCGCCACCGTCCCCGTCGGCGCATCCGTCGACCTCACCGTCCAGTCCGTGCCGACCCAGCAGTACGGCGTGCTGCGCGGCCGGGTCAAGGCGGTCGGCAGGACGGCCCAGTCCCGCCAGCGGATCAGCACCTTCCTGGGCAGTACCCAGCTCGGCGAGGAGTTCTCGCGGCGCGGCCAGCCCGTCGCGGTCCTGGTACAGCTCGACGCGGCCCCGCACAGTACATCCGGCTACGCCTGGTCGACCTCCGACGGCCCGCCGTACACCGTCGACTCCATGACGCCGGCCAGTGGCGCCGTCCACCTGGCCGCGCAGCACCCGATCGATTGGCTGCTGCCGTGACCGCCCCGCACGAATCCGCCGCCCCGCAGCAGCAGTTGCCCCCGCCGGTCCGCGGCCGCCGCCGCTCGGAATCGGCGCCCGGCCCCCGCCGCACCCGCCGCGCCGCGCCCGCCCCGAAGCCCAAGAAGACGAAGACCGTCCGCACCCCCACCGTCCTCCAGATGGAGGCCGTGGAGTGCGGCGCCGCCTCGCTGGCCATGGTGCTCGCCCACCACGGACGGCACGTTCCGCTCGAAGAGCTGCGGATCGCCTGCGGTGTCTCCCGCGACGGCTCACGCGCCAGCAATCTGCTCAAGGCCGCCCGCAGTTACGGACTCCAGGCCAAGGGCATGCAGATGGAACCGGCCGCCCTCGCCGAGGTGCAGGCGCCCGCGATCCTGTTCTGGGAGTTCAACCACTACGTCGTCTACGACGGCACCGGCCGCCGCATGGGCCGCCGCGGCGTCCACATCAACGACCCCGACAAGGGCCGTCGCTTCGTGGCGATGGAGGACTTCGACACCAGCTTCACCGGTGTCGCCCTGGTCATGGAGCCCGGCGAAGGCTTCCACAAGGGCGGCCGCAAGCCCGGCGTCCTCGGCGCCGTGCCCGCCCGGATGCGCGGCACGAAGGGCACCCTGCTCGCCGCACTGCTCGCCAGCCTGCTGCTGGTCGCGGTCGGCGCCGCGGTGCCCGCGCTGAGCCGGACGTACATCGACATGTTCCTGATCGGCAACCAGACCTCGCTGCTGGGGCCGCTCTTCGCGTCGATGGCCGCCATGGTCGCGCTGACCGCCGTACTGACCGGTCTGCAACAGGCCAACCTGCTGCGCGGCCGGATCATCTCCTCCACCCTCACCAGCGCCCGCTTCCTGCGCCATCTGCTCAGACTCCCGGTCACCTTCTTCGCCCAGCGCAGTCCGGCCGACCTGGTCCAGCGGCTGCAGTCCAACGACGCGGTGGCCGAGACCCTGGCCCGTGACCTCGCCGCCGCGGGCGTGGACGGCATCGTGGTCGTCCTCTACGCCTTCCTGCTGTGGACCTACGACCCCCAACTGACCGTCATCGGGGTGGGGATCGCGCTGCTCAACGTCGTCGCCATGCGGATCGTGATCCGGCTGCGGTCCACCCACACCGCCAAGCTCCGGGCCGACACCGCGCGGCTGACCAACACCTCCTACACCGGCCTCCAGCTCATCGAGACGATGAAGGCCACCGGCGGCGAGAACGGCTACTTCCGCCGCTGGGCCGGCCAGCACGCCACCACCCTGGAGGTGCAGCAGCGGCTGGGCGTGCCGAGCGCCGCGCTGTCAGTGGTCGCCCCCACCCTCGCCACGCTCAACAGCGCGCTGATCCTGTGGATCGGCGGACTGCGGGCGGTCGAGGGCCATATCTCCATCGGTCTGCTGGTCGCCTTCCAGGCGCTGGTCACCCGCTTCACCGCGCCCCTCACCCGGCTCAACGGAGTGGTCGGCCGGATCCAGGACTTCGCCGCCGACGTGGCCCGCCTCAAGGACGTCGAGAGCTTCCCCGTCGACACCCTCTACTCGCGCCCCGAGCCGGACGCCGACACCCGCCGGCTCAAGGGCCATGTGACGCTGGAGGACATCACCTTCGGCTACAGCCCGCTGGACAAACCGCTGCTGACCGGCTTCTCACTGGCCGTCGGCCCCGGCCGGCAGGTCGCCCTGGTCGGCGGCTCCGGCAGCGGCAAATCCACCGTCTCCCGGCTGATCTCCGGCCTCTACAGCCCCTGGGAAGGCACCATCCGCATCGACGGACAGCGGCTGGAGGACCTCTCCCGCAGCGCGCTGGCGGCCTCGGTCTCCTTCGTCGACCAGGACATCTTCCTCTTCGAGGGCACGGTGCGCGACAACGTGGCGCTGTGGGACCCGTCCATCCCGGACGACGCGGTGATCGCCGCCCTCCAGGACGCCGCGCTCTACGACGAGGTGATCGCCCCTCGCCCCGACGGCATCCACAGCCGCGTCGAGCAGGACGGCCGCAACTTCTCCGGCGGGCAGCGGCAGCGGCTGGAGATCGCCCGCGCCCTGGTCCGGCGCCCCAGCATCCTGGTCCTCGACGAGGTCACCAGCGCGCTGGACGCCCGGACCGAGCAGATCATCATGGACAACCTGCGGCGGCGCGGCTGCGCCTGCGTCGTCATCGCCCACCGGCTGAGCACCGTCCGCGACAGCGACGAGATCGTCGTCCTCGACCACGGGGTGGTCGTCGAACGCGGCCGGCACGAGGACCTGGTCGCCGCCGGAGGCGCGTACGCCGAGCTGGTCAAGGAGCACTGACGTGTCCGTACCCCCGTCCGCGGTCGTGGGACCGGGCGACACCGACGCCGTGACGTACGCCCTGGGCGGCCTCGGCACACCGGTCGACTGCACCGGGCTGCGCAGCGTGCCCCTGGAGGGCCCCCATGTGCTGTGGCTCGTCACGGGCGGCTCGCTGGACCTCTTCGCGGTCGACGCCGCCCAGGAAGGGCACTGGCACTTCCTCGGCCGGCTCGAAGCGGGCACCCTGCTGCTCGGCCCGGTCCAGGGCCCGCAGCACACCCTGCTCGGCCGGCCCTCCCAGGACTGCCTGCTGCGCCGCATCCCGCTGCGCGAACTGCCCCGTCCCGAATACGGCGACACCGGGGCGTTTCCGCAATACGGCGCGCAGGGCTACGGCTACGACCCCGCGTACGGCGGCCAGGGCGAGGCGCCCTCCGCGCTGGAGCACGCCTTCGCGCTGGGCACCGCCCGCAGCCTGGGCGTGCTCTTCGAGGCGCCGCTCGACGGCCGGCCCGGCGACGAGGCGGTGGCCGACGACGACATCCTGTGGATGCCGGTCCCGCCCGGCAGCGTGCAGTACGGCGCCTCCTACGGCGCGGACGCGGCCGGTGATCTGCTGGTGGACCCCGAGCTGTGGCAGCAGATGGTCAATCAGCAGTACCGGCTGCTGTCGGCCGTCGACCGCTGGATCGAGCAGCTGGAGCGCGCCCACGAGGACCGGACGGCGGCCGGCATCAAGGCGGGCGAGACCGTCCGCGAGCGTGCCGACCAGGCGCTGCTGGCGTCCATCGGCCGGTCGGACCGGAGCGGGCGAGGCGGTGCCGGCACCGACCGGACCAGTGATGACACCACCTTCGCGGTCTGCCGTACGGTCGCGGAGGCGGCCGGCATCACGCTCACCGAGCCGCCGAAGGGCGGCGCCGTCAACGACCGGATCACCCCGGTCGAACGGATCGCGGTCAGCTCGCGGATCCGGACCCGCGCGGTCCGGCTCCAGGACGCCTGGTGGCGGACCAACACCGGCCCGCTGGTGGGCCATCGCGCCAAGTCCGGCGCCCCGGTGGCGCTGTTGTGGCGCCGCGGCCGGTACGAGGCGGTCAATCCGGTCTCCGGGCTGCGGATGCGCCTCGGCCAGGACAACGCCGACGAACTCGAACCGCGCGCCGTCATGTTCTACCGCCCGCTGCCCGAGCGGCCCATGAGCCTGTGGCGGCTGATGCTCTTCAGCCTGCGCGGCACCCGGATGGACGTCCGCAACCTGGCCCTCAGCGGACTGGTGACCGTCGCCCTGGGTGCCCTCGTGCCCATCGCGACCGGCAAGGTGCTCGGGGTGTACGTGCCGAGCGCCAACAAGAGCCTGATCGTGCAGGTCTCGCTGGCCGTCATGATCACCAGCATTGTCTCCGCCGCCTTCATGCTGCTGCAGAACCTCACCGTCCTGCGGATGGAAGGGCGCATCGAGAGCGTCCTCCAGCCGGCGGTGTGGGACCGGCTGCTGCGGCTGCCGACGAAGTTCTTCACCGAACGCTCCACCGGAGAGCTGGCCAGCGCCGCGATGGGCATCAGCTCCATCCGGCGGGTGCTGTCCGGCCTCGGCCCGGTGGCCGTGCAGTCCACCACGGTCGGCGCGATGAATCTGGTGCTGCTGCTCTGCTACAGCGTGCCCCTGGCGCTGGCGGCGGTCGCCATGCTGCTCGTCATCGGGGCGGTGTTCCTCGCCATGGGCCTGTGGGAGCTGCGCTGGCAGCGACGGCTGGTCAAGCTCGGCAACAAGCTCAACAACCAGGCGTTCCAGACCCTGCGGGGCCTGCCCAAACTCCGGGTCGCCGCGGCCGAGAGCTTCGCGTACGCCGCCTGGGCCCGCGAGTTCGCGCGCTCCCGGGAACTCCAGCAGAAGGCCGGCCGGATCAAGAATCTGACCACCGTCCTCAACGCGGTCTATCTGCCGCTGTGCTCGCTCACCCTCTTCGTGCTGCTGGCCGGACCGGCCCGCGGCACCATGTCGGCCGGCTCGTTCCTCACCTTCAACACCTCGGTGACCATGCTGCTGACCGCGGTCACCCAGATCACCGGTGCGTTCGTCTCGGCCGCCGCGGCCATGCCGATGTTCGAGCAGATCAAGCCGGTGCTGGACGAGAAGCCGGAGGTGCGTGGCGCCAGTGCCCAGCCCGGCACGCTGTCCGGCGGCATCGAGGCCAAGAAGCTCTCGTTCCGCTACAGCGACGACGGGCCGCTGGTCCTCGACGAGGTCTCGCTGCGGGTGCAGCCGGGCGAGTTCGTGGCCGTCGTCGGCCCGAGCGGCTGCGGCAAGTCGACCCTGCTGCGGCTCCTCATCGGCTTCGACAAACCGGCCTCCGGCAGTGTGCTGTACGACGGCCAGGACCTGTCCGCCCTGGACCAGGCGGCGGTGCGCCGGCAGTGCGGGGTCGTGCTGCAGAACGCCCAGCCGCTCACCGGATCGATCCTGGACTGCATCTGCGGCGCCGAGGCCTTCACCCAGGAAGAGGCCTGGGCCGCCGCCGAGATGGCGGGCCTGGCCGAGGACATCAAGCGGATGCCGATGGGCCTGCACACCATGATCGCCGGGGGTGGCGCGATCTCCGGCGGCCAGCGGCAGCGCCTGATGATCGCCCAGGCGCTGGTCCGCCGCCCGCGCATCCTGTTCTTCGACGAGGCCACCAGCGCCCTGGACAACGAGACCCAGCGGATCGTCATCGACAGCACCCGCAAACTCAGCGCCAGCCGGCTGGTGATCGCCCACCGGCTGTCCACGGTCATGGACGCCGACCGTGTGATCGTGATGGACCAGGGCCGGATCGTGGAGCAGGGCGCCCCCGCCGAGCTCCTCGCCGACACCGGCGGCCGGCTGCACGACCTGGTACGACGTCAGCTGGCCTGAGCCGGGACCGGCTTCCGCCCCGCCGTGCCCCGGCGGGGCGAGCCATTCCCCCGATCCCCGTAAAGCCCCGCATATCGTGCAGGCAGCGAGCGGAAGAGGGATGGCCACGATGAAAAACATGTTCGACGAGTTGCCGCCGGACCGGCGCCGGCGGCTGACCGACCTCGCCGTCGAGGTGTCGCTGCCGCGTGCCACCCGGCTCTTCGAGGAGGGCCGGCGGGCCGACCGGTTCTGGATCATCCGCAGCGGACAGGTGGCCCTCGACCAGCGCGTCCCCGGACGCCGGGCGGCGGTCGTGGAAACCCTCGGACGGGACGAACTGCTCGGCTGGTCCTGGCTGTTCCCGCCCTATCTGTGGCATCTGGGAGCGGAGACCGTCGGCCCGGTGGAGGCCGTCGAGTTCGACGCCAAGGCGGTCCGCGACCTGTGCGAGGCCGACCCCATCCTCGGCCGGGCGATGTACCGCTATGTGGCCCGTACGGTGGCCGACCGGCTGCACGGCACCCGCACCCGCCTGCTCGACCTGTATGGGCCCCAGGGGAGCGGGCTCGACGTGTGAGCGCCTCTTCACCGCCCACCACCTCCAGCAGGCCACCCGCGAACACGCCGAACGCATCCTGCAGGACCCCGCCCGGGATGCCCTCGCGACCGTCTTCGCTGAGGCAGAAGCCGTCGGTCTCAATGCGGCCGCCGTCCATGACGAAGTGCTTGGTCAGCGCACTTTGGACGACGCCCGCAGCCTGCCTGTGCACTGCCCTGGCGCATCCAGCGCCTCGGTCAACGCCACGCACCCTCCCCCCCCGGGGCCTAAGCAGCGAAAGCCCACAGCACCCAACGACGCCACAATGCTCCGATCCACACCCCGCGGCAGGTAGGCCGGCCGTTGTGCGGGAGCCGCCACAGGCGCGGCGGCGCCGACGCCTTGCTGCTCGTGGCAGCGAAGGCATCAGTCGTCACGCGGCTGGGATGGTGGAGATCTGGGCGGCCCACGTCGTGACCTGAGCGAGGTGCTCGGGCTGGAGCCCGACGTGGGGGTCAGGCTGGACGAGGAGGGTTGCCGTACCTCGGGCGGTACGGTCTGCGGCCCAGTCGAGGTCGAGGCCGGTGAAGTCGTCGTCGATCCAGACAACGGGGGCGTTGCCCAGCCAGACGTCGACGGGGTCGCGTTTCCACAGGTGGCCGTTGGGGTGGCTGGTGGTGATCTGTGGACGCGGCAGGTCGACGTGCGGCAGAGACGGGAGGCCGAGGAGCGGTCCGATCAGGGTGGTGGCGTCCTGCCGCCAACTGGTGCACCAGACGGCGGTGACCAGGCCGGTACGGATCACGTCCATGAGCATGGGGCCGTGGGCGGGGTCGAGCCAGACGGTGACCGGGCTGTCGGCGCTCCGGCCAGTGGGGACGACGTCGTGGCGGGCGTGGGTGGCCGGGGTCGAGCCGTCCGCGGCGGGGAAGGGGATGAGGACACCGTCGATGTCGAGGAGCAGGTAGGGCGGGCGCATCGGTTCCTCCAGGGGAAGCGGGGCGAATGGCTGTCAAAGTTTGCGGGCGCGGATCAGCAGGGTGGTGGGCCAGTGGCCCATGCGGGGGTCATGGAACTCCTGTGCCGCGGTGAGCCAGAAGCCCGCCCTGCTGAGGTGCTTCTCCCAGCCGTCGGTGGCGAACTCCCAGCGAGCGATGGGGAGCCGGGTGCGGTCGGGGAGGGTGACGTGGTCGCGGCGGGGCCGGTCGTCGGCAGCGGGGCTTCGGCCGCCGCGCTGCGGGTGGGGGACGGAGAAGGCGAGTACCCGGCCGGGCGTGAGGCGTTGGGCGATGGCCGGGAGAAGGAGTTCGGGGGCGACGAGCCCGACGGCGCCGAAGACGGAGTAGATCACGTCGAACTGCTCGTCAGAGGCATGCAGGTAGTGCAGGGCATGGCCGGCGACGAAGGTGAGGTTGTTCAGCCGTCCGTAGTGGGAGCGGGCGCGGCGCACCTGGAGGCCGACCAAGTCGACGCCGGTGACGCGTGCGCCGATTGGGGTCTCCCCTGCTCGAGCGGAGCCGAGAGCTCGGGGAAGGGTGGCGAGGTGGGCAACGTTGTGACCGGGACCGCAGCCGAGTTCGAGGAGTCGCTTGCCGCGCAGGCCGGGGCCGAGGAACTCAGCGCCGGGCCCCTGTCCGGGTCTCGTGGTCCACTCCATCCGGCCGGGTACGGCGAGGGGTTCGGCAAGTCCGGCGGCGGTGCGCTGAAGGGCGTGGGCGTGCCACGGGGAAGCCTGGGCGAGCACGTCAGATCTCAAAGAGGTGGAGGACGTCGCTGAGGTGGCGGCGGACGACCTTGAGGTAGGCGGGGTCGGTGGCCGGGTCGTCGATCCAGCGGATGGCCTGCTCCATGAACCACTCGACGGCCCACATGCGGTGCCAGCCCAGGGCCCAGTTCTCGGCGGTGAGCCCGCCGCGCGGGGCGAGGGCATCAGGGGTACCGCCGGCGGTGACGTACTGCTCCAGGAAGACGTGCAGGCGTACGGGGTGCGGGGGCTCGATGGTGCCGTGCCAGCTGGCGAGGTCGAGCAGGCCGGGGCCGGTGAAGGCGCGGGCGAAGTCGAGCAGCCGCCAGCCGTGCTCGCCGATGTGGAGGCTGGTGGGGTGGAACTCGGAGTGCACCCAGCCGAAGGGCTCCATTGTTGCTCCGCCGGAGCGGGCCTCGGCTGCTTGGGCGATCCTTTCGAGCGTGTCCTCGACGTCGTCGGCGTCCTGCCACCGGTCGGCCTTGCGCAGTCGTCCGAGGTGCTCCAGGGCCCGGGCCGGCAGCTTGCGCAGCCGCTCCTGGTCCAGGACGGGCAAGGGAGGAGCCGTACGGGTGCTGTGCAGGACCACGGCTGCGGCGACGCCGTCCAAGTCGTCGGCCTCGCGGACGGATGGTCCGAGGTCCTCCATGAGCATGCCGAGCCAGCCGTCCAGAACGGCGGAGGCGTGGACTTGGGGGACGGGAACGCCGAGGGTGTGGGCCAGGCGGAGGGCCTGATCCTCGCTGTCGAACGGCTTCTTGGCGTACTTGAAGATGGCCGTGGAGCCGTCAGGGAAGGTCACGCGCTCGACTCCGGACATGGACCACACGCGCACCTCCTCCCGTACGGCGGTGGCCTGACCGGTCACGGTGAGCAGGTTGTCGAGGAGTTCGGCGCTGGGGTTCGGGCTCATTGGGGGCTCCGGTCGATTGGAGGCGTCCGGGGCGGGCAAGGGGGCCGGCCCGCTCCGGAGCCTGATCGGGTGGGGTTATGCGGCGGGGTTTTCGCGGTGGGCGTAGACCTGCTCGATCCAGCCCGCCTTGAACGCGGCGAGGTCGTCACGGAAGTTCGCCATCGAGGCGCCGTAGGGAGCGACGACACCACCGGTCTGGTCCGGCACGGACTGGCAGCCGTGCACGAGGCGCCCACCGAGCGCGGTGTGGGCCTTGATGGACTCGATCCGGCGGTGCTCGTTGAACCAGCCACCGTGGTAGACCTCGTCGAGCATCCCGCCCATTTCGTCATCCAGGTCGAAGACGACGGAGGTGGCGGCGGGGAAGAACCAGCACGGGCCGACGTTGGAGATGTGCCCGTCCAGTTCGACCTTGTTGAGTGCCATGAGCGTGGCGGCCTCGCGGAGCATCCGCAGGTGGTCGGCCGTGATCTGCGGGAGTCCGAGGCCGGCGAGGTGCTCGTCGCGGAAGAGGTAGGCGTACACCTCGTACGCGGTGGCCAGGACACGGGCGGCGTCAGAGGTGGACTCGCCGTGGTTCTTGATGAAGTCGAGTGCCAGTTGCTCGACCGCGCTCTCGGTCGTCTCGTCCACGTCCAGGAGCTGGGACTTGACCAGCTCCCAGTCGGCGACGAGCCAGGTGCTGGACTCGAAGCGGAAGAAGTACGCGGCCGGGTCGATGCTGATGCGCCGGCCGTCGACCTGGATGCCGGGCAGGCGGCTCCAGCGAGGGTCGAACGCCGCGGGCAGCTCGACCGTGATGGCCGTGGTGTCGATGGTGGTCACCGTGTCTCCGTCTCTGATCGTCCGGGCCGGGCACATGAATGCCCGAACCCGTGTGGGCGTACGGAACTTCGGGGAGCCACCCGGACCAAGAGGAAGCCTGGATCACGGTCGCGCCGTTCCGGGCGGCTGCTGATAAGTGAACCGGTGGTCACGCTCAGTGGGTACGGTGGAAGGCAGTTGAAGCGGTATACGCGGTTTACAGCTCCGGAGTGGAGGCGGCCGTGGCGGCGCAGAGAGACCCCAACTCCCGTCTGCGCGATGCCATCGACGCGGTCGACTGCACCTACGAGGCTCTCGCCAGAGATGTGCGGCGCGTCGCCGCCGAGAACGGCGAAAGCCTCCAGACCAACAAGTCGGCCATTTCGCACTGGGTGAACGGCGCCCGTTCTCCTTCGGGCCGGGTAGGCCGATACCTCGCCGAAGCACTGTCCCGCCGAGCCGGACGCACAATCACCCGGACCGAGATCGGCCTCCATACCTGCGAGGCCGAGGAGCCGGCGGAATCCGACCCCGTCCTCGCTGTCACCGACCTGGGCCGCGCCGATGTCGAGCGCCGCCGCTTCCTCACCATCGCGGCCTTCACCACGGCTGGCGTCGCCATGCCGCTCGGCTACGACCACGAGGCCGCCGCCCGCATGCTCCGTGCCCGCACCGGCATGTCCGTGGTCGGCGCGGAGGACGTGGACGTCGTACGCCAGATCACTGCGGCCTTCAGCGCCGCCGACGAGCGTCTCGGCGGCGGGCACGGTCTGACCACCGTCACCGCGTACCTCGCCGACACCGCTGCCCCGATGCTCCGCGGACGCTTCCCCTCGGAGCCGTTACGCCGCGCCGCCTTCGGCGCCGTCGCCGAACTCGCCTACCTCGCCGGGTGGAAGCACCACGACCTGGGCCACGAGGGCGCGGCCCAGCGCTACTACCAAGTCGGCTACCAGCTCGCCTGCGAAGCCGACCCCCATGGTCACGCGGCCTGGATGATGCGCGCCCTCGCCCACCAAGCCCTGAGCCTCAAGCTGCCCCACCACTGCGTCGACCTCGTCGAAGGCGCCCTGCGACGCGGCCTCGGCCACGTCGACAGCCAGACCGAGGCCCTCCTCCACATCACCCACGCCCGCGCCTACGCAGCCACTGACGAGAACCCGTCGGCCGCACGCGCCCTCCTGGCCGCCGAAGATGCCCTCCTACGGGATGACGGCCCCCAGCCCAGCTACTCCCGCGTCAGCGGCCCCGCCGCCGGCACCGTGGCCAGCCACACCGCCCGCACCCTGACCGACCTCGCCGACCACATCGGCACCGAACAACAGCACCGAGACGCCCTCACCCGCTGGGACCCCGAGAAATACAAGCGCGTCCACGCCCTCACCCACGCCGACCTCGGCGACAGCCTCGCCGCCCAGACCCGAGCTGACGAAGCGGTCGCCGCCTGGGCACAAGCCTTGGTCCTTATGGAGGGCATGACCTCCGACCGCACCCGCAAGGCGATCACCTCGATCCGCTCCACCCTCGCGGTCTACCAGCGCCGCCGCGTCCCCGGCGCCGCCGATCTCGCCCGCCGCGCCCGCGAGGCCCTCGCCTAACATGCCCAACAACCCGCTCGACGAAGGGAACACCGTGGCCCAGCAGACCGACGACCGCTCCCAAACCCTCAAGCCGGCGCTCGACTCGATGACCCTGCTCGTCGCGGCCGTCATCGTCCACGACAAGGCCACCAACCGCGTCGTCCTCCTCCAGCGCAGCGAGAACGCCAAGTTCGCCCAAGGGATGTGGGACCTTCCCGTCGGCAAGAGCGAACCGGGCGAGCCCATCACCGAGACCGCGGTCCGCGAGCTGTACGAGGAGACCGGCCTCACCGTGAAGCCCGAGTTCCTCAAGGTCGCCCACATCATCCACGGTGCCTGGGGCGTCGAAGCCCCCAACGGCTTCCTCACCGTCGTCTTCGCCGCCCACGAATGGACTGGCGAACCCGAAAACCGCGAACCTCGCAAGCACGCGCAGGTCTGCTGGGTGGGCACTGATGCCATTCCCGAGGATTTCGTGGGCTCCACTGCCAGCGCCCTCCATTGCTACCTTGCCAACGGCCTACAGGTATCACTCGACGGCTGGAAGTAGCAGATGAGCCCCCTGCCGTTATGCGTTCACACGCTGCGCAGTCACAAGATGATCAACCACATGGTTCATGGGAGCAACTTTATTCAACGTGCTGGCGGCGCGAGCCCGGAACGCTTGCGAGCAGGGCGGCCCGAGCTACAAGCGCCTGGCCAGCGCGCGGACGTTCTCCAGCAAAGCGTGCAACAGGAACGGAGGCTCCGTCGTGACCGTCCGGGTTGTCTCCAGGTATGTTGCCGCGTTCTTCCCATCAACACCTTCTCCAGTGCGAACGAGGTCCCGCCTGCGCTCGTCCCAGGCTGGCCAGTGCTGGGCAAGGTAAGTCTCCAGGGTGTCCTCGAAGACTGTGTACCGGACGGTCGATTCGTCGGTAGGGCGGGGACTCGGTGACGCGCCCAGGTAGTGAAGAAGGTTCGCGTTCTTGGTCTGGTTCTTGCGTGCCTGGCGCTCGAACTCTTGCTCCTTCTCATGGCGCTGCTGTGGAATGAGGTGGCGCACCGATTCCCGCTTACGCTCCGCCACATCGGCGTCGCCGTCGAATACGACATAGCAAGTCACGCCCAATGCGCTAAAGAGCGCGTCGGAGATCATGAGGTTGTCTTCTCCGTTGACCTCAATGACGCTGACGCCCTCGGCACCCAGGCTGATTCCCGGCCGGTCCGCGCAACCGGTGATCACTCCCTCATCTCCACGTCCCTCAACCAGGACCACGGCATGGGCGAAGAAGCCCTCGGCCAGTGCACCGCCCAGAGTTCCCTCGGCCCTGCTCCTGACCACCTTCTTTTCGACCAGCCCGTCGAGGGCCCTGCACAGGTCCTCCTCCGTGGCCTGCCACACGTCGGTGACGGGGTGGCCTTCGCCAACAGCCCGGCACAGACGACGGATCTGGCGATACCCCTTGGGATCGATGAAGACTGGGTTATGGGTGGCGTACATGACTTGTGTACGGCCCTGTGGAGAGGCACTGACCAGCTCGCGGAGCACCTTCGCGAAGGTCCGCGCCTGAGGCGGGTGCTGGAACAGCTCCGGCTCCTCGATGGCGAGGCACAGTGTCCGCATGCTGTCAGCCGAGCGCCGGCGGTCCGCCAGGTGCGTCAGCGCAGCGATGATCAGGGCGCGCTGAAAGCCATGTCCTTGCCGGTGCACCGATTTGACGCCCGCACCCGACGGGACCGACGCCCCCGCCACCGTCGAGACCTGGACGCTCCTGCTGTCCAACGGGGCACTCACCCCTATGCCCGGCGACGCCCCGCGCCGCGAACCGCCGCACGCCACCCTGCGGTTGGCCCGCACCACCCTGAACGCGGTGCTGAGCGGCGCCACGACCTTTCCCGCGGAGATCGCGGCCGGCACGGTCACCCTCGACGGCGACCCCCAGGCCCTGCTCACCTTCGGCACCCTCCTGGACCGGCCCGACCCGGACTTCCCGATCGTCACCCCGTAGTTGTCGTCACGCCGTAGTGGTGGGGTGCCCGCCGAGGTGTGGCCCGGCCCCGGCCCACCCGTCCGCGCCGGACGACGCCGGGCCGCCGGGTACGCAGGCCCGCCGGGTGCACCGGGAACTCCGGGTAACTTTTCCATCACGAAAGACCTGACGGGCGCACCGCCCCCGTGTGAGGTGAACGGGCCTTCAGAGGCGGCGCATTGTGGGGCGATCCGGCTGTTTCCGCGGGCCATGGGCCGTCCCGGAGGCATCGGTGGGGAGGGTGGACGGGGTTCGGGCGGGGCCGTTCTCCGGCCCGCGCGGGATTTCCTCCGCCCTCGTCCCGGGACGCCCGTTCCGTACGGCATCCCTCCGTAGCCTTACAGTCACTCTGGCTGAGACCGGTGGGCGCAACCGCCCGACGTACCGGCAGAGGAGGCTCCGTGACGCGTTCGGTTCCCGCCGCCGGACATCGATGCCGCGCGGGCGGCACACCGGCGGCCGCGCCCCGGCCGCCGGCGGAGACCGGCCGTGCCCCGGCGCACCGGCCTTGCCGCACCCACCGGGCGCGCCGTCCTCCCGGGCCGCGTACCGTTCCGTCCTCACCCCGAGCGCAGCAACAGCCGTAGGAGTATTCGTTCATGTGGTGGCCCCGTCGTCATGGTCCAGCGCGGCAGGCGAAAGTGCCGCAGTCCACCCGCCACCGGCCGCACAGCTCGCCGTGGACCTCGCTCCGCGAGCAGCTGGCAGTCTTCTTCGCGACCTGGTCCGTCACCCGTCTCGTCCATCGCGACCTCGGCCTGTCCGGCGTACGGGACATGCAGGGACTGGTCGACGCGGTGGCCGTACGGCGCAACAAGCCGATCACCATCACCGAAGTGCCGCTCCCGCAGCAGGTGTCCGGGTTCTGCGCCCGGGGCAAGGACCGGGACTTCATCGTGGTGGACGCCACCGCGAACGAACTGACCCGGCTGCACGTCAGCCTGCACGAGCTGTTCCACTTGTGGGAGGAACACCCGACCGAGGACGGCTCCTCCGACCAGCTGATGACCGAGGAGACCGTGCGCAAGCTGCTCCCCGGGCTGAAGACGGGCCCGGTGCTCCAGGTCCTCAACCGCTCGCACTACGACAGCGCGCACGAGCGGCGCGCCGAGGCCTTCGCCACCGTCATGCTGCAGCGGCACCTGGAGCTGCGGCGCGACCAGCGCACCAACGGGTTCCTCTCCTCGGCGCTGTCCCACCGGAGGTCCGGTGTCTGAGAGCGCCTCGAACGTCGTCTACCTGGCCATCGCCGTCATCGACTTCGTGATCGCCGGGTGGAAGTGTCTGGCACTGCTGCGGGACCGCACCCCGACGCTGTCCCTCATCACGGTCAACTTCGTCTCGTCCGGCCTGGTGTTCGCGATGGCCGCACCCGCCGGGTACCGGATGCTGGGAGAACTCACCGGCGTCCCCAGCTTCGCCACCCTCCCCGTCTACATCGGCATCCTTACCTGCTTCTCCCTCCTCCACCTGCTCACCCTGCTGTGGGACCCCCAGCTGCGGCAGCGCCCCGCGGTGCTGCGCCGCCGGGTCACGGTGTGGTCCGCGGTGTACCTCGCGGCACCGGCCGTCATGGTCGTCGCGTTCTGCTCCGCCGATCTGTCCGGGCCGATCGACCCCCTCAGGTTCAACACCGACTTCGCGGGCGAGGGGCCGGTCCAGGTGTTCCTGGCGGTCTTCCTCGCGACCTTGGCCTGCGGGACCCTGAGCACCTACCGGCAGTGCCGCAAACTGAAGCCGGCGGACCCCCGGTTCCGGCACGCGCTGCGCTCGTTCGGCACCGCCATGCTGTTCGTCTTCGGCTATGTGGTCTGCTCCGCCCCGGCCATCGTGCTCGCCGCCTTCGGCAACCACGCTCTGGACACCGTGGGCGTGCTCGGCTCCACCTTCGGCTCGATCGGCGCCCTGATCACCAGCTACGGCCTCTCCGGAGCCGCCGTGGGCGCATGGCTGCGCGAGCGCCGTGACATCAAGGCCCTGCAGCCGCTGTGGGACCTCGTCGTCGAAGGCGTCGACGAGGACCTGGCGTTCAGCGTGGACAGCGCACGGAGTCACCGACTGGCGTGGAACGTCGGATTCAATCTGCACCGCCGGGTGATCGAGATCCTCGACGGGATGCGCGCACTGCGTCCCTGGGTGTCCCCCCTGCCCGCGGCCGCGGTGCGTGCCGCATACGAGCAGCAGGCGTCCCACGGCACCGCTGACGCCCGGCGCCCGCCGGAGCAGGAGGTGCAGGCGGTGGCCACCGCCGCGGCCCTGCGGGACGCGGTCCAGCGCCTCCAGGCCGCCCGGCGCGAGGCGACGGCCCCGGGGCATTCCGGCCGGCCCCAGCCGCCCGAGGGCCCGCAGGTGGCGCTGCCCGGCGAGGACACCCCGGCGGCCGGCGAACGCCAACGGCTGCTCCGCGTCGCCCAGGCGCTCACCGACCCGCTGGTCGCCACGGCCCTGCAGGCCGTACGCACACAGCGGTCCGCCACCGGGGTGTCCGAACAGCCGTAACGGCTACGGCAGAATTGGCCCGCCCCACGCCGGTCCGGGCGACCCGACCATGCCCGGCGTCCGGTGGCGGGGGCGACATCCATCACCTGGGGGATTCTTGTGAAACGAGCTGTTGTCCTCGGCGGGAGCTTCGCGGGCCTGTGCGCCGCGCGGGTCCTGAGCGACCACGCCGACGAGGTCGTCGTCCTCGAAGCCGATGCCATCGGGGAGGACGGCACCGGCCGCGGCGCTCCGCAACGACAACAACTGCACGCCCTGCTGTCCATGGGACACACCCAGCTGGAGCGCTGGTTCCCGGGCCTCACCGGCGAACTCGTCGCCGGCGGGGCGCGTCTGGGGGCCGGTCCGGAGGTGCAGTTCTACGTGGACGGAGCGCTCAAGCCGACCGTTCCCGAGCTGCGGATGCTGGGCGCGACCCGGCCGTTCCTCGAAAGCCGGGTCCGGCGGCGGGTGATGGCCCTCCCCGGGGTCCGTCCGCTGCACGGGCGCGCCGAGGGACTGCTGCTCGGCGGCGGCCGGGTCCGGGGCGTCCGGTACTCCACCGCGAACGAAGCGCCGTCCACCGCAGGTCGCGCCGAGGAACTGGGCGCCGACCTGGTCGTCGACGCGATGGGACGCGCCAGCCGCCTCGGCAGCTGGCTGCTCCACGACGGCTGGGACGCCGCTGCGCTGCACCGGATGCGGATCGACCTCGGCTATGCCACGGCCGTCTTCCGGCGCGGTGACGAACTCCCCGGTACGGTCGTCGCGCACGCCTCACCGGGCCCCGCCAGCGGCTATCAGCCCACGCTCAGCGAACCGGGTGCGATGGTGGCGGTGGAGGACGACCGCTGGATGGTGGTGCTGGCCGGCTACACCGACCATCGCCCCGGCCGCGACCCGGCCGACTTCCTGGCCCGGATGCGGCGCTGTGTGCCCCCGCTGCACGAGGTGGCCGACCGCTGCACCCTGCTCGGCGACGTCCGGACCCACCACTACCCGGAGAGCCGGCGACGCGACTTCAGCGGGCTGCGCCGGTTCCCCGGCGGACTGGTCGCGGTGGGGGACTCCGTCGCCTCGGTCAACCCCATCTACGGGCAGGGCCTGACCCTCGCCGCACTCCAGGCCTCCTGCCTCTCCGCCTCGCTGCGCGCCGGGGCCGCTGCGCACGAGCCGGCCTGGGACTACTTCCGGCGGGCCGCCGTGGTGGTCGACGCGGCCTGGCAGCTGTCGGCGACCGCGGACCTGGCCCAGCCCCATGTGACGGGTCCCTACCCCCGCGGCTACCGGCTCGCCCGCTGGGCCGGTGACAAGATCACCGAGGCCTCCGTCCTCGACCCCGGCGTCAACCAGGCGTTCATGGACGTGGTGCACATGCGGCGGCACCCGAAGACGCTGACCCGCCCCCGGGTGCTGGCCAGAGCGGCCCGGGTGCTGGCCGCCCGCTGACGTACCGGGCTTCTCCCGCACCCGGCGTCCCGGCCGGAATCGGCAACTTCCTTCCCGGCCGGGCGCCTTGCGGGGGCGTGGACCGGTGCCTCCGGCATGGGCGGGCGGCGCCGGGACGGCTCGGCCCCCTCGCCCGCCATCACCTAAGGTGAGACCGCACTCAAGGAAAGGGGAGCCGACGATGGCCACGTGGCCGAACACGCTCGACCGGGCAGGGATCACCGACCCCGCGCTGCGTCGCGACTACAGCGAACAGCGTCAACTGGTGGCGCGCTACGCCCGCGCCGAGTACACGGCCGTACGTCTGCTCCTCCCCGCGCCGCTGGTGCCCGACGTCCTCGCGGCGACCGCGTTCATGCACCACAGCGACAACCTCATCGACCAGGGACCGGCCGGCGAACGCATCGCCGCGCTCGCCGACTGGGAGAGCCGGGTGCACGCCGCCCTCAAGACCGGCGAGGCCGACGAGCCGGTGCTGCGGACGCTCCTCGACACCCTCGCCCGGCAGCCCCAGCTACAGCAGTACGTCGAGGACTTCCTCGCCGGGGCGCCGCTGGAGGTGCGGACGACGGGATTCGCCGCGGAGAGCGACTTCCAGCAGTACATCGACGGCTACTCGCTCCCCGCCTTCCTGCTCATCGCCTGCCTGCTGGGCGACGGCGCGCCCACGGACCGGTACGTCGCCGGCTGCCGGACCTTCATCGAGGCGAGCCAGCGGCTGGACTTCCTCAACGACCTCGCCGAGGACCTGGACGGCGGCCGCCTCGGCCTTCCCGAAGAACTCCTCGCCCGCCACGGCCTGACCCGCCAGGGCCTGGTGGCCAAGGACGCCACCACAGTTGACGGCTTCCGCCCGCTGCTCGGTGAGCAGGCCCGGCAGATCCGCTCCGGCCTGTCGGCGTCGTTCGGGATCGTGGACCTGGTGCCCGCCCCCAACCGGCCGTTCGTCCGCGCGCTGATCACCATCCAGGGCCTCACGCTGCGCGCGGCGGCACGGAAGGGGACCGCGCTGCTCGACGGGTCCGCGCGGCCGCAGGTGGCGGCGGCGCTGCGGGTGCTCGCCCGGGAGTACGCGGCGGCGCGTCGCGGCCGTGACACGGGGGCAGCGGCCGGCGGTGCCGTACCGAAGGCGGGCCAGGAGGCCTGACCCCGGAGGCGGAGCGGGCGGGCCGGTGACCTCCGGTCCCGTTCAGCCGCCGGGCCGGCCGGGGGACGGACGCTCCTCGTGCTCCGGCCGGGCCAGCCCCAACAGCCCCTGGATCAGCGGAAAGACCCGCCGTCTGCTCTTGGAGGGCAGCGACCGCATCCGGTCCGTCAGCTCCCGTACCTCGGGGTCCTCGCGCTCCGGACGGCTCAGCGCCTCCGAGAGCGCGTCCCGGAGTTCCCGGTCGATCCGGCTGTCGCCGCTGGTGTCGCTGCGCATCGCCAGCCGGTTGATGCCCTTGCCCCGCAGCAGCGCGAGATGGGTCAGCTGCTCATGCGTCGACTGCAGCGCCCGGTACAGCGCCTGACGCTCGGTGGCGGTGAAGAACCCCGGCTCGACCTCGAAGAACTTCTCCAGCTTCCGGGTGACGTCCAGCCCGGGGCTCTTCCGCTTCCCGTTCAGCAGATAGCCGACCTGGCCGTGTGAGATGCCCGCTCCGGCGCCGATCTCGTCGAGGGTGTACATCTTCCCGTCGGGCTTGCGGCGGGTCTCCCGCAGGAAGACCAGGCGGTTCTGGAAGGAGTCCTGCACCTTCTCGGACCCGGAACCGGATGCGTCGTCGGAGGACCGGGACTCCCCATCGGTGTGCCCGGACCGGTCGTCGGCGGCCTCGGGCTCCTCGCCGCTGTGGTCGAGCAACGCCCGGACCCGGGGGACCGTGAGGCCCGTCCGGTGCGAGAGATGCTCGATGTCGATGACGTCCCGCCCGAGGTCCAGATCCCGGAGCAGTTCGTCGATCGCTGCGACGACGGCTCGGAGCCCATCCGCCGGGTGCATGTCTGAGGCATCCATGGCGATGGGTGGTCTCCTGGTCGGTGGGCGGACGGGACGGCGGCACGCTTGCGGCCGCTTCGAGGTTAGCGGTAGCCAGCCACCGTACTCCATGAAGGTCACAACAATTGTGTCAGGAAACTTTTTCGACGGGTCCGTGAGGCCGCGACCAGCACTCTTGAATTTAACGATTGTTGACAACGTGGGTTTGATTGAAGGATGCTCACCAGGGCGAAGCCGCCGGACGACCGGCGTGCACGTTGCGCAGGGGGCCGCTCACATCTGCACCTCGCAACTGCCGCCCCACCCGGCGGTGGTGCCGGGCTCCACAGGGGAGAGCCCGGCACCACGACCGCCGCTTCACCACCACCGTTGCCCAACCGCCGGACGCGACACCGGTCCTGAGGGATCGCCGTCGCTGCCCGGTGGCCGGGTCAGCGGTGACTGCCGGTCACTTCCCGTTCGTGCTGTGGCGGGTGCGGGTACGGGCGCCGGGGGAGCAGGAACGGCGTCGGCAGCATGAGGAGACCGGCCAGTGCGAGGGCGGTGCGGAGGCCGGTGAGGCCGGCCAGCAGCCCCCACAGTCCGGTCAGCGCCGCCACCGTGGCCTTGGCGCTGACCGACCACGCGGTCAGCGTGCGGGTGACCCGGTCCGGTTCGGTGTGTTCGAGCCGGTAGGTGGTGTACAGCGGGTTGAACACCCCCACGCAGGTGATCAGTCCCAGCTCGACGGCCATGACGACCACCAGCCCGGTGGTACCGGCGGGGACGAAGCCCAGCCCGAGCAGCCAGCACGCCCGCAGCGTCCCGGCGGTGCGCAGGACCGTGTGCCGGCCGAACCGCGCGACGAGCGGGCGGGCCAGCCGTGCGCCGATCAGGCCGCCGAGGCAGGGCACCGCGAAGGCGAGACCGTACTGCCAGGGGGCGAACCCGAGCTCGCCGAGCAGGAGCACGGCGAGCAGCGGCGAGGTGGCCATGATCAGGCCGTTGACCAGGACCGTGTTGAGGAACAGCGGGCGCAGCACCGGATGGGTCAGGATGTGCCGCCACCCTTCGAGCAGGTCCCCGGCCCGGAGCCGCGGTGCACCGGTGCGCACCGGCCGTGGCTCGTTGCCGCCGATCGCACGGACACCCGCGGCCGAGAGCAGATAGCTGACCGCATCGGCCGTCACGGTCAGCACCGGACCGAACACCCCGGCCGCCACCCCGCCGAGCGGCATTCCCAGCACGGTGGCGGTCCATGTCGTGGCCTCGAAGCGGGAGTTCGCCACGAGCAGGTCCGCCGGCCGTACCAGCGCCTTCAGACAGGCGCCGCCGGCCGCGTTGAAGGTGATGTCCGCGGCGGCGACGATCACCGACACGACCACCAGCTGCCCGAAGCCCAGCAGACCGAGGGCGTACGCGGCGGGCACGGTCAGCAGCGCCACGCAGCGCACCAGGTCCATCGCGACCATCACCCGCCGCTTGCGGCGGAACTCCACCCAGGGGCCGAGCGGCACCGCCACCGCCGCGCCCACCGCCGCCCCCGCGGCGGCCAGCAGCGACACCTGCGCCGGCCCGGCGTGCAGCACCAGGACCGCCAGCAAGGGGAACGCGTCGAACGCGAGCCGGGTGCCGAAGGCACTGATCCCGTACGCCGCCCACAGCCACCCGAACTGCCGCCCCAGCGACCGTCTGGCCCCCATGCCCACCCCGTCCCTCGCTCCCGCCCGTTGCACCGCGGCGCGGTGACCGCAGACATCAAAGCGAGCGACAACGCCGCTGATCAAACAACCGGATCGCCCGGCAGGCCACAACCGGAGGTTGTGCGGTTAGGGTGCCGCTCGTGGATCTCAACGCCGTGCGCACCGTCGTCGCCGTCGCGGACGCGGGGCAGTTCCAGGAAGCCGCCGCCACCCTGTCGCTCAGCCAGCAGGCCGTCTCCAAGCGCATCGCCGCCCTGGAGAGGGACCTCGGGGCGCGGCTGTTCACCCGCACCCCGCGCGGCGCGCACCTCACCGTCGACGGGCAGGCCTTCCTGCCGCACGCCCGCGAGCTGCTCCGGGCCGCGGAGCGGGCGGCCGCTTCGGTGCGGCCCGGCCGCCGCCCGCTGCGCGTCGATGTGATCGGCCGGCGGCTCGCCCCGGCGGACCTGCTGCGCGGGTTCCACCGGGAGAATCCCGGAACCGCGCTCGACGTGGTGACCCTCTTCGACGCCGACGCGGCCCTCGCCGCGGTCCGGTCGGGCACGGTCGACGCGTCGTTCCGGGCGGTCACGCTGCCCGCGCGGCAACTCCCCGACGGTGTCGAGGCCGCCCGGGTCCTCGACGAGCCCGTGCAGCTCGTCACCGGACCCGCCCATGACTTCGCCACCGCCTCCGCGGTCACCCCCGCGCAGCTCGCCGGACACCGGATCTGGATGCCGGGCATCGTCGCCGGTACCGAGTGGGCCGCCTACTACGAAGACCTCGCCGCCGAGTTCGGGCTCACCATCGAGGTGACCGGCCCCGACTTCGGCACCGAACCGCTCATCGACACCATCGCCGGCTCCGCCTCGCTGGCGACCCTCGTCGGCGAGGGGACCTGCTTCGTCCCGCCGCCCGGGAAGGACGTACGGCGGGTGGCCGTCCACGACCCGACCCCGGTCTACCCGCACTCCCTGATCTGGCGCAGCGACAACCCGCACCCCGCCCTCGCGGCGCTCCGCACCCATCTCGCCGCCCACCGGACCGCCCGCCGCGACGACGCGACATGGACCCCGCGGTGGGCGCGCTGACCCGCAGCAGGCCGGGCCTGGCGGCACATCTCCGGCGCACCCGGGGGCGCCCCTCCGGCCCACCCCGGAGGCAAGACCACCCGCAGCCGCCTGCCCCTACGCCCCGTCCGGCGGTGGCTCCGGACCCCGCTCCTCGGTGTCACGGAGCAGCAGCGCCGCCAGGGCCAGTGCCGTGCCCCGTGGTGTCGGCAGATCGAGGCCGGTCAGCGCGGACACCCGGGCGAGGCGGTTGTCGACGGTGTTGGGGTGGAGGGTGAGTGCAGCGGCGCGAAGGCGTCCCGGGACATCGGCCGGGCGAGGGCGTTCACCCGGGGCGCACAGCGCGCCGCGAGCGCCCGTGCGGTGGCGGACAGCTCCGGAACCGGCCCGCCGGCCTCCGCCGCCCCCGGCACATCCGTCGTCATCCACCAGCCTCCGGTGCCGTCGTGACGCGTCACCCTGGTCCGCGCCCACGGTGGTGACGAGCACGGCCCGTCGGCATCCGTGGGTGGGCGGCCCGGGTACCGCCGGGTCCGACGGGCTTCCGCTCGCCGGAAACTCGCCGGAAAAGGTCGACGCCGTCCCGGAACCGCTCCCGGTACCCGGCCGACTACCTGTGCCGGGTCGCGCCCGCGGCCCGCCGGGCGGCGTTGCGTCCGGTGACTCGGCCGGTGAACCGGCTGGTGAGGCATAGGGGAGAAGCACCATGCGTCCTTGGAAGTTGTGCGGTGTCGCGGTCGTCGTCGCGCTGGCCGCCACCGCGTGCGGCGACGGAGCCGGCGGGGGCGCGGACCAGGGCGCGCCGGAACGCGGCGGGGCCGGTTTCCCGGTACGGGTCACCGACTGCCAGGGCGCCGCCACCACCTTCGCCACCGCCCCCCGCAAGATCGTCACCAGCAATGCCGCCGCCCTGGAGATGCTGCTGCGGCTGGGCGCGGGCGACCGGGTCATCGGCACCGGATTCCCGCCCGGCAAGGGCACCTTGCCCGCGGACCTGGAGGCGAAGGCCCGGAAGGTGCCGGTGCTGTCGAAGTCCGTGATCCCCAAGGAGAAGCTGCTCGGCTCGGGCGCCGATCTGTACATCGACTCCTTCGCGGCGATGAAGACCATGGGCGGGGCCGGTGACGCGCCGACCGCGGAGGAGTTCGGCGCGGCGGGCATCAAGCACCTCCAGCTGGCGTCCACCGCGTGTGCACCGATGGCCAAGAAGCCGCAGCGCGATCTGTCCGGCGTGGAGCGGGACATCAAGCGGCTGGGCGCGGTGACCGGAACCTCCGAACGGGCGGACGCCCTGGTCGCGGGGATGCGGGCGAAGCTCGGCACGGTGCACAAGGCGGTCGGCGGCCTCGCCCCCGCCAAGCGGCCGACGTACTTCTTCTTCGACTACGACGCGGGCACCAAGCAGCCCGTCGCCGTCTGCCGCAAGCAGGTGGCCAACGCCGTCATCGGCCAGGCCGGGGCGCGCAATGTCTTCGAGGACTGCGACGGCGACTTCAAGCCGGTCTCCTGGGAAGACGTGGTCGCCAAGAACCCGGACTGGATCCAGCTCGCGGTGCGCAACCGGGGCGGGGCGAAGGCGAACGCCAAGGCGTTCGACGAGGCCGCGGCGTTCCTGAAGGGCTTCCCGGCCACCAAGGGCCTCGCGGCGGTACGGAACGAGAAGTTCCTGCGGATCGGCTCGGAGCGCACGACGATCGCCGGGGTCGGCAACGCGGACGCGGTCGAGGAGATCGCGCACACGCTCCACCCCGCACGCTTCAAGGCGGCACGGTAGTGGCCGCACACGTCGCCGCTCCGCCCGTGGGCGAGGAACGCGACGAGCCGTCCGGGCGCCGCACCCTGCGCGCCGGACTGCTCGCCCTGGGGCTCGCTGTCGCCCTGGTGGCCGCCCTGACCGCGGCGGTCTCCCTCGGCGCCACCGAAATCGCGCCCGGAGACGTCTGGGAGACGGTGTTCCGGCGGCTCGGCGGTGCGCCGCCCCGGCCGGGCACCGACGACCTGATCGTGTGGCAACTGCGCGTGCCGCGCGCCCTGTTGGCGGCGCTGGTGGGAGCGGGACTCGGCTTGGTGGGGACCGCGACCCAGGCGCTGGTGCGCAACCCGCTGGCGGACCCGTATCTGCTGGGAATCTCCAACGGCGCCTCGCTGGGCGCGGTCACCGCCATCGTGCTGGGCGTTTCGGCGGGCAGCGGCCTGGGGCTGGGGCTCTCGGGGGCCGCGTTCGCCGGTGCGCTCGGCGCGTTCGCGCTGGTGTGGTGGATGGCCCGGCGCGGCGGGGGATTCTCCCCGCTGCGGCTGGTGCTGGCCGGTGTGGGTGTCGGGCAGTTCCTGTCCGGCTTCACCAGCTACCTGGTGCTCCAGGCCGGCGACGAACAGCAGACCCGCAGCGTGCTGTTCTGGCTGATGGGCAGCCTCAGCGGGGCCACCTGGCGGATGCTGTGGCTGCCGGCCCTCGCGGTCACCGCCGGGCTGCTGGCCCTCCAGGCGCGGGCCCGCGCCATGAACGCGCTGATCATGGGCGACGAGACCGCGGCCGGGGTGGGCGTGGACGTCACCCGGCTGCGCCGCGAGCTGTTCGTGGTGGCCGGGCTGCTGACCGGTGTCCTGGTCGCGGTCTCCGGCGCGATCGGCTTCGTGGGCCTGATGGTCCCGCATCTGTGCCGGCTGCTCCTCGGCGGCGACCACCGCCGGCTGCTGCCGCTGTCCGCGCTGACCGGATCGCTGCTGCTGGTGGTCGTGGACCTGGTGTGCCGTACGGCCATGGACACCCAGGAACTGCCGGTCGGCGTGGTCACCGCGATGATCGGAGCGCCCGCCCTGCTGTTCATCCTGGACCGGCGACTGGAGGCGGGACGATGACCGTCGAGATCGAGGACCTGCACGTCGGCTACGCGGGACGGGATGTCGTCGCCGGAGTGCGGCTGGTGGCGGCGGCCGGGGAGATCGCCGGACTGGTCGGCCCCAACGGCAGCGGCAAGTCCACCGTGCTGCGCACCGTTTACCGGCATCTGCGGCCCACCGCCGGACGGGTGCTGCTGGCCGGGACCGACCTGCGTACGCTCTCCCCGGGCCAGACCGCACAGCAGGTCGCCGCGCTGCCGCAGGAGCGCGGCAGCGACTTCGAACTGACCGTGCGCGAAGTGGTGACCATGGGCCGGACGCCCTACAAGCGGGCCTTCGCTGGCGACGACCGGACCGACCGGGAGACCGTGGCCCGTGCGCTGGCCGCCGTCGGCCTGGCCGGACAGGGCGCCCGCCGCTTCTCCGCCCTGTCCGGCGGGGAACGTCAACGGGCGCTCCTGGCACGGGCCTTCGCCCAGGACCCGGAGGTACTGGTGCTGGACGAGCCGACCAATCACCTCGATGTACGCCACCAGGTCGAGCTGCTCGCGCTGCTGCGCGCCCAGCGCCGTACCACGCTGATCTCGCTGCACGATCTGAACGCCGCGGCGTCGTTGTGCGACCGGCTGCATGTGCTGCACGCCGGACGGGTGGTGGCGTCCGGAACGCCCCGGGAGGTGCTGACGCCGCAGCTGCTGGCCGAGGTGTTCGGGGTGCGCGCCGCGGTGACCGAACATCCGCTCACCGGCGATCCGCTGATCGCCTTCGACCACCGGGAGCCGCTGCCCACCGGCGGGTGACGCCCACCCCGCCCCTCACCCGGCCACGAAGTGGCTCGGCCGTCCCTGGCGCCACACCAGCCGGCCGAGCCGCTCGGCCTCCGCCCGGTGCAGCAACTCCCGGCGTCCGTCGGGGTGTTCCAGCACACAGGAGTGCCACGGCGTCAGCCACACATCGGGCGTTTCGAGCAGCCGGATGCCGAACTTGTCCGAGCCCCGCGGCTGCGGATGGATGGAGAGCCGGAACGCCCCCGGATGGTGCGTGGCGATCAGCTCGCCCCAGGCACGGCTGCGCTGCATCACTCCGTAGGCGCGGCGGCGGCAGCTGCGCTGCAAGGCCGAGCGGGTTCCCGCGAAGGCGACGGAGTCCTCGAAGAGGAAGCGGGTGATGCCCTGGTAGAGCCGCCGGGTGGACTCGTCGCTGCGGGTCAGCGACCGCAGGGTGTCCAGGTCCGGGGCGTACCGCTCGTGGACCACGGCGCGCTTGGCGTCGTGCGACAGCCGCTTCCCGTAGACGTCCCGCAGATCGAAGACGTCCAGCCGGGTCAGGCCCTCGTCGTGGATCAGTGCGCGCAGCGCGTCGGCGTAGGCATCGATGTCACGGTCGGGCACCTGGATGAGGTCGCTGAAGACATGGCCGTCCGAGCAGATCACCACCCGTGCGCCGGGCGGATGATGGACCGCGATCCGGGCGCAGAGCGCGTCCAGGAAGCGCAGTGCCAGCCGTTCGCCCTCGTCGGGGAGGGCGCCGAGCACCTTGGCCGGGTTGGGCGACTTGCAGGGGAACCCCGGCAGGGTGAACACGATCGGCTCGCCCGCCGCCACCGGCCCGGCGAGCAGGCGCAGTTGGGCGGGGAAGGCGTCGGGCGTGTCCCCGTGGCCGGTGTCCAGGGCGCGCCGGTATGGCAGGAGCGTGGCCAGCACCTCGGCGCAGCGGTCCGCATCGTCGGAGGGCGCCGCCGGACGCGGTGGCGCCGGGCTGGTCAGCACGCGGCATCCGGCCCGTTCTCACCGGAACCCGCGTACGGGCAGCCGCCGTAGTTCACCGGCAGCCGTCCGACGCCGCGCGCCAGCACCGCCGGGGTCCACTCCAGCTCGCCCTCCGGGACGGCGAGCCGCAGTCCCGGCAGCCGTCTCAGCAAGGTGCCCAGGGCGATCTGGAGTTCGATGCGGGCGAGCGTGGCACCCGGACAGAAGTGGATGCCGTGGCCGAACGCGAGATGCGGGTTGGGGGTGCGGTCGAAGTGCAGACCGTCCGCGTCGGGGAACTGCCGGGGGTCGCGGTTGGCCGCGCTCAGCGCGACGATGACGGAGTCGCCCGCCGGGATCGGGGTGCCGTGCAGCTCGGCGTCCTCGGCGAAGAACCGCCAGGTCGTCAGCTCGAAGGCGCTGTCATGACGCAGCAGTTCCTCGACCGCGCGGGGCAGCAGCTCCGGCCGGGCGGCCAGCTCCGCGAGACGGCCGGGGTGGCGCAGCAGGGTCACCAGCGCCGTGCTGATCTGGTTGGTGACCGGTTCCTGCCCGGCGACCAGCAACTGGAAGACCATCGAGTCGAGCTCTGCCTTGGCGAGCCGCTCCGCGTCGTGGGCCGCCACCAGCCGGGCGAGCAGATCCTCACCCCCCTCGGCGCGCTTGTGGCGGACCAGATCGGCGATGTACTGCTGCAGCCCGAGCAGCCGCGCCTCGTACGCCGGCCGGCCCGGGTCCTCGGGGCCCACGGGCTGGACGACCTTGCCCCAGTCCCGGTCGAATCGGTCCGCGAACTCGGCGGGCAGCCCGATGACTTCGGCGAGCACCTGGAAGGGGAAACGGGCGGCGAAGACCTCGACCAGGTCGGTTGTGCCGCCGTCCGGGAGCCCGTCGAGCAGGGCGTCGGCCATCGCCTGGAAACGGGGCCGCAGCCCCTCGACGCGCTGCGGTGCGAAGGCATCGGTGATCAGCCGGCGCAGCGCGGTGTGCCGCGGCGGGTCCTGGTGCAGCAGATGCACCTGGAGCTGGGAGTGCTGCGGCTCCGGCATGATCGAGGCACGGGCCCGCCAGGCCGCGTTGCCCCGCGAGTGGTGCTTGCCCAGCCGGGGGTCGGTGAGCGCCTGATGCGCGGCTTCGTAGCCGGTGACGAGCCAGGCGCACACCCCGCTGGGGAAGCGCACCCGGTGGACCGGGCCGCGCTCGCGCAGCTCGGCGTAGAGCGGATAGGGGTTGCGTTTGTACTCCGGCCCGTACAGCTCGACGGGTTCGGACGACCGGGACACGGGGCGCCTCCTCAACGGCAGGGTCTCTGCCACGAACCGCGCCCGGGTGGCGCGGCGTTGGAGAGGTCGGGCAACGGGTCCGCCGAGTTCCCGCCGACGGATGTGATTTCGGCGGCGGGGAGTACAGGGGTCCGCCGGCGGCGGCGGTGACGAGCACCCCGCGCCACCGGGCGCACCGCCCCGGCCCCCCTCAAACCCAGTTAGTCGGGCCCGGCGGCCGGTGAGTTCCGGCGGCGGAACGGGACAAACCTCACGTGCCGACAGGCCCCGGATCGTGCGCCCGGTGCCGTCGTCAGCTGCCACGATGACGCGATGTCCAGCTCTTCGGCCGACCGCAGTCGGCCCCCTCTTCGCCAGGCCGTCACACGGCTGCTGCCCGCCCCGTCGGTCATCGGTTTCCTCGCGCTGCTGGTGGTGCTCGGCATGCTGTCGTACGCGGCCGGGGCCGCCGCCGGGCCGGTGGCCCCGGGGCTGCGCCCGGACGGCGGCACCGGTCCCGGACAGAGCACGCCCGCCGATGACGGGGACATGGGCGGGATGCACGGCATGGGAGCCGCGGCGCCCCGCCCGCTACCGGCGGGAGCGGCACGATGACGCCGGAGTCCCGGTCCGGCACCCCGGCGCCGGACCTCGTCGCCGCCCCGGACCGCAGCACCACCCTCACCATCGGCGGGATGACCTGCGCCGCCTGTGTGGGCCGGGTCGAGAAGAAGCTCGGCAGACTGGACGGCGTCGCCGCCTCGGTGAATCTCGCCACCGGCCGGGCCTCGGTCAGCCACCCCGCTGCGGTCTCCGTCACCGACCTCATCGCCACCGTGGAGGCAGCCGGGTTCACCGCACAGCTCCCCGAACCGGCCCCGGAGGAACGGTCGTTGCCCCCCGGTCACCAGGACGGCCAGGACGACGCCCGCGGCACCCATGACACCCCGGACGGCCAGGACTCCCGGGCTTCCGAGGACACCGCCGCCCGCACCGAGCGGCACCGGCTGCTGGTGACCGCCCTGCTCTCGCTGCCCGTCCTGGTCCTGTCGATGGTGCCGGGCTGGCAGTTCCGCAACTGGCAGTGGCTGTGCTTCGTGCTCGCCGCGCCCGTCGCGGTCTGGGGCTCCGCCCCCTTCCACACCCGTGCGCTGCGCGGCCTGCGGCACGGCGCCGCGACCATGGACACCCTGGTCTCCCTCGGCGTCGCCGCCTCCTTCACCTGGTCCGGCTATGCGCTGTTCCTCGGCGGGGCCGGTACGCCCGGCATGACGATGCCGTTCAGCCTGCTGCCCACCGCCGGCGACGGGACCGCCCACCTCTACCTCGAAGCCGCCGTCGGCGTCCCCCTGTTCGTGCTGGCCGGCCGGCGGATGGAGGCCAGGGCCCGGCACGGCACCGGCGCCGCGCTCCGCGCCCTGGCGGAACTCGCCGCCAAGGACGTCGCCGTACGGACCCCGGACGGGGAACGCCGCATCCCGGTGAGCCGGTTGCGGGTCGGTGACCACTTCCTGGTCCGGCCCGGCGAACGGGTCGCCACCGACGGCACCGTGGTCGACGGCAGCTCCGCCCTGGACCTGTCGCTGATCAGCGGCGAGAGCCGTCCGGTCGAGGTCGGTCCGGGCGCGGCGGCGGTCGGCGGCGCGGTCAACTCCGGAGGCCTGCTGGAACTCCGGGCCGAAGCGGTCGGCGCCGACACCCAACTCGCCCGGATCACCCGGCTCGTCGAGGACGCCCAGACCGGCAAGACCAAGGTCCAGCGGCTCGCCGACGCGGTGGCGGCCGTCTTCGTGCCCGCCGTACTGACCGTCTCGGTGAGCGTGCTGGGTTTCTGGCTCGGCGCCGGAGCCGAGCCACAGGCGGCGATCACCGCCGCGGTGGCCGTCCTCGTCGTCGCCTGCCCCTGCGCCCTGGGGCTGGCCACCCCGACGGCACTGCTGGCCGCCACCGGCCGGGGCGCCCAGCTGGGCATCCTGGTCCGGGGGCCGGAGGCGCTGGAGCGGCTACGCCGCATCGACACCGTCGTCCTCGACAAGACCGGCACCCTCACCACCGGCCGGATGAGCGTCACCGCGCTCACCCCGCGCACCGGCGGCCCCGACGCCGCGACCGTGCTGCGGCTCGCCGCCACCGTCGAGCAGGGCTCCGAACACCCCCTGGCACGCGCCGTCACCTCCTACGCGGAGGCGCAGCATCCGGACCGACCCCTGCCGCCGGTCGCGGACTTCGCGGCCACCCCGGGATTCGGCGTACGCGGCACCGCGGACGGGCGCCGGGTGGCGGTCACCCGGCCCGGCGACGTCACCGGCCTGCCGGCCCCGCTGCCGGAGGCCGTGCGCACCGCGGAGGCGGCCGGCCACACCGCCGTCCTGGTCACGGTCGACGACACGCCGGAGGCCGTCCTCGCGATCGGTGACGCGCTCCGCCCCGACAGCTACCGCGCCGTCGACCATCTGCGCCGCCTGGGACTGCGGCCGGTGCTCGCCACCGGCGACCGCGCCGCCACCGCACACGCGGTGGCCGGCCATCTCGCCATCACCGAGATCCATGCCGAGGCCCGCCCCGAGGACAAGGCCGCACTCGTCACCACCCTCAAGGAACAGGGCGGCCGGGTCGCCGTCGTCGGCGACGGGGTCAATGACGCGGCGGCCCTCGCGCTCGCCGACCTCGGGATCGCCATGGGCAGCGGCACCGACGCCGCGATCGGCGCGGCCGACGTGACCCTGGTACGCGAGGACCTCCAGGCCATCGCCGACGCCGTGCACCTGGCCCGGCGCACCCTGGGCACCATCCGCGGCAACCTCGTCTGGGCCTTCGGCTACAACCTCGTCACCGTGCCGCTCGCCGCCGTCGGCCTGCTCAACCCGATGGTGGCCGCCGCCGCCATGTCCGCCAGCTCACTGCTCGTGGTGGGCAACAGCCTCCGGCTGCGCGCCTGGCGGCCCGGCCGCGCCGGTTCCGCCGCCCGCCGCCCCGACAGCGGCCGCACCCCCGCACGTTGGGAGAACCGATGACCCGGCTGCCCGTCCCGGCCGTCGCCGTACCGCTGCTCACCTGCCTGGCGACGCTCGGCGCCCTCACCCTCTGGACCGCCACCGGCAACGCGGGGACCCCGGCGGCGCTGAGTGTCCCCGAGGGCCGGGTGCTGATCCCATCCGGCTCCGAGGCCACCGCGGCGTTCTTCACCATCCGCAACACCGGTGGCGCGGACGACGTCCTGACCGGCGTCACCGGCCCGGCCGGGCATCGCGCGATGCTCAGCCGCACCGTTGACATCGGGAACAACGCCCGCAGCATGGCGATGGTCCGCACCGCCACCGTCCCGGCCGGCGCCGCCCTCACGATGACGGCGACCACCCTGGACGTCATGGTCAGCCCGCCGCCCCGGCTCGCCCCCGGCGACCGGCTCACCTTCACCCTGCACTTCCGCCACAGCCCACCGCGGACCGTACGGGCCAAGGCAGTACGCCCAGGTGCCGGGTGACACGGCGGGCGCCGCGGCGGGCTCCCGGACCGGGCCGTCGCCCGGCCGTGAGCCCGCCGCGCGGGCGGGGCCCGTCAGGCCACCGCCTCCGCGTAGACCGGCGGTTCGCCGGCCGGCTCGGCGCTCTCCGCGTCCGTCAGCAGCGCGACCAGCGTCTCCCGGGCGCGCGCGACCCGGGAGCGCACGGTCCCGATGGGACAGCCCATCACCCCGGCCGCCGCCGCGTACGGCAGCCCCAGCAGCTGGGTGAGCACGAACGCCTCCCGCCGCTCCGGCGCCAGCGCCGCCAGCAGTTCGGCCAGCGCGACCCCCTCGTCGAACCCGGGCACGCCGCGCGGCTGCACCCGTTCCGCGGCCGTCTGCCAGTCGTCCGTCGCCGCCAGCAGGGGCCGGGCCGCGAAGGACCGGATACGGTCCGCCACGACCCGCCGGGCGATCGTCAGCAGCCAGGTCCGCGCCGAGGACCGGCCCTCGAACCGCGGCAGACTGCGCAGCGCCCGGACATAGGTGTCCTGCACCAGATCGTCGGCCGCCTGCGGATCACCGCTCAGATGCGTCACATAGCGCCGCACATCGAGCTGTGTGGCCCGGACGAACTGCTCGACCGCCCGCTCGTCACCGGTCCGGGCGGCCAGCGCCCAGCCCGTCACCGCCTCGTCATCCCGCATCCCGCGACCGCCCCTCGCCGCACAGCCCGGCTTCGGGGAGGATGGACACATGCTCTGCTCGCGCATCCGTACGGCACTCTCCGCCCGCCTCGACGGCGAGGAACTGCCTCCCGGAATCACCACCCGCCGGCTCGACGGCCATCTCGCCGCCTGCCAGGACTGCCGGCGGTGGAACGCGCAGGCACACGCCCTGACGGCCGGCCTGGACCGCGCCACCACACCCCCCGCGGACGACCCGGCGGCCGACGCGCTGCTCGCCCGGCTGCGGGCGGCCGCCGCACTGCCGGGCCCGGTCTCTCCCGGTGCGGCGGACACCGGTGGCAAACGGGCCGGTTGACCCGGCGCCGCGCGGGTGCCCGCCTTCGTCGGCCGGTACGGACAGGGATGCGGGCAGGGACACGGGCGGCATCGCCACCGGCATCCGGACAGCATTCATCATCTGGAGTCCTTCGCATGATCCGGCCCCGGCGCTCCGGCGGGGGCCGGTGAAGTCGGAGCCGGGACCCGGGCGCACGCCAACGGCGCCCGTCCGTCCACCGGCTCGGGAATTCGACCGCGCTGTCAGACGACAGCCGGTTCCCGCGGAGGACCCCGCAACGACCTGGTGTGCGCCAGCAGCAGCTGCCGCACCGCCTGCCGCGGCTCCTGCCGGGCGGTGCGCACGGCGGGCCGCGGCTCGGGCAGCACGATCCGCAGGACCAGCACCAAGGGCGCGAACAGCCGGGCCGACACGGTCCGTACGAGCCGGAACGCGGCCCGCTCGCCACCCCACAGCCATCCGGCGGCGAGCAGCGCGACCAGCAGGTGGACCGCGAGCATGCCGGCCGCACCGCCGTGCATCCCCGGCATCTGCGGCGCGGTGGCGGCCATGCCGTCCATGCCGCCGCCCATGTGGTCCATGCCGTGCATCGGGGCGCCGTGCTCCATGGAAGGCATGGCCGCCATCTGCTGATGCATCAGCCGCAGCAGCTCGGCGCGGTCCTGGCCGCCGGACGGCATCCCCTGGGCGCCGCAGAGCCAGCTGTCCGCCCATTGGCGCAGCAGCGAACGCTCGCCGCCGCCGGAACCGGTGACCGCCTGGCCGAACGAGAAGGCGGTGTGCAGGGCGGCCTGGGTGCCCACGGTCAGCAGTCCCACCAGCAGCGGGCCCCGCTCCCGGCCGGCACAGCACCAGGCACCGGCCGCGGTGCCCACCCCAGCGGTGAGCAGCATCCAGCCCGGTATCACGGCATCCGACATCACCACGTGGCCCAGCGCAGCGAGCAGCACACAGACCGCCGCGAACACCGCGGCACGCAGCCCCCTGAGAACCTGCCCCGCATCCATGACAGGCCCATCGTCGCACCCCGGCCTCACGACGGAACGAGAGGGGGCCGGACCTGCCGTTTCGCGTACCGCCGGAGGGCGTTGGACGAGGCGGAGGACGAGGACGCGGGCGGATGCGCCGCGCCCGCCCGGGTACCCGTACACAACGGCCGCCTTCAGCTCGTCGGACTCCCGGCGCAGCTCGCTGACGTTGACGTGGATGGCGTCCCGGCCGCCACGAGGGGAGTTCAGGTCCGAACCGGGCCGGTGCGCACGCGAACGGGGCGCGGCCCGCGCCACGCCCCGTCGGGATCTGCCGTGTTCTCGCGCCCTACGGCCGGGGCCCGATGACCTGCGCGCCGTCGCGGACGGTGATGGCCATCGCCGGGCAGACATCGGCGGCGTCTAGGGCCCGTTCGTCCTCCTCGATCTGTTCCTGCAGCGGACGGGCGTGCGCACCGTCCACGATGAACAGGTCCGGGGCGATGGCCGCGCAGGACCCCGAGGCGATGCACTGCTGCGGATCGATCTCCACCTGCCAGGTCATCCGCTTCACCACCCCACCGGCATGACCCGCGGCCCGCGCACCAGCATCTCGCTCTTCCACACCACGTCACCGGCCGTCCGCAGCCCCGGGAAACGGGTGATCAGGGCGCCGAGCGCCTCTTGCAGCTCCAGACGCGCCAGGGGCGCGCCGAGGCAGTGATGGACGCCGTGGCCGAACCCGAGGTGCTGGTTGCCGGTGCGGGAGATGTCCAGCGTTCCGGCTGCGTCGAAGCGCAGCGCGTCCCGGTTGGCGGCGCCCACCGCCACCAGGACCGGGGTTCCGGCGCGCACCAGCGTCCCGCCGACCTCGACGTCCTCCGTCGCGTAACGGGGCGGGCTCGCGCCGCTGCCCAGCGGGACGAACCGCAGCAGCTCCTCCACCGCGCCGCCGATCAGCTCCGGCCGCTCGCGCAGCAGGGCCAGCTGCTCCGGGTGGTCCAGCAGCGCGAGCACGAAATTGGGGATCTGGGTGGCGGTGGTCTCGTGCCCGGCGACCAGAATGCCCACGCACAGGTCCACGAGCTCGAGTTCGGACAGCCGGTCGTCGACATCCCGGGCGTCGATCAGCGCCGTCATCAGATCGTCCCGCGGGGCACGCCGGTGCTCATCGAGCAACTGCCCCATGTAGGCGCGCAGTTCCTCCATGTTGGCGTCGAACTCCGCCGTGGTGAGGGAACTTGTCGACAGGGCGGCGTCGCTCCACACCCGGAACCGCGGCCGGTCCTCGGCCGGTACCCCGAGCATCCGGCAGATCACGGCGACGGGGATGGGCAGGGCGTAGCGGTCCACCAGGTCGGCGGGCGGCCCGGCCGCTTCCAGCTCGTCGAGCAGCTCGTGCGCCAGCTGCCTGACCTGCGGCCGGAGCTTCTCGACCTGGCGGACGGTGAAGGCCTTGGCGACGAGCGTCCGCAGCCGGGTGTGATCGGGCGGGTCCATGCCCAGGATGCCGCTGTCCCGGAGCCCCTCGGACTGCCGGGGCTCGTCGTGCCGGGCGCTCTCGGCGCGGCTGAAGCGCGGATCGCCGAGGACGAGCCGGGCCTCGGCATACCGGGTCACGAGCCAGGCCGGCTCGCCGTAGGTCATCTGCACCTTCAGCAGCCCCGGGCGGTTGCGGGCCTGTTCGTACTCGTCCGCGAGCTCAAGGCTCTCCTGGACATTGAAGGGGTAGGAGAGTGGTGCTGTGTCGGCTGTGGTCAAGGCGACCTCCCTTATGTAAGCACCTGCTTACATCACGGTAAGCCGCCCCCCGGAGGCGGTCAACGACGCATTGTGGCCGTCATCGTGACGGGCCGACGGAGAGGAGCGTGGCGATGGCGGAGACCCCGCAGGGCGGTACGGCGAACGCATCCCGCAGGGACGCGCAGGGCACCCGGCTGCGGTTGCTCGATGCCGCCTCGGAGCTGTTCGCCGAGCGCGGCTACGAACGGGCGACGGTACGCGACATCGCTTCCCGGGCCGGGGCCAACCAGGCCCTGCTGTTCCGCTACTTCGGCTCGAAGAAAGCCCTGTTCGGAGAGGTGATGGCGCGGGGTGGCCACGAGCAGCTGCGCAGCACTCCCGCCGAGCGGCTCTTCGAGGTCGCACTGCGCGGCATGCTGGCCGGCGGCGGCACGGAAGGCGCCGACCGCTCGCTGGAGGTGTGCCTGCGCTCCATCGGCGGCAGCGACGAGATAGCGGAGGCGCTGCGGGGGCTGGGGGAGGACTACGCGGAGGTCCTCGCCACGCTCTCCGAGTCCGAGACCGGGGATCTGCGCGCCGATCTGGCGCTCTCCTGGCTGCTGGGAATTGGCTTGATGCGAGTGGTCGTCGGCAAGGAGCCGCTGGCGAGCGCCGACCCCGACACGGTCTGCGCGCTCGTCGCGGGCCCCCTGGGGCATCTGCTGGAGAGCCTGCCGAAGGGCGGGCCGGCCGACGGGGACAGCGGCGGCATTCCGGGGTGACCGGGGCGCTGGGTGGGCCGTTGCGCGTACGTGCTGCGTTCCAGTGACTCTGCGGCGGGTCGCGAGTCGGTTGCCAAATGCCCGCTTATGGTCGACTTTGCAGGAAATATTCTTTTTCTGCAAAGTCGATTGAAGGTGGAACCATGCTCCGTTCGATCCCTCGCGGCCTTGCAGTGGCCGGTCTGACCGCGGCTGCCCTGGTGGTGCCGACGGCAGCCGCCTCCGCCGCGACCGCGCCCCCCAGCAGCTCCCAGGACGCCAAGTGCGCCTCGCACCGCTGCGAGAAGGGCCACCACGGCAACGTCCAGCAGCGCCACCACGGCCGCGCCGGGCACAAGGGCCACGACGGCTATGACGGCTTCGACCGCGACCGCCGCGACGGCTATGGCCGCTATAGCGGCTACGACCGTGACGGTTACGGTCGCGACGACTACGGCCGTGACGGCTACGGTCGCGACGACTACCGCGACGGCCGTGACGGCCGCGGCCTGGGCAGGAACGGCCTGCTCAACCTTGGCCTGCTCGGCCTCCTGTAGTACCCGTCAGACGGCGCGCGGCGGGGCCCCGGGGACCGCCCCCCCGCGCCCCCCCCCGCCGGGCGGCCCCCCCCCGCCCCCCCCGGGGGGCCGGCATGGGTATTTCGGGG
>NZ_JBHYPE010000016.1:0-152500 GCF_042746015.1 Streptomyces sp. NPDC058773
TCGGCGGCCGCCTCTTTTGTTTATACGCCCCCGGCCCGGGCTCACCGGGTCGTCGCGCCCCCCACCGGGCGGGCCGGGCGGGCGTCCGTCCGGCCCGCGGGGCCGGCCTGGGTCAGCGCTTCTTGCAGGCGTTGATGCGGGCCGTCGCGCTGGTGTGCTTCACCGTCTTGGTGCGCGGGGTGTACCCGGGCGGGAAGGTCACCACGCCGACCGAGTAGCCGGTGTAGTTCTGCCGCTTGATGCAGCGGCGCGCGGCATTCTGGCTCACCTTGTTCCGCCCGGCGTTGACCTTGGCGCCGCTCTGCTTGTACAGCCTTCCGTTCTTGTACAGGCCGACGCGGAGGGCGAGTTGGGCGACCGGCTTGGTGCACTTGATGTCGGCGGTGACGTTGACCATGTGCCGGTTGTCGGCGTGGGCGTGGTGGGAGTAGTGCGGCAGATGCGTGGTGATCTTGCAGGTGATCACGTCGCCGCTGCGGGCGTCCATCGTGCGTACGGTGGTGGCGCCGGTCGCGGTGTCGGGTCCCGTGCCGGCCGGTGTCGCGGCACCGGCGGAGCCCGCTGCCATGGTCACCGCCAGGACACCGGTCAGAGCTCCGGAAAGCAGCGTTCGCTGAACAGTCCTCATGAAATTCCCCCTGTGTAGCGCCCGTTGGGGCGTACCTGATGCGCCGTCGCCTCGTCGTGAACCGGCCCGGGGCCCGGCGCGCTGGCCACATAATTCCGCATCAGGGAGACGGGCGCAGGCAAATTTCGCATATACGGCCGTCGGCGTTCTTCCGGGCGGCGCCGGGCCGTCCCGCTCACCACGTCATCGGCTCCGGGTGACCGGGCCGCGGCCGGCCGCCTCCGCCGGGCGCCCGGTGCGGCTCGGGCGGTCCGCGGCGCGCGCGGTGAAGACCCCGAGGGCACAGAGGGCGGCGAAGCCGAACAGCAGCCATCGTGCCGAGTCGAGCGTGGACCGTCCGCCCAGGCTGACGAGAACCCCGGCGACGGCGGTGCCGGACGCGGTGGACACCGTCGTCACACCGCCGCGGCCCCCGCCAGCAGGACGAACTCCGGCCGCCACGAGCCGAACTGGGCGAACCGGCCGCCGAGGGCCGGACCGGCGAAGTTACCCGCCCCGTACATCGCCGACGTGCGGGGTTCACTCCCCGGCAGCCGGAAGCGCACCGTTCGCGTCAGCGCGCGGTGTCCCGCTGCCGCCGCCACTCGGGGGCCAGCACCGACCAGACCTCCATGTCGTGCCGTACGCCTCGGTGCGGGTAGCTCTCCCGCTGTACTCCCTCGCGCACCATGCCGAGCCGCTCGGCGACCTTGATGCTGGGTGTGTTGGCCGCGGCCGCGATCCACTCCACGCGGTGGATACCGCGCCGGTCGACGGCCCAGTCGATGAGTATCCGGATCGCGCGTGTGATCAGCCCGCGCCCGACCGCCGCCTCCTCCAGCCAGCAGCCGACCTCACAGCTGCCGACGGTGACATCGAACGTCCGGAACAGGACTCCGCCGACGAGCACGCCGTCGCTCCAGATGCCGTGGAGACGACCGCTGTCGGCAGCCGCCTTGTCCGCGTACATCTGGAGGACGGCCGTGGCGGATGCGAGATCGGTGCAACGGTCCGGCAGCGCGATGTACCGGCCGATGTACTCGCGGCCCCGGTCCATGTGCGCGAGGAATTCCCCGGCGTTCCACGGCTCCAGCGGCCGCAGCTCCGCGCCGTCCTCACCCAGCGATATCGCAAACACCCGGCTACCCCCTGTTCGGCACGACCGTGCTCGTGCGCAGCGCCCGAAATCGTCCCACACGGACCGTGCTCCCCGCCGTCCGGCCGATCACCGTGTCCGATCTGCTCACCTCCCGCGCCGGACACGGCTTCCCGGCCGACTTCTCGCTGCCGGCCGTCGGGCCGCTGTTCAGCGAGCTGAAGCAGGGGCCGCCGCAGCCGCGGCTGGGTCGCGGCGCCGGACGCCTGGCTGGCGGCGCTGTCCCGCATTCCGCTGCTGCACCGCCGGACGACGGCTGGCTCTGCAACACCTCGTCCGACATCCAGGGCGTGCTGATCGCCAGGGTCGCCGGCCGGCCGTTGCCCGAGTTCCTGGCGGAGCGGCTGTTCGAGCCGCTCGGCATGGTGGACACCGGATTCGCGGTGCCGCCGGGCAGACTCGACCGGTTAGCCGGCTACTACCGGGCCGATCCGGCGGGCGGCCTGGAGCTGGTCGACGCCCCTGACGGGCAGTGGAGCCACCGGCCGGCGTTCCCGTCCGGCTCCGGCGGGCGCGGGACTTCTGGCGGTGTGCGGCCGACGGTTGAGGGGCGCGGCGCGGTACGGCGTGTGCCCTACTCCCCCGGATGCGACTCGGACGCCTCCTGGAACGCCGCGAGCATCTCCGGGGACCACGTCAGGCTGCCGTCCCTGAGGTCGCTCAGCACCCCCTGGAGCCACCGCTCCTCGGCGCCGAGGACGGCCAGCAGGTACTCGTTCTCGATCAGCGTGACGCGGGGCAGTCCGGCCTCGGCGTCGGCCATCTGGCGCTCCAGCTCCGCGCGTTGGTGCGCGAGTCCGGCGGCACGCCGTTCCAGGATCGGCAGCGCCTCAGCCGGACCGAGCAGGAGCATGTTGGACAGCGCCGCCGGGAACACCGGGAACTCCGCCTTGGGGACCGCGAGCATCTGCTCCAGCCAGTCGCGGGTGGCCGCCCGGCCCGCGTCGGTCACCGCGTAGACGGTGCGCTCGGGGTACTGCTGGTCGCGCTCGGTCTGCCGGACGGCGATCAGTCCGCCGGCCTGCAGTCGCTCGATGGTGCGGTAAAGCCCGGCCCGCTGGCCGACGTTGACGACGTGCACCTTGCCCCACCGCTTGAGCAGTTGCTGGATGCCGTACGGGTGCAGCGGCCGGTGGTGCAGCAGCGCGAGCACGGTCAGGCCGAGCGGCGAGCTCTTCACGGGGGCGGTCATACCCGGAATCGTAATCAGCACGGAAACTAGTTGCGTTCACACTAGTTGCTTTGCAACTATCCCTTCGGAGAGAGCATTTCCACGGCCACGGGAGGGAACGAACATGGGCATCAACGGCAGTCATGGCACCGGGTTACGGACGGCCCTGGTCATAGGGGGCGGGGTGGCGGGCCCGGTGGCGGCGCTCGCGCTGCGGAAGGCAGGCATCGCGGCGACGGTTCACGAGGCGTACCCGACCGCGGCGGACGGTGTCGGGGCCTGGCTGGGGCTGGCGCCGAACGGCTTGGCCGGTCTGGCGGTGGTCGGTGCCGACGCCGCGGTGCGGGCCATCGGGCAACCGGTGCCCGGCATGGTGATGGCGGACGGCGCCGGCCGTCGCCTGGCCGCCTTCGGCGGTTTCCCCGAACTTCCCGCCACGGTGATGATGCGGCGGGACCGGCTGTACCGGGCGCTGACCGATCACGCGGTCGCCGAGGGCGTACGGTTCGCCCACGGCAAGCGGCTGGTCGCCGCCGAGGAGACGCCCGACGGCGTCACCGCCCGCTTCGCCGACGGGACCACCGCGACCGGCGACCTGCTGATCGGCGCCGACGGCATCCGCTCCACCGTCCGCACCCTGATCGACCCGCAGGCGCCCGCTCCCGAGTACGGCGGCCTGCTGAGCTTCGGTGGCTACGCGGCGGCGGACAGCGGGGTCGAGGCCGAGCCCGGCACCCTGCATTTCGCGTTCGGCCGCACCTTCATGGGCTACTGGCGAGGGCCGGACGAGCGGCTCATCTGGTTCGCCGGTCTGCCGACGGACACCCCTCCGAGCGCGGCCGCACCGGACCGGACGCCCGCCACCGAGTGGCTCACCAGGCTGCGCGAGCTGTACGCCGGCCATGTACCGGGCGAGCGGATGCTGCGGCACACCGGCCCCGACGAGCTGATGGCGGTGGGCCGGATGGAGCGTATGCCGTCCGTGCCGCACTGGCACCGCGGCCGGATGGTGCTGGTGGGCGACGCGGTGCACGCCCCCTCCTCCAGCTCCGGCCAGGGGGCCTCGCTGGCCATCGAGAGCGCGGTCGAACTGGCCCGCTGTCTCCGCGATCTGCCCACGCACGACGAGGCGTTCACCGCCTACGAGGCTCTGCGCCGCCCGCGGGTGGAGGCGATCGGCCGCAACGCGGCGGCCGTGAACCGGGTCAAGGCCGGCAAGAGCGAGCACCCGCCGGCGTTCCCCGCACCGGAGGAGATGCTCCGCCCGCTCCACTTCCACCGGATCGCATGGGACGAGACGGTCCGGCCGGCGCCGCGCCCCGGCACGGCCGGCTAACCCTCGCCGCCAACTCACCTGCTGGACACATCACGTCAGCGCGTACCGGCCGTCATCCCCCCTTCGGTGCGTCCCCTGGGCCTGGGAGAGGAGGGGACGCACCGCCGGCTCTGCGTATCTGCGGCCGGTGGGAGAAGGGCTGCTGGCGTCGCGGATCGCGGCCGGGTCAGATGCCGGGGGACGCGACGCGGGTGTAGATCGCCGGGGTGCTTGTGCCGCCGGGGGCGGTGACGGTGACATTGACCGGCCCGGCGGGGCCGGCGAGGACGTCGGCGACGAGATGGGTGTCGGAGACGACGGTGAACCCGGTGGGCGCGCCGCCGAAGAGCACCGTGGTCGTCTGGGCGAAGTTGCTGCCGGTGAGGGTGATGGTGGTACCGCCGGAGGTGGGGCCCTGGGGCGGGGCCAGAGAAGTGATGTCGGGCGCCGCCAGGTAGATGTAGGAGACCGGGCTGCTGGTCCCGCCGACCGTGGTGACGGTGACCCCCACCGGGCCGGCGACGCCCGCCGGGACCACGGCGGTGATCTGGGAGTCCGAGACCACCGTGAACGTCGTGGCGGGGGCGGCCCCGAAGCGCACCGCGGTGGCCTCGACGAGGTGGGTGCCGGTGAGGGTGACGGTGTTCCCGCCGGAGAGCGGGCCCGAGAGCGGGGTGACCGCGACGAGGACCGGGGCGCCGACATAGAAGTAGGACTTCGGGAGGGTGCTGGTGCCGCCGGGGGTGGTGACGGTGACATCGACCGGCCCGGCGACTGCCGCCGGGACCACGGCGGTGATCTGGTTCGCGGAGACCACCGTCACGGAGGTCGCCGGGGTGCCGCCGAAGGTGACCGCGGTGGCTCCGGAGAGGTTGGTGCCGGTGAGACTGACGGTGTTCCCGCCCGCGGTACTCCCCTGGTTGGGGCTGATGGCGGTCAGCGTGGGGGCCCCGACGTAGGTGTAGGAGACGCCGTTGCTGGTGCCCCCGGGGGTCGTCACGGTGATCTGGACGGTGCCGGTTCCGGGCGGGGCGACGGCGGTGATCTGGGTGTCGGAGACGACGGTGAACGAGGTCGCGGAGGTGACACCGAACCGTACCGCCGTGGCCGTGGCCAGGCCCGTCCCCGTCAGAGTCACCGTCGTCCCACCCGCGGCCGGACCGGAGTTGGGACTCACCGACGTCAAAACCGGAACGGGCGCCGAGACGTAGGTGAACGGCACACCGCTGCTCGTTCCCCCCGGCGTCGTCACCGTCACCTGAACGGTCCCCGAACCCGCCGGCGCCGTCGCCGTGATCTGCGTACTCGAATTCACCGTGAAAGACGCCGGCACACCACCGAACTGCACCGCCGTCGCACCCGAGAACCCCGACCCCGACAACGTCACCACCGTCCCACCCGCCGCCGGGCCCGAATTGGGACTCACCGAAGTGAGGCTCGGCACGGGGGCGGTGACATAGGTGTAGGTGACGAACTGGTTGCTGGTGCCGCTCGGGGTGGTCACGGTGACCTGCACCGTTCCATTGCCGACCGGGCTGGTGGCGGTGATCTGGGTGGCGGAGTTGACGGTGAACGATGCCGCGTGGGTGGCGCCGAAGCGGACGGCGGTGGCGCCGGTGAAGCCGGTGCCGGTCACCGTCACCGCCGTGCCACCCGCGGTGGAACCGGACGTGGGAGAGACGGACGTGACGGTGGGCGTGGCCGCCAGGGACGGCGCGGCGGAGGAGGTGGGCGGGTGTGCGGAGCGATTCACGGCCATGGTCCTTCGTGGCATGAGCCCCGGCCGGCTCCGAGGAGAGATACCGGGCCGAGGCTCGTCATGGGAAGGGAGAGAGCCCGGACAGGGACGGTGCCCCTGTCCGGGCAGGTGGTCCGCCCCCTGGTCGCAGGACCAGGCCATCGGCGGCTCAGGGTCCGGTCAGATGCCGGGTCCGGCGAGGTAGGTGAAGGCGCCGGCAGCGAGGGCACTGCCACCGCTGGTGGTCACCGTGACGTCGGCGGGACCGGGAGCGCCGTCAGGCGTGGGCGGGGCGACGGCGGAGAGGCTGGTGTCGCTGAGCACGGAGAACGGTGCGAGCGTGGCGCCGAAGGCGACCGACTGGGTGGTGCTGAGGTTGGTGCCGGTGATGGTCACCACCGTGCCGCCGGTGGCCGGACCGGAGTCGGGGTTGAGGGTGGTGACCGTGGGCGCGTCGATGTAGGTGTACGAGAAGCCGTTGTTGGTGCCGCCGGCCGTGGTGACCGAGACGCCCACCGGACCCGGTGCCGCGCCCGCCGGAACGGTGACGGTCAGCTGGCCGTCGTTGACCACGGTCGGGGTCGCGGCGGTGGCGCCGAAGTTGACCGCTGTGGCGGTGCTCAGTCCGGTCCCGGTGATGGTGACGGTGTTACCGCCCGCGGTGACGCCGCTCACCGGCGACAGGGTGGACTTGAAGGGCGCGCTCACGTAGAAGAACTGCAGCGGGTTGCTGGTCCCGCCAGGGGTGGTGACCGTGACCCCTACGGTGCCCGAGCCGGACGGCGAGATCACGGTGACCGAGGTGGCCGTGTTCGCGGTGATGGTGGCGTTCTTCGTGCCGAACTTCACCGCGGTGGCGCCGGCGAGGTTGGTACCGGTGATGGTGACCGTGGTCCCGCCGCCGGTAGATCCCTGGTTGGGGGAGATGGGCATGCTGATGCTCCTTCGATGAGGTGTGTGAGAGGGAGAGCCGAACCGAAACCGGATGACCGCGTTCGCCGTCGTCGGTTGAGGTATTGCCTGGTGGAGCAGCCGGCCGAGACCTCGGCCGGACCGTCAGGTGCAGCCCATGACGCTGCCTGACGGAGCACAGTTGTCCGGGGTGTTGTTGCGCACCGCCGTGCCCAGCAGCGACACGCCACCGGAGTTGACGTAGATGCCGCCCCCGCTGGCCGTCGCCGTGTTCCCGGTGACGGAGCTCGTGGTCAGTGTGATGCTGCCGTTGTCGTTGTAGAGTCCGCCCCCGGCGACGGCGGTGTTGCCGGTGACGGCACTGGAGAGCAGCGAGACGGTGCCGCCCAGATTCGAGAGGCCGCCTCCCGGGTACGGGGACACCGCGCTGCCGCCGCGGATGGTGATCCCCACCGCGCTCAACTGGCCCTGCGTGCCGGGCACGTTCGCCGCGCCCTCCACCTGCATGATCCGGAAGGCCGGCGCGTTCGGGGCGCGGGTGATGGTGGCGCCCAGCCCCACGATGGTGATCGGGGTGGTGATCGGCGGCAGCCCCACCGGCCCGTGAGGCGAACTGCCGTGCGCACTGGTGAGCTGGATGGTGCAGAACGGAACGAGGGCCAGGGTGTCCCCGCCGGCCGCATTGGCCGCATTGATCGCGTTGACCAGCGAGGCCTCACTGCACAGCACCGGGGTCTGCGCGTGCGCCGTGGTCGGAGCCGCGGCCAGCGCCACGCTCAGTCCCATGGTCAGCGCACAGATCCCGAGGATGGATCGCAACGTGCGGACAGTTCGCATGACGCCCCCAGAAAGAGGTGACGTGAGCTACCGCACCAGCCGGTACCCACGAGCGGGCACGGGTGGTGAAGGCACTTCCTCAGAACGTGGGAGCGCGCCTGCCGCGATGCCAGGGCCGCATCACCGCCTGCACTCTCAATCGGACGCAATGGCAGGCCAGTTGAGACTCCCCCGAGAGGAATGGGCAGCCCACCGGATTGGAATATGACCAGTTATCCATTGGGGTGAGCGCGCCTGCAAGGGCCCTGGCACCCCCTCACCCGAATGGCAGAGCGCACATCGGCGGCGGCGCAAAACACCGGCGCCGCCGGGCCGCGCCCCTGATAGACCGGGCTGCAGCCACCACCGCCGCCCCTCGAGGCGGGTTCCGCCAACTACGTCTGAAAGCCCCTCACTTGATCGTCCCGGCCACTACGGTGAACGCATGACCGACACCTGGAACCTCACCGGCACCGGGGTCCTGCAGCTTCCTTCCGGACGTCTGATCCGGGGCCGGGGCCTGCGCCGACCGCTGCCGTCCGGTCCGACGCCGGACTTCGCCGTCCATCTCCTCGGCAAGCAGCCACCCGAAGTCCCCTGGGAGCACGAGTGGCTGCGCTGGCCCGACTTCCGGCTGCCCAGCAGCCCTGACCGGGCCCGAGCGGTGCTCCGTACGGCCTGGACGCGTGCCCAGACCGAACGCGTCGAGGTCGCCTGCGGCGGCGGCCGGGGCCGGACCGGCACCGCACTGGCCTGTATCGCGGTACTGGACGGCGTACCGGCTGACGAGGCGGTGGACTTCGTACGCCGGAACTACGATCCCCGGGCCGTCGAAACCCCCTGGCAGAAGCGCTACGTGCGCCGCTTCACCGGCTGACCGCTCAGCGCGGCCGACCGCCTCACCCGCGGTCAGCGGTCCGCGGCCGGCCGTGGCGGCCAGCTGGCGCGGTCAGCGGCCGAGCCGCCCCCGGACCATGCCGGTCATGGCGCTGAGTTCCGACACCCGCATCCAGTGCGCGAGCGGCACGAAGACCCCGATCAGGACGGCGCCCCCGGCCAGCAGCGTCACGAGCGAGCCCAGGGCGTCGCTCCCGACAGCCCGGGTGACCGCCCAGGCGACCCCGCCGCCGGCCAGCGCCGCCGGGGTCGCCGCGGCGATCAGCCGGGCATAGGTACGCCGGACGCGCGCCCCGTCCAGATCGCCGCCCAGCCGCCCGCGCAGCCGGCGCCAGGCGGTGCCGACCCCGACCGCATAGGCCAGCCCGTAGGAGGCGGCCATACCGGCGACGGCCCAGCGCGGCGGGAGCAGGGCGAAACAGGCCGCGGACGCGGCGGCGTTCACCGCGGCGACGATGACGGTGTTGAAGAAGGGCGTCCGGGTGTCCTCGTAGGCGTAGAAGCCGCGCAGGACGACGTACTGCACCGAGTAGGGCACGAGCCCCGGGCCGAAGGCCATGAGGACGAGGCCGATGCCCCGGGCGCCCTCGGCATCGCTGCCGCCGTAGAGCAGGGTGGCCATCGGCACGCCCAGCGCCAGGAAGGCGAACGCGCAGGGCACGATGGCGACGGCGGAGGTCCGCAGGCCGTGGGAGATGTCGTCGCGGATCGCGGTGACGTCCCCGTCCTGGGCCGCGCGGGACATCCGTGGCAGCACCGCGGTCATGACGGACACGGTGATGATGGCCTGTGGCATCTGCCAGAGCAGCAGGGCGTAGTTGTAAGCGGTGATACCGGCACCGGTGTAGCCGGCCCGTGCGGCGAGGGAACCGGCCTCGGTGGCGAGCTGGGTGATGACGATCAGTCCGAGCTGGTTGGCGAGCACGAACAGCAGCGTCCATTTGGCCAGTCCCAGGGCCCTGCCGAGACCATGGCCGCGGAAGTCGAAGCGCGGGCGGAGCCGGAACCGGGCGTCGCGCAGGTACGGCAGCATCGCCAGCGCCTGGACGGCGAGGCCGAGGAGGGTGCCGAGGCCCAGGAGCCGTACCCCTTCGGGGGTGATCGTGGCGGGGCCGACGCGGGAGTCGGTGAAGCCGCCGAAGGCCCAGATGAAAGCCCCGAACGTCGCGATGATCACGATGTTGTTGAGCACCGGGGTCCACATCATCGCGCCGAAGCGGCCCCGGGCGTTGAGGATCTGTCCGAGCACCACATGTGCGCCCATGAAGAACATGGTGGGCAGGCAGTAGCGGGCGAAGGTCACGGTGACGTCCATCCGCCGCGGATCGGCGGCGATGTCCGGCGACATCATGTGCACCAGCAGCGGCGCCGCCAGCACACACAGCGTCGTGACACCGGCCAGCACCACCATGACCAGGGTGATCAGACGGTTGGCGTACGCCTCGCCGCCGTCGTCGTCCTCCTTCATGGCACGCACGAGTTGCGGCACGAAGACGGCGTTCAGTGCACCGCCACCGACCAGGATGTAGATCATCGTCGGCAGGACATTGGCGACCTGGTAGGTGTCGTTGAGGGTGCCGACGCCGATCGCGGCGGCCATGACGAGGGTGCGGAGGAATCCGGTGAGGCGGGAGACGATGGTGCCCGCCGCCATGACGGCGCTGGACTTGAGCAGGCTCGACGCGCGGCCGCCGGACCGCTCCGGCCCGGGTACCGGCTCACCGGCCGGGGACGGAACCGGCGGCACCGCCACGGCGGGCCCCCCGCCGCGCACCGCCGGGCCGTCGTACGTTCCGCGCGGCGTGGTCGCGTACCGGTCCCCCAGACCTGGCCGCAGCGGGACCGTGTCGTCCGAGAGGGCCCCACCCCCCGGTTCCCGGCCCGCGTTCTGCTGCTCCTGCGCGTTCATGGCTTCCCCACCCGTCCGCCCCGGCCCGTCGAAGGGCCCGTCGTCGTTCGACGGGACACTCTTTCACCTGTCGGCCGACGTCCTCACATGTGGCCTGCTCAGGGGCGGCGACGGTCCGGGGCAGGGGGCGAACGGCGAGTGTGAGTCCGGACGTTCGCCGGGCACTCCGGGCGGCTCAGCCGAGTTTGGCTCCGGTCTTTTCGAGGGCCTCACGCACGGGCTGGTAGTAGGTCACCCCACCCGCGGAACAGTCACCCCGGCCACCGGAGGTCAGGCCGAGCGCGGTCTCCCCGTCGAAGAGTGCGCCGCCGCTGTCCCCGGCCTCCGCGCAGATGGTGGTCTGGATCAGACCGTCGACCGATCCCTCCTGGTAGTTGGCGGTCACCTCGAGCGCGGTGACGTCACCGTCGCGCACCTGTGTGGAACCGCCGCTGCGCTGTACTTTCTGACCCACGATCGGATCGCCCGCCCGGACGATGGACTGCATGCTGCCGTTGTAGAGGTCCACCTCGCCGGGGTGTGCGATATCGGCGTCGGTGTACTTCGCGAGCCCGAAGTCGTCACCGGGGAAGGTGCCGGTCTCGGTCACCGCGATCTCGGCGCCCCCCTGCGTCGCCGACCAGGTCCGTACGGCATTGGTGCAGTGCCCCGCGGTCAGGAAGTACGGCTTGCCGCCCTTGGTGACGTTGAAGCCGAGGGAGCAGCGCGCCAAGGTTCCCCAGATGGCGTCGCCGCCGGCGATCAGCGTCCGGAGGGTGCGCGCCGACCGCCGGACGGTGGCCCGGTCACCCAGTGAGGCGGCGACCCGCTTGAGCCGCGCCAGTTTGTCGCCCCGGACGGTGCGGTCGGCGGTGATGACCACTTTGTTGGTCCTGGGGTCCATCCCCCAGGAAGTGCCGGGGATCGTCGCCTGCTTCTTGAGGGTGGCGCGGGCGGCGTCCAGCGAGGCGAGCGAGTGCTTGACGACCCTGGCGTCGGCGCCGGCCGCCCGCGCCTTGGCCGCGGCGGCCTCGGTGGTCACATTGACGACGAGCCGGTGGCGCGGGGCGTCGTAGTAGGCGCCTGCCCCGTCGGCGCCCAGAGTGGAGCTGATGCCCTTGGCGCGCTGTCCGGCCGCGCTGGCCGTCGGGGGGTCGGGGGCCTTGGCGGAGACCGCGTCGGCGGTCTGCGGGGTGAGTGTGGCGGCGGTCAGGGCCGCCATCAGACCGGCACCGGTGAGGACGGTGCGGGGCGTCGGTACGCGGGTGTGCTTCAACTCGGAACCTCTGGTGGGGTCGGTCCGGGCCAGGGGGTCCGGCCCGGATGCGGTTGCTGCGTCGCCTGCCCCTGTCGGCACCGCCTGCGGCCCGAGGACGGGACATCGCGGCGCGGACGTATCTTTTCCTGGCCGCGCCGCGCACCACACCCGCCCGGCCAGCGGGCCGCAGGAATCACCTGTACGGCGGCGGCCGGGCGCAGCGTCCGCCGCGGTGCGGGGACTCCGGCGGGCGTGGCTCCCGGAGCGCTCCGTTCCGGTCCGGCCGCCCGTGGGGAGCGGCTCTGCGCGCCGGTTCACGTCGTGCCGAAGCGATCGCCGCACGCTGCACCGTATGAGTGAAATCGGGTCACTGCCCTATGCACGGGGCGTGCCGCGGTGGGTGAATCGTGCTATCCGCGCGACGGGCCGCCCATTCCTCCGCACGGGCAAGGAGCAGTCCTTCCCATCCGATCCCGGGCGACCCACCGGCGCAGCCATACGTCAATGAGTGGTGCCACGGGCCCGGGTGTTCCCCGCAGGAGGCCACGTGCACCCTCTTCCCGGTCCGTCGTCCGAGTCAACCGCCATGGCGGGAAACCCTCTTGCCGGTCCCGGCGAGGCGAAGTCCCCGGGACCGGACGGCGCGCCCGGTGCCCCCCAGCGGTTGTCCTCACTGTCCGGTCTGCGCTTCGCCGCCGCGGTCGGGGTCCTCTATACGCACAGCATGCTGATGATCAATCCGCATCTCGCCGAGACCCTCGGTCCGGAGGTGTGGGTGGGCGGGAGTTCGGTCTCGCTCTTCTTCATTCTGAGCGGCTATGTGCTGACGCACTCCGCCCGGCCGGACGACACCGCGCGGGCCTTCTGGCGACGGCGGGCCGCGAAGATCTTTCCCAATCATGCCCTCATCTGGTGCCTGGTCGTCGGCGCGCTCGCCGCTTCCGGTGCGTCGGTCTTCACCGGCGGTGCGGGGATCGCGGCGGGTCTCTCCAGTCTCTTCCTGGTGCACACCTGGGTCCCCAGCCATCTCTTCGTCTCGGCGGGTAACCCCGTTTCCTGGTCCCTCGCGGCCGAGGTCTTCTTCTACCTCCTCTTCCCCGTGCTGCTCCCCTGGGTCAAACGGCTGTCGCCGCGCGGGCTGTTGACCGGCGCAGCAGCGGCGATCGCGGTCGTCTGGGCGTGGCCCGTGTTCTGTGCGCTGGTGGTCAACCCCGACGGGGCGTCATTTCCGGAGTACTGGTTCCTGTACATGCTGCCGGTCACCCGGCTGCCCGAGTTCGTCCTCGGGATGCTGGCGGCGCGGATCGCCTCGTCGGGCCTGCGGGTTCCACGGATAGGCGTCATTCCGGCGGCGCTGGGTGTCATCGGCGCGGTCGTCATGAATCCCGAGATCCTGCCGCAGCGCTTCCTGTACGCGGCCTCGACGGTGGCCCCGCTCGTCACGCTGGTGTACGCGACCGCGGAGCTGGATCTGCGCGGCCGGCGCTCGCTGTTGCGGACCCGGCCCCTGGTGGTGCTCGGGGAGATGTCCTACGCCATGTATCTGGTCCACTTCCTGGTGCTGGGGCTGCTGTACCTGGGGCTGCGGGGCCACGGCTGGAGCACTCTCGAAGTGGTGCTGACCGGCCTTCCGTTGGTGCTGCTGGCGTCGTGGCTGTTGTACGCGGGGGTGGAGCGGCCCTGTGTGCGCCGTTTCTCCACGTCCCGCGCCCGCGCCCGGAGCCGTGCGGCAGCGGCCTCATGAGCGCCGGACGGTGTCCCGGCCGGTGGCGGGCGGACCTGCCCCGCCGGGCGCTTCTGCCGTGGTGCGTGTCCGGGGTGACGCACCGGAGGGTTGCCGCGCGGCTCGGCCGGCCGGTCCGGTTCGGCCGGCGCGCGGTGCGGCCGGGGAAGGCAGGCCTCGTGTACCGCGCCCACCGTCAGCGTCGACAGCCACGCCCACGCCACCAGGACGACAACTGAGAAAGGGGCTCCCGTGATGAACAAGCGAAGCACACAGATCGCCGCCCACCGACCCCGCTACCAGGAGGAGTTGGCGCGCGGGCTGGAGCAGTTCTTCGATCCGGAGCGCACCACCTGCCCCTGGTGCACCTCCGCCCGGCTGCGCCGAAGGCTGCGCACCACCAATCATCCCCAGCGAAAACCGGGAACTTTCGTACTCGACCAGTGCCGCAACTGCGGGCATGTGTTCCAGAACCCGCGGCTGAGCGCCGAGGGGCTGGATTTCTACTACCGGGACTGTTACGACGGGCTGGGCGAGGCCACGATGGCGCGGATGGCCGCCTCGCCCCTCGCGGTCCGGCTCCACCGGGCCCGCGCACGGGCGCTGCTCCCGTTCAGCCGCCCGAGCCGCTGGCTGGACGTCGGGACCGGCCACGGCCACTTCTGCGCCGAGGCCCAGCGCATCCATCCGCGTACCGAGTTCCACGGGCTCGACTGGGGCGAAGGCGTCGAGATCGGCGTGCGCAACGGGCGTATCTCGCGTGCGTACCGGGGCTCCTTCGCCGGGCTGGCGGGGCAGCTCACCAGCCAGTACGACGTGGTGAGCATGTACCACTACCTGGAACACACGCTGGCGCCCCGGCAGGAACTGGCCGCCGCGCACACGGCGCTGCGGCGGGGCGGGCATCTGCTGATCGAGGTCCCCGATCCGCAGTCCGCCGCCGCCCGGCTGCTCGGCCGCTGGTGGGGCCCGTGGCTCCAGCCGCAGCATCTGCACCTCATCCCGCTGGACAACCTCTGCGGCGCGCTGAGGGAGCAGGGTTTCACCGTGGTGGCCACCAACCGGCGGGAGCCGCACATTCCCACCGATCTGACCTCCGCGGCCGTGAACGTGCTCAACTTCGTGCTGCCGGGCGAAGACCTGCCCTGGCTGCCGAGGAGGCCCGGTCCGGTCAGCCGCTGGGTCCGCAGGCTGGCCCTGCTGGCCGCGGCGCCCGCCCTCCTCGTCCTCTGCGGGCTCGACATCCTGCTGGCACCCGTCACACGGCGCACCCGCCTCTCCAACGCCTACCGGGTGATCGCCCGCCGGGACTGACGGGCTCCGCCCGGCACAACCGTGCGGGGCGACAAGCGCTTTCGGCTGCACGGCACCGCGGCGGCTAACCCACCCGGGTGAAGCCGTACGCGGTCGGAATCGCCGGAACTCAGGGAACGGAACACTGCCGACCATGCACATCCTCATCGCTACCGCGGGTTCGCACGGGGACGTGGCTCCCTACACCGGCCTCGGTGCCCGGCTGCGGCAAGCCGGGCACCGGGTGGTGGTGGCCACCCATGAGCGCTCGGCCGGGATGGTCCGCCGCAGCGGCCTCGGCTTCCGCCCGCTTCCGCTCGACAAGTACGCCGCCTCCGGCACGGGCTCGCCGCGGGGGAGCGAGTCGGGGAAGGAGGGCGCCGGAACCCAGCTCTCCAAGGTCGAACAGATAAGGCTGGCACGGGAGTTGGCGCCGGAGATGGCGGACGCGGTGGCGGAGGCCTGTGCGTCGGGGGCGGAAGTCGTGCTGCTGTCCAGCAGTCTGGCTCCGTTGGGGCTGGTGGCGACGGCGGGGCTGGGGCTGCCCGGTCTCGGTGTCTTCCTGCAACCCCTCGCGCCCACCCGGGAGTTCCCGCCGGTCATCTTCGACATGCCGTCGATGGGACCGTTCACCAACCGGGCCGCGGCGCGGTGCGCCGATTCCCTGCTGGCGCGTGCCTTCGCCCCCGGTGTGCGTCATCTGCAGCGGCAACTGCGCGTACCGTCGGCCGTTCTCGAACGGCGGCGGGCCACCTGGCCGGTCCAGCACGGCTTCAGCCCGGTGGTGGTTCCCCGGCCGGTCGACTGGCGGCCGGGGCTGGAGGTGGCGGGCTACTGGTGGCCGTCAGAGACCCCGGACTGGACGCCGGAGCCCCGGCTCGCGGACTTCCTGCGGTCCGGTCCGCCACCGGTGTACGTGGGATTCGGCAGTATGCAGCCCGCCGATCCGGAGCGGCTGGGGCGTCTCGTGGCACGGGCCCTGAAGCTCGCCGGGGTACGCGGTGTCGTCCAGGCGAGCTGGGCCGGTCCGGCGGTGGACGGGGACGACGTCCTTGCCGTGGGCGAGGTGCCGCACGCCTGGCTGTTCCCGCGGATGTCGGCGGTCGTCCATCACGCGGGGGCCGGCACCACGGCTGCCGGTCTGCGTGCGGGGGTGCCGGCGGTCCCGGTGCCGATGATGCTGGACCAGCCCTTCTGGGCGGAGCGCCTGACCGCGCTCAGGGTCAGTCCGGGCAGGCTGCCGTTCCGGCGGCTGTCCGCGGAGAACCTGGCGGAGGCGCTGCGGAAGGCCGTGCACGACCCCCGGTACCGTCATCGCGCCCGACAGGTCGCGACGTTGATCGGCGCCGAGGACGGCGCCGGCCGGGTCCTGACGGCGGTGGAGAACCTGGCGGGGCGGTGAGCGGGAGCGGCGCGGGGCGGCGGATGCGGTAGGCGCGGACGCCGAGCCGCACCATCGCCTGTGGTTCCGGCACCACCAGGACCGGCTGTTCGAGCCAGGCGGCCAGGCGCGGGCGGATCGCCTTCGGCGCGATCGTCGCCGCGAAGCTGACGAAGACCCAGCCGAAGAACCGGGCCCCCACCTTCTCCAGCCCGCCCGGGTCCAGCAGGGTGACCGAGGCGAGCCGGCCGGGCCGGTGCAGTGCCTGGTTCAGCGCGAGCCATCCGCCGTAGGAGGCGCCGACGAGGTGGACGTGGCCGAGCCCGATGCCGTCGAGCGTCTCGTCCAGCCGCTGGGCGGCGCGTTCGGGCCGGTGAATGGGTTCGCGCTGCACGCTGCGGCGCGGGTCGCCGACGGTGTCGACCGCGTACACCGGGAGGGCAGAGCCGATGCCGAAGCGGGTGGACCACGAGGAGCGGCGCGCACAGATCACCGAGGCGCTGGTCCGGGTGGCCGGACGGCGCGGTCTGCACGCCGTCGGGATGCGCGATGTGGCCGCCGAGGCGGGGGGTCCCTGCGGCTGGTGCAGTACTACTTCGAGACCAAGGAAAAGCTGCTGCTCCATGGGCTGCAGTGGCTGATCACCGGGCTCAGCGCCCGTATCGCCGACCGGGTGCGGGCCGCCGGGGAGGCTCCGGGCCCGCGGGCCGTGATCGAGGCGGTGCTCATGGAATCGCTGCCCACCGACGAGGAGAGCCGGACCTTCCACCTCGTCCACACCGCCTACGCCGTGCTGGCCGTGACGGACGAGGCGCTCGCCGCCCAGCCGTTCACCGACGGCCCCGATGCCGCCGAGGACGCGCTGGCCGACCAGCTGGAGCGGGCACGCGAGGCCGGTCTCACCCCGCCCGGCATCGAGGTACGCACCGAGGCGGTCAGCCTGCTCGCCCTGTCGGCCGGTCTCGGCACCAGCGTCCTGGTCGGGCAGCGCACCCCGGAGGCCGCCACGGCGGTCCTCCGTCATCACCTGGACCGGCTCTTCCCGGCCGGCGGATGAACATCCCCTGCCCCACCCGCCGTTGCCGACCGCGCCACGACCGCCGCACCCCCGGCCAGGCCGTCATACGCTTCGCCCGAACCGGCCCCCGAGGAAGGGCCGCGCATGACCGAGGCATTGACGTCACAACTCATCTCCGCCCTCTACGGGGACGAGGTGGACACGGTGGCGGCGCTGCTGCGGCAGGGGGCCTCCCCGTCCGCACCGGACGCCGACGGGGCGACGCCGCTGTACCTGGCCGCGGTGTCGGGACGGTCGGACATCGTGCGACGGCTGCTCGAAGCGGGAGCCGCACCCGACACCGAGAGCAGGGGCGAACCGGGAAGCGAAGGGCTGCCGCTGTGCGCGGCCGCCTGCTGGGGTCATGACGAGACGGTGCGCGCACTGCTCGAACACGGCGCCGACCCCGATCTGAGGGAGGACGACGGCACGTCCGCCACCCCCTTGATGTGGGCGGCGGCCAACGGCCACCACCGGACCGCCCGGCTCCTGCTGGAAGGCCGGGCCGATCCGGACGCGGGCCATCCGCGGCGCACCCCGATGATGGCAGCGGCCGAACGGGGCTCGATCGCGGTGGTGCGGGCCCTGTTGGAGCACGGGGCCGACCCGCGGCTCACCGATCCGCAGGGGCGTACGGCCCTGGACCTGGCCCGGGACGAGAGCGGCAAGGACGTCGAGAGCGAGCTGCGCCGGAAGGTGGGCGCGCTTCCGGATTCCCGGTGCGAGATCCGGCGCAGCCCCCGTCCCGAGGGCACCGAACTGGTCGAGCTGGTCGTCTACAGGCCGGACGGACTGCCGGGGGCCGAGTACCACCGGGAGACGGGGCACGCCGCGATCGTGGCCCTGCTGGAGGAGAACGCGCGGGAGTGAGGCCGCCGGGCTCGGGGGCGCCCAACGCCCCGCGCACGCCCCGGCCGAGCGGACCGGGCCGGGCCCGCATCCTGCGACTTCACGCCTTTCACTCCCCTTCTCTGCATTTCTGCTTTTCTTCAGCCTCTGTCTGCATTGCGTAAAACCATGGGCATTGCCGGGATGGAGCGCGCGTCACCGGTGCATGGTCATTCCTGCCCGGCCGTAGGCGGGGCAGCCAACATCACGGCAACGCAGAAAGGCATGATCCACAATGATTGACGGGTTCAAGCGCGCCCTCGCTCTCGGCGCCGCCACCGTGGCCCTGGCCGGAGGTGCTGCCCTCTCCTCGGTGGGAGTCGCCTCGGCCACACCGTCGCCGCACGGCGACCACTCCCCCACCAAGCACCTCGACCGGGGCCGCTGTCACATGGTTCACGGCCACTGGGTGCGCGTCTGGCATCCGTCGTGGCGGGACCGGAACGGCCACCGCCACCCGGGCCACTGGATCCGGACCTGGCACCGCGGCCACCTCGTCTGCCACAGACACTGATCACGGCGGCCCCAGCAGTTGCCGGGCCCCCCGAGCCGCTTGCGGTTCGGGGGGCCTTTGCCGTCGTACGGCCGCGTTCAGCGCACGCCGTGCGGCCGGAACTGGATGCTGATCCGGGGCCCGGTCGCCCGGGTGCTCTTGGGGACCGCATGCTCCCAGGTCCGCTGGCAGGAGCCGCCCATCACGAGCAGATCGCCGTGTCCGAGCGGGCGCCGTACCGTGCCGCCACCGCGCCGCGGACGCAGCAGCAGATCGCGCGGCGCCCCCACGGACAGGATCGCGACCATCGTGTCCTCCCGATCGCCCCGGCCGATCCGGTCGCCGTGCCAGGCCACGCTGTCGTGGCCGTCCCGGTAGTAGCAGAGGCCGGCCGTGGTGAAGGGTTCGCCGAGTTCGGTGGCGTAGTGGGCGGAAAGCGCGCCCCTGGCCTCGTCCAGGACGGGGTGCGGCAGGGCGTCGTCGGCCCCGTAGAAGGCGAGCAGCCGCGGTACGTCCACCACCTGCTCGTACATCCGCCGGCGCTCGGCCTGCCAGGGAACCTCCGCGGCGAGCAGCTCGAAGAGGGCGTCGGCCCCGCTCAGCCACCCGGGCAGCAGATCGGCCCAGGCGCCGTCCCCGAGCTCGGACCGGCGCATCCCGCACAGCGGGCCGAGCCGGATGTCGTCGGTCTGGTCGAAGAGCGAGCCCTGAAGGTGCGTGGCCATGCCGCCAGGGTACGCCGTAATCGAATATTTGTTCTGCCCTTGTGGGTGGGCGGCGCGCACACCGTCCACACCCAAGGTGTGGCCCACGGCGAGCAGGCCTTGCCCGGGCGGGACACCAGGAGCAGGCTGAACGTATGGGCAACGCAGAAGGCCCCACGCTGATCGCTTCCGTCCAGCGGGCCTTCCGGTTGATGGAGGCTGTCGGCGCACACGAGGGCGGCGCACCGGCGAAGCAGCTGGCACGGGAGACCGGGCTGCCCCTGGCCACCACGTATCACCTGCTGCGCACGCTGGCGCACGACGGGTACATCCGGAAGCTGGACGACGGCGGCTTCGTCCTGGGCGAGAAGCTGAGCACGCTGCACGCCGGCGGACAGAGTCAGGCGCTGTTGAGCCGGATCCGTCCGGCGCTCGCGGCGCTGCGGGACGACCTCTCAGCGGCCGCCTATCTGACCTTCTACGAGGACGGCGAGATCCGGGTGGTCGAGATCGTCGACGGCCCCCGCGCGCCACGGGTGGACCTCTGGGTGGGCTTCGAGGACGCCGGACACGCCACGGCGCTGGGCAAGTGCGTCCTGCGCGAGCTGGACGACGCGGCCCGCGACGACTACCTCGCACGGCACCCGCTCGCCGATCTCACCCCGCGCACGATCACCGGCCGCGCCGAACTCCTCCGGCGGCTCGGCACGACACCGCTGACGCCGGCCGTGACGGACATGGAGGAGTACGCCCTCGGGACGTTCTGCGTCGCGGTACCGGTGTACTGCGGTGACACGCTCGGCTCCCTAGGGGTGTCGCTCCGGGCGGACCGGATCTCCCGTATCGACGAGATCCGGAACCGGCTGATCCCGGCTGCGGGCCGGGTGACCAGGGGACTGTCGCTCACTATCTGAAATCCCGGTCCTTGCGACGGCCGCTCCACTCCCCGTTTCCTAGATGAAACGGACATTTAGGCACGTACGTGTCATGAGTGCGTGCCATGAGCAGGGAAGCGAGCCGCGGACGAGGACATGCGCCCAGCCCGAATCCACCACCACGAACACCGGCCGCGGTCGCAGCGTGCGCATCCCGTCTCCGCCCTGCGGTTGACCGCCCGGCGCCCCGGCCGGGGCCGCGGCGACGCGCCGTCGGGCGGCGCGGGCGTCCGCCGGCACTTCGCCGCCGTAGTACCGGTTCTGATCATCGCGGCCGTCGCATGCCTCGCACTGAGCGGCGGGACCGGGATGGGCTGGCTGCCGCTGCTCGCCGTCGGCCCCGCGCTGGCCGCCGCCACCAGTGGGCCGTGGGGCGTGCTCCGCATCGGCGGGCTGGCCGTGGGGCTGGGCGCCGGTATCGGTGTGCATGCCGGTACGCCGGATCGTGAGCTGGCGATCGTGCTGGCCGCGCTGTTCGCCGTGACGTTGGCCAGCAGTCTGGCCGGCGCCCTGCGCCGGCGTCGTGAACGGGTGCTGGCCGCGGTCCGCTCGGTCGCCGAGGCCGCGCAGCACGCCTTCCTCAAGCCGGTGCCCGCGACCGTGGGGCACTTCCAGACGGCGGTCCGCTACAGCGCCGCCGCGGCCGAGGCACGGATCGGCGGTGACCTCTACGCCCTGGTGCCCACCCCGTTCGGTATCCGGCTCATCGTCGGCGACGTACGCGGCAAGGGGCTGCCGGCGGTCGGGGTCGCCGCCCTGGTGCTGGGCGTCTTCCGGGAAGCGGCGTACGACGAGCCGGATCTGCTGGATGTCGTCCACCGCATCGAACGGAGCCTGGCGCGCAACCTCGGGCCGGACGACTTCGTGACCGCGGTGATCGCGGGGTACCCCGACGCCGACCGGATGGAGCTGGTCAACTGCGGGCATGCGCCTCCGCTGCTGGTCCAGGGAGCGAGCGTGCTGCCCGTGGAGCCTCTCCGGCCGGCCCCGCCGCTCGGCCTGCGGGCCCTGGCCGACGAGGCGCCGGGCCTCCAGGAAGTGGCGCTGGCCGACGGCAATCAGCTGCTCTTCTACACCGACGGCGTCACCGAGGCCCGCGACCACGAGCGGGAGTTCTACCCGCTGCAGGAACGGCTGGCCCGGCACCTCTCGGAGGAGCCGTCCCGCACCCTCGCCGCACTCCACGAGGATCTGCTCACGCATGTGGGCGGTGAACTGCACGACGACGCCGCGCTGCTGCTGCTCCGCAAGCCGGCTGCCGCCCCGGCGGCATCGGCTGCGGCGGAGGCGCCGGAGGGCGTCGACGAGCCGGCCGGCCGGTGCCCGTCGCGAACGGTGGCCGCCGAGTAGGGCACCGGGGCGGGGCAGTGCGTGGGACCGCCGGGCGGAGGGCTGGTCGTGGGTCCTCCGGCTTACCGGCTACGACCGTCTCCGCGGGCCGTTCGCGCCTCGGCCCGTTCACGCCTCGGCGAGTAGCTCCTTGCGCAGGGTGGTGCAGGCGCGGGCGAGCAGGCGCGAGACATGCATCTGGGAGAGGCCCAGTTCCTCGCCGATCTCGGCCTGCGTCATCTCCGCCCCGAAGCGCAGCCGGAGCAGGGTGCGTGTGCGGTCGTCGAGCTTGGCCAGGTGCGGCTTGAGGGCCTGGATGTCTTCGGCCAGGGCGAGGGTGGGGTCCTCGGTGCCGATGAGGTCGGCGACGAGACCCGTCTGCTGTTTGCCGCCACCGCCGGCCTGGATGGGCCGGTCGATGGAGTCGCTGTCGTAGCCGTTGCAGGCCACCAGCCCCTCCGCCACCTCGTCCTCCGCCATGCCGAGATGCTCGGCGAGCTCCGCGACCGACGGTTCGTGGCTGCCCTGCCCCTCCAGTTCCTCCCGGGCCCGGGAGAGGTCGATCCGGAGCTCCTGGAGGCGGCGCGGCACCCGCACCGACCAGGTGGTGTCGCGGAAGAACCGCTTGATCTCACCCTGGATGTAGGGGACGGCCAGCGTGGTGAACTCCACGTCGCGGGACGGGTCGTAGCGGTCGATCGCCTTGATCAGACCGATGGTCCCGACCTGCAGGACGTCTTCCATGGACTCCCGGCGGCTGGAGAAACGGCGGGCGACATAGCGCACCAGGGAGAGGTTCATCTCGATGAGGGTGTTCCGCACGTACTGGTACTCCGGCGTGCCCTCGTCCACCTCTTCCAGCCGCTGGAGGAAGAGCTTGGACAACTCCCGGGCGTCGGACGGGGCGACGCGCTGCGGGGCGGGGACATGCGGCAGCACCGTCGGAGCCGGAACGGCACACACCTTCGACATGGTCTCCGGCTCCATTCCTGCCGTCATGGTGCTGTTGCTCCTCATGCTCTTGGCTCCTGCCTATTGCTGAGCCCCCGTCGCACGATCCCCTACCCGTCGCCGTCCCAAGCATGTCCGGTTTTTCCCATGCTTTGACTTGGGCGTGCGACGCACCCGGGGTTTCCGGCGCACGACTCATTCGCGGCGGTCAGGCCCTGGAGCCGGCACACCCCGCAGAGTCAACTGTTGGCGCTGTCACCGGCGTTGGAGTCGCGCGCGGGCCGCGCCAAAAAAGTTGTTGCCTCCGCAGCCGCACCGTGTCAGCATCATTAATGCAACCGATGTAGCGATAACAGTTTCTCCAGTCCCGCCCCGTCGAGAGGACCCGTCCCGCCGATGCTCCACCGCTGCGCCTCGTTCCAGCAGATCCCCGTCTCCGACGCCGACGCGGGCCCGTACGCCCTCACGACCGGCCCCGATGGCGCACTGTGGTGCACCCTGGTCCACGCCGGGCAGATCGTCCGCCTCACACCGGACGGCCAACTCGACCGCCACGGACTCGACTCCGCGTCCTCCGGACCGTCGGTCATCACCCCGGGTCCCGACGGAGCGTTGTGGTTCACCCGGAGCCGCGACCATCGCATCGGACGGATCACCGTGACCGGTGAGGCGACCTCGTTTGCCCTCCCCACTCCGGACTGTGGCCCTTTCGGCATGGTGTCCGCTGCCGATGGCGCGCTGTGGTTCACGCAGTTGCACGCCGACCGGATCGGCCGCATCACCACGGACGGCCAAGTGACGGAATTTCCGCTCCCCGTCAGCGGCGCATTCCCCTCAGCCATCACCACCGGCCCCGATGACGCCCTGTGGTTCACCCTCAATCAAGCGCATGCGATCGGCCGTATCAGCCTCGACGGCGAGATCACTCTCCACTCCCTCCCCACCGAGAACGCCGCGCCGGTCGGCATCACCCGCGGCGGGGACGGGGCACTCTGGTTCGTGGAGACAGGTGCCGGACGGATAGGCCGGATCACCACCGACGGCCGGATCGACGAGTTCGCGCTCCCTGATCCGGCGTCCCGGCCCCATGCGATCGTCGCCGGGCCGGCCGGTGACTGCTGGTTCACCGAATGGGGAGCCAACCGCATCGGGTCCATCACCCCTGACGGCCGCATCGAGGAGTACGAGCTGCCGATCGCCTCGTCCGAACCACACGGCCTGACCTTCGGACCGGACGGTGTGCTGTATGTGGCGCTGGAGGTCGGAGTGGTGGTCCGACTGGCGGTCTAGTCAGCGAGGGGCCGGGGGGAGAAAGGGGCGAGAGGGGGGTGGGGGAGGGAGGGGCGGGAGGGGGGAAGCCGCTCGCCCCGGTGGTTTCTGGTCGGCGGCCAGGGGCAAACGGAGTTCACCCTCGACGGCGCCCGAAAGCCTCTGGAGGCATTGCATGCACCCGACCACCGTGGTACCCCCTGTCGGACGAGTCACGGCGCGCCGCGCGGCCCGTAGCTCCGTGGTCCGGGCCGCGGCGCGCGGCGGTTTCGTGGCACGGGGCGTGATCTACCTGCTCGTGGGGGCGCTGGCGCTGCGGATCGCGTTCGGTGACTCCGGTGAACAGGCCGACCGGGGCGGAGCGCTGGCGGAGCTCGCCGCCCGGCCGTTCGGCAGCGTGCTGATCTGGGCGCTCGGCCTGGGCCTGGCGGGGATGGCGTTGTGGCGCCTGTCCGAGGCGGGCTTCGGCGCGGCCGGGCCCGACGGGCACAAGGCCGGTAAGCGGCTGCTGTCGTTGGCCCGTTCCGTGTTCTACGCCGTGGTGTCGTTCTCCGTCATGTCCTTCGCCGCAGGGGAGAAGGGCAGCGGCAGCGGAGCCAGCGACCAGCAGTCCCGGGATGCCACGGCGCAGGCGCTGGGCCTGCCGGGTGGCCCCTGGCTGGTGGCGGCCGCAGGGGTGGGGATCGCCGTGGCCGGGGCCTGGATCGCGGTGCGCGCCGTGCGCCGCAGGTTCCACAAGCATCTCGACCGGAGCGGGATGTCGGCACGGCAGCAGCGTGGCGTCGATGTGCTGGGGATATCCGGTGGTGTCGCGCGGGGCGGGGTGTTCGCGGTCGCCGGGGTCTTCGTCGTCAAGGCCGCGGTGACCTTCGACCCCGGCCGGGCCAAAGGCATGGATGACACGCTCCGCTCCTTCGCGGACACCTCGGCCGGCCCCTGGCTGCTGGCCACGATCGCCGCGGGGCTCGCACTGTTCGGCCTCTTCTCGTTCACCATGGCCCGGTGGCGCAACGTCTGAGGGAGCACCGTCCGACCTCGCAACGTCTGAGGACCAACGTGTGCTGTAGGCCACTATCCGAGGACGAGGCCACACTGCGCGACGCGGCGCAGATCCCGTGCCGCCGGACGGCCCCGCCACTCGGCCCCGCCACTCGGCCCCGCCACTCGGCCCTGCCGGACGGCCCCGCCGAACGGCCCCACCGGACGGCCCCGCCGGACGGCCCCGCCGGAAGCGTCACCGTACGCCGACCACTCCCCCGCCCCACGACAGGAGCTCACCTCGTATGACCGAAACCCATGAGAACGCCCGGACGGTCCGTGCGGTCTTCCGCGCGGAGGCCTTCGTCCGGAACGGCCGCTGGCACCTCGAGATCGCCAGCCTCGACCGCGAGCCGGAGACCGGCGACACCGAGGCGCTGCTCGTCACCCTGTGGCCCGTCGAGGACACCCCCGACGGCACCGGCTTCCCGGCGGCCGCGCTCCGCGGCCGACTGCGCGAGAACGGCTTCGGCCTCGCCGACCCGGATCACGGCACCGGCGGCTGGGCTCCCACCGGGGAACGGGGCCACTACGCCGCCGCGTGCTTCCCGACGGGCGGGAGGACGGTCTGACACCTCCCGCTCGCCCGGCATCTCCGTTGCCCACTGCGCTCCACGGTGCCGGACGGCGGTCCCCGGCGGTCCACGGCACTGGACAGTGAGGACCTGCCAACAGCCACCGGAGGGGCGAGGCACACAAGCCTCACCCCTCCGGCACCGGTCAGCCGGTCAACTGGTCAGTTGGCCAGCCGGTCAACCGGCCGGCCCGCCGACCGATGTGCCGGTCAGTTGGTCTGCCGTATCCCGGCCGGCCAGACCGTCGGCGAGCCGATCACCGTCCGGCCGTTCAACCCGTCAACCGTCTGCCGTCCACCGCGACCGTCAACCCGTCTGCAGTATCGCGTCGTCGACGACGAAGCTGGTCTGCAGGCTGCTGTCCTCGGTGGCCGTGAAGGTCAGCGTGATGCGTTGCCCGATGTACGGGCTCAGGTCCAGCGTGCGCTGGGTGTAGCCGCTCGCGGCGTCGGTGTTGGAGAGGGTCGTGAGGGTGGTGCTGCCCACCTTGACCTTGAAGGTGTCGTAGGCGACGCGCTCGTTCTCGTCGGTGTCGATGTGCAGCCAGTAGGTGAGGGTGGCCTTGGTGCATCCGGCGGGCACGGTCACCGACTGGTTGAGGGTGTCGGTGGCGGAGGAACCGTAGCCGCCCAGCCAGGCGAATCTGCTGCCGCTGTGGGCGGACTGGCCGGCGTGGGCGCCGATCGCCCCGGTGTCGCCCGTCCACGGTGTGGTGCCGCTCTCGAACCCGCCATTGGTGAGGAGCTGTTGACCGGTGCAGCTGCCGGTCCCCTTGACGGTCAGGGTGTAGGTCGCGGTGTGGGTGACGGACCCGGTCCCGGTGATCGTGAGGGGGTAGGTGCCGGGTGCCGCGTTGGACGTCGTGGCGATGGTCATGGTGGAGCTGCTGCCGGAGGTCACCGAGGCGGGGCTGAAGGAAACGGTCACGCCGGACGGAGCGCCGGTGGCCGACAGCTTCACCGTCTGGGGCGATCCGCTGGTGGTCGCCGTGGAGACGGTGGCGGTGGCCGAGGAGCCCGGGTCGACGCTGCCCGTGGTGGGGCTGGTGGCCAGGGAGAAGTCGTTCGCCGGGGTGGAGTTGCTGACGGCGAGCTGCCAGAGGGTGTAGGCGATGCCGTCGACGCTGCGGTTCAGTCCGGTGGCGTTGATGTTGCCGGTGGTGTCGCAGGACTGGTGGTAGCAGGGGTCGTAGGCGCGGTTGGCGGTGCCGCCCCACTTGGCGGCCTGCGCCGAGGTCTTCCTCGCACTGGCACCCATCGCGTATCCGGAGGTCGGGATGCCGGCTCGCTCGAAGGAGTAGTCGTCGGAGCGGCCGGCGCCCTCGGTGTTCTCCTCGGGCTGGAGGCCGAGGGAGTCCCAGTACGCCTTCATCGGCTGGGCGGCGGTGGAGGTGACGTGGTTGATGAAGTAGCCGCCGTTGGTGGAGGCGATCATGTCGAAGTTGTAGTAGGCCTTGATCTTCGACCGTTCGGTGGAGGAGAGGGAACCGACGTAGAAGTCGGAGCCGTTGAGGCCCTGTTCCTCGTCCGTCCACCAGGCGAAGCGGGCACGGGCCGCCATGGCGGGGTGCTGTTGCGCGAGGGTGAGCGCCGTCTCCAGCAGGGCGGCCGAGCCGGAGCCGTTGTCGTTGATGCCCGGTCCCGCGCCGACGCTGTCGAGGTGGGAGCCGAACATGTACACCTTGCCGGCGTCGCCCTGTGGCCATTCGGCGATCAGGTTGGGGCCGGCTCCGGTGGCGCAGCCGGAGGTGCAGGGCTGTTCGGTGACGGTGTAGCCGGCCGCCTGGAGCTTGTTCTTGACGTAGGCGACGGAGTCCCGGTAGCCCTGTCCGCTGGACTTGCGGGTGCCGCCGTTGCGGGTGGCGATGGCGTTCAGCTCGGTGAGATGTGCCTGGACCTTGGCCACATCGACGTCCGGTGCGTCGGCGGCCGCGGTGGCGCCGGGTGGGGTGTCCGCGGCCCGGCCGGCCGATGTCGCGTACGCGGGCGGGTGGTTCCGGGAGGTGGCCGCGGCCGTGGGGGCTACGGCCAGTGCGGCCGCTCCGAGGGTGGCGGCCAGGGATATCCCGGCCACCGCGAATCTTCGAAACACCATGGCTCCTTGAGGGGGTAGGGAGTGCTACCGACGGAGGTTCTGGTGGAGCGCCGGGCCGTGGCGGCGCCGTGTCGTCCGGCCGGCGCCGACGAGGTGGGGCTCGTTCGCGGCCGGAGCGGGCATGTCCATGACCCAAGCCGCCGTACCATCACACCGCGGCACCCACGGCGTCAACGGATGTCCCGGCACGGAGCGGTGTTTGACGAAAAACGGCAGGTGACGCCCGATATCCGGGCACTTCCCGGCGCTCGTGGCCGTTGCCGGACGCGAACGGCGCGCCCCTCGGCGTCACCGGCGCGACCTTCGGTGAGACACGGCGAACCCCCGCCTTGACTCGAAAGCAGGGCGGGGGCTCGGGTTCCGCTCAGACGGATGGCGCAGCGTCAAGCCGGACGAAGCGCCAAGCGCCGTGACGTCAGAGGAAGCTGACGTTCTGGGCGAGGGCCAGGCGGCTGGAGTAGTTGATGGTGTTGGTGGCGGAGCGCATGTAGGCGCGCCAGGCGTCGGAGCCGGACTCGCGGCCACCGCCGGTCTCCTTCTCGCCGCCGAAGGCGCCGCCGATCTCGGCGCCGGACGTGCCGATGTTGACGTTGGCGATACCGCAGTCGGAGCCCTCCGCGGACAGGAAGAGCTCCGCCTCCTGCTGGTCCCGGGTGAAGATGCTGGAGGAGAGACCCTGCGGGACGTCGTTGTGCAGGGCGATGGCCTGTTCCAGGGTCTCGTAGGTCTGCACGTACAGGATGGGGGCGAAGGTCTCCTGGCGGACGACGCCGGTCTGTTCGTCGACGCGGACGATGACCGGCTCGACGTAAGCGCCGCGGGGCGCGGCGTCGGCGAGCCGCCGGTTGCCGCCTGCCAGGATCTTGCCGCCCTCGGCCTGTGCGCGGGTGAGGGCGTCCTGCATGGTCTCCAGGGCCTGCGGGGTGATGAGGGGCCCGACGAGGGTGCCCTCGTCGAAGGGGTCGCCGATGGGCAGCTTCCGGTAGGCGGCGGTCAGCCGGGCGATGAGGGTGTCGGCGATGTCCTGGTGGACGATGAGCCGGCGCAGGGTGGTGCAGCGCTGGCCCGCGGTGCCGGCCGCGGCGAAGACGATGCCCTGGACGGCGAGATCGAGGTCGGCGGAGGGGGCGACGACGGCGGCGTTGTTGCCGCCGAGTTCCAGCAGGCTGCGGCCGAAGCGGGCGGCGACGCGGGGGCCGACCTCGCGTCCCATACGGGTCGAGCCGGTGGCACTGACCAGGGCGACCCGGGGATCGTCCACCAGCTTTTCGCCGACGGTGCGGTCGCCCAGCAGCAGGCGGTGCACATCGCGTGGGGCGCCGGCCTCTTCGGCGGCCCGGTCCAGCAGCCGGTCGCAGGCGAGGGAGATCAGCGGGGTGAGTTCGGAGGGCTTCCAGATCACGGTGTCGCCGCAGGCCAGGGCGATGGCGGTGTTCCACGACCAGACGGCGGCGGGGAAGTTGAACGCCGAGATCACCCCGACCACGCCGAGCGGGTGCCAGGTCTCGGCGAGGCGGTGTCCGGGGCGCTCGGAGGCGATCGTCCGGCCGTAGAGCTGGCGGGACAGGCCCACGGCGAAGTCGCAGATGTCGATCATTTCCTGGACCTCGCCGAGCGCCTCGGAGCGGATCTTGCCCGCTTCGATGGTGATGAGGTCGGCCAGGTCGCTCTTGTGATCACGCAGCAGCTCCCCCAGGCGGCGTACGAGTTCGCCGCGGCGGGGTGCCGGCGTGGTGCGCCAGGTGAGGAACGCGGCGCGGGTGGCGGCGAGGGCGTCCTCGGTGTCGGCGGCGGTGGCGGCGCGCAGGCCGAGGAGGTCGTCCCCGGTGATGGGGCTGCGGGCGTGGAAGTCGCCGCCTTCCTCGACGGTGACGCCGACGCGGGCGAGGCTTGCGAGGGCGCGGGTGCGCAGGTCCTCGGTGGTGGGGAGGGCGGTGGCGGTCATGGTGCTCCTCGGGTGGGGAGGGGTGGGGTGACGGCGCGGCCGGGTCAGCCGGGCAGACCGTCCAGGGCGAGTTCCCGGGCGACTCGCCCGAGGGAGCGGTTCTGCTGCTCCTCGTAGAGGTCGTAGGGGTCGTGGACCTCGCGGCCGATGGCGCCGGAGAGCCATGCGCTGTCGTAGGCGATGCCGGTGCGGTCGTTGTTCCTGGAGCCCTCGTCGCTGAGGTTGGACTGGAAGATGCCGGCCGCGGAGCGCGGCAGGAAGTCCTCGTAGACGATGGGTTCGGCCCGGACCCAGCCCTGGTCCAGCAGGTCGTCGAGGCGGGCGGGCGGGCGGCTGCCGTCGGCGGGCCGGTCGGTCGCGACGTGGTAGGTGAAGTGCGCCAGGCCGCGGGCGGCGAGACCGCGCTCGGTGTCGGGGAGTTCGGTGCCCCAGAGTGCGCGGGCGACATCGGCCCGGTCGGCCTGCGGGTCGCGGGCGGACAGTTCGTCGACGCGGGCGAGCAGCGCGTCGTAACGGGCCCGGCCCTGGCGGGTGAGGGCGATCCCGCGGGCCTCGACCTCGCCGAAGCGCACCCGCAGGGCGCCGCTGATCACGCTGCCGTCCGGGGTGCGCAGGGCGCGCGGCTCGGCGAGGGCGCGGAAGGAGGTCTGGCGCAGCAGGACGTCGGGGCCGTTCCACCGGGGCGGTCCCTGGATGGTGTCGATCATCTCGATGCCGCGTTCGGTCATCCGCCGGTAGAGCGCGTCGATGTCGAGGACGCGGGGGGTGAGGTGGTTGATGTGGGTGCTGCGGACGCCCCCGATGTCCGCGGCGACGGCGGAGACCTGTTCCAGGGTTTCGTACCACGCCTTGTCGACGGGCTCCGGGGACAGTTCGAAGGCCTGCACGGCGAGGTGAAGGAACCGCTCGGCGTCCGTGTCGGAGAGTTCTCCGGCGGATTCCGCGCGGTCGGCGAGGGCGAGCAGCTCCGGGGGGAACAGCTGCCGTCCGGCGAGGAAGGTCTCCAGCCGGGCCCGCAGTCCGGGGTCGAAGAACCGGGGGTCCGCCGGGGTGAGCATGGAGGTGAAGACCCGGAACGGGTTCCGGGCCAGCTCCTCGCCGTCGACGGGACGGAAGGCGGTGGACACCACGGGGACCGCGCTGGCGGCGGCCTCCCGCAGGTCATAGAAGCCGACCGGGTGCATGCCCAGGGCGCCGAAGATGCGGGCGACCTGTTCGAGTTCCTCGGGGGTGCCGACCCGGATGGCGCCGTGCCGTTCCGCGGTCACCCGGCGGATGGACCCGAGGCGCTCGGCGCCGGCACCCTGTTCGCGCAGCACCTCCTCGTTGACCTCCCGTGAGACGTCCACGAGCGTGGTGTACGCGGGGACTTCCCGTCCGTACATCTCGGAGAGCCGCCGCGCGAACGCGGCGCGCAGTTGCCACTGGCTGAACATCGACGGGTCTGCCTTTCGGTCGGGGAAACTCACACCACGTGGGCTTCGGGGCGGATTTCGGCACCGGTCGTGAACCGGTCTGCGCTGAGCGGGGTGATGTCCACGAACGGGGTGCGGTCGAGGTGGAGGTCGCGCATGATCTCGCCGACGGCGGGCGCCTGGAGGAAGCCGTGGCCGGAGAATCCGGTGGCGTACAGGAAGTTGGGCAGTGTGCCGGAGCGTCCGATCAGTGCGTTGTGGTCCGGGGTGACCTCGTAGAGCCCGGCCCAGCCGCCCTGGGTCTCCATGTCGGCGAGGGAGGGGGCCCGGCGGCGCGCGGCGGCGCGGAAGAGGTCGAGCCAGTCCGGTGTCCAGCTGGTGTCGAAGCCCTCGGCCTGGTCGGGGTCGGCGAGACCGAAGAGCAGTCCGTCGTCGCTGTTGTGGAAGTAGGCCGTGGTGGCGAAGTCGATGGTGAAGGGGATGCGCGGGGCGCGCGGGGTGAGCGGGGCCGTGAAGGCGAGCTGACGGCGCACCGGGCGCACCGGGAGGTGGACGCCCGCCATCTCGCCGATCCGCGCGGACCAGGCGCCCGCGGCGCAGATGACCGTGGAGCAGGTGATCCGGCCGTGATCGGTGTGCACGGCGGTGACCCGGTCGCCGGTGGTGTCGAGGCCGGTGACGACGGTGTGCGGGGCGAAGACCACGCCCGCCTTCGCGGCGGCACGCGCATAGCCCTGGACGGCCAGGCCGGGGCGGGCGTGGCCGTCGGCCGGGGAGTAGGCGGCGGCCACCAGCCCGTCGGTGGTGACGTAGGGACACAGCTGCTGTGCCTCGCGGGGGCCGATCATGCGGCTGGGGACGCCGAGGTCGTTCTGGATGCCGACGCCGGCCTCGAAGTCCGCGGCCTGCCGGTCGCTGGTGAGCAGGAAGAGGTAGCCGACGCTGTCCAGCCGGATGTCGGCGCCGGGCCGCCGCGGGAAGTCCTGCCAGGCGCGCAGACTCCGGCTGCCCAGTGCGATGTTGAGCGGGTCGGAGAACTGCGCCCGCACGCCGCCGATCGGCTTGCCCGAGCTGCCGCTGCCCAGCTCACCGCGTTCGACGACGACGATGTTGTGCACCCCGGCCTCGGCCAGGTGGAACGCGATGCTGGTGCCCATCACACCGCCGCCGACGATCACCACGTCGGCCGTGGGCGGGACGGTGCGGGAGGTGGATGACATGGACAAGAGGCCGATCCCTTCCATAGGCCCGGCCGGTGCCGGTGGGCTCCGTCCGGCAGGCCGGCTGGGCTGTCAGTGCATGGCGAGAAGAGCTGATCAGCTAGCTGTCCGTCATCGTGCAGCAACACAACCGTTGACGTCTACGAACAGTTACTGCGTCTGATCTATTAGGATCTCTATATGGATTGGACGAGTGCCCAGCTGCGGTCCCTGGTGGAACTGACCCGGCGGGGCACGATCACCGCGGCGGCGCAGGCCCTGGGATACACGCCCGGTGGGGTCTCCCAGCAGATCGCCGCGCTGGAGCGGGCCGCGGGTACGGAGCTGCTGCGACGAGTGGGGCGGCGGGTGGAGCTGACCGATGCGGGCCGGACGCTGTCGCGGCACGCGGAGCGGATCCTGTCCGCGGAGGCGGAGGCCGTCGAGGCCCTGGAGCGCACCCGGCACGAGATCTCCGGTGTCCTCCAGGTGGGGCTGTTCGCCACGGCGGCCGCCGAGCTGCTGCCGCCGGCACTCCAGGAGGCCCGGCAGGCCCATCCCGGGCTGACGGTGCAGAGCCGCGACATGGATGTGGACGAGGTGTACGACGCCGTCGCCTCCGGCGCGGTGGATCTGGCGCTCGGTCTGGACTATCCGGATGTGCCGATTCCGCGCGAGCCCGCGCTGCGGGTGCGGCGGCTGTACCGCGAGCGCTTCTCGCTGGCGGTGCCGGCCGGATCGCTGGCGGGGCGCGAGGTGATCGGCCTGGCGGAGACCCAGGAGCTGGGCTGGATTCTGCCGTCGGCCGACAGCTACTACGGGCGCGCGGTGCGCACCGCCTGCCGGCGCGCGGGCGTCGAACCGCGGGTCCGGCACGAGGTCACCGACACCGCGGCCACGCTGGCGCTCGTCGAGGCGGGGATCGGGGTGAGCACGGTGACGGATCTGATGCTCGGCCTGCGGGCGTCCCGGCTGGACGTGGTGCGGCTACGGGAGCGGATCGAGCGGCACATCGTGGTGATGTTCCGTTCCGCGGTCGAGCACCGGCCCACGGTGACGGCTCTGGTCGATGTCCTGCGAGCGGTGGCCGGGGACCGGAACGCGCCCGGCGACTAGCCGGGCCGGCACGTACAACACCCTTGCGAGCAGGGCGAGTTGAGCCTTCCCGGGCGACAAGGTGCTGCTTACACGAGAGGTCGCCCTCCTCGCCCTGCGGCGCGGCTGCACCAGCTTTCCTTGCCCTCAGCACCGCAAGTTGTCGCGCTGCGGTCCCTTTTGCCGGGGCGCCTCGTGAGTGATGGTTTCAGGCCAGTGGTGACCCACGCCACGACGGTGGCCCGTCGTGCCGCCGCTGCCTGACAGGGAGCGATCGATGTCCCCTCATCACACCTCGAAATCTGCACTCCCCGCGTTGCTGGGAAGAGGCCCCCAGGGGGTCTTCAGGCGAACGCTTCCCCATGAACAGCCCACCGGTGCCCGCATGGTGCGCACGCTGGGCCTGACCCAGCTGACGATGATCGGCATCGGCGCCATCATCGGGGCCGGCATCTTCAGTCTGGCCGCGGCCGTCGCCCGGGACGTTGCCGGTCCCGCTGTCCTGATCTCGTTCCTCGTGGCCGGCGCCGCGTCGCTCTGCGCGGCCTTCGCCTACGCCGAGTTCGCCGGGATGGTGCCGAAGGCCGGCTCGTCCTACACCTACTGCGCCGCGGTGCTCGGGGAACTCGTGGGCTGGATCGTCGGCTGGGACCTGCTCCTGGAGTACACCGCCATCGTCGCCGTCGTGGCGATCGGGATGTCGGGCTATCTGGGATTCCTGCTCGACGCCGTCGGCATCCATCTGCCGGCCTGGGCCCTGGGCGCTCCCGGCACCGGGGCCGGGCACAAGATCGATCTGCTCGCGGTGGCGATCTGCCTCGGTGTGGCCTGGCTGCTGACCCGTGGTACCCGTACCTCGGCCCGGGTGGAGACGGTGCTGACCATCGTCAAGATCGCGATCGTGCTGCTGGTGATCGTGGTCGGCTTCACCAAGGTCGACAGCCACAATCTGCAGCCCTTCGCGCCGTTCGGTCTCGGCGGGGCGTTCACCGGGGCGGCGACGGTCTTCTTCGCGGTCTTCGGCTATGACGCGCTGAGCACCGCCGCGGAGGAGTCGTTGGAGGCCCGGCGCAAGCTGCCGAAGGCGATGATGCTGTCGCTGGCGGTCTCCATGGTGCTCTACGTGCTGGTCTGCGTGGTGCTCACGGGGATGCAGCACTACAGCGAGATCAATCCGAAGAGCGGTATCTCCAGCGCGTTCCGGAGCGTGGGGCTCAGCGGGCTGGCCAATGTGATCGCCGTCGGTGCGGTGATCGGGATCGTCACCGTGACGTTCTCGTTCATGATGGGCGCCTCGCGGCTGTGGTACGCGCTCAGCCGGGACGGTCTGATGCCCGCCTGGTTCGGCGCCATCCACCCCAAGCGCAAGGTTCCGCACCGCGCCACCTGGCTGATCGGTGTGGTCTCCGCCGTGCTGGCGGGGGTGCTGCCGATCAACGCCGTCGCCGAACTCACCAATATCGGCGTGCTGCTGGCGTTCGTGGTGGTCTCCGCCTCGGTGTTGGTACTGCGCTACAAGAAGCCGCACCTCAAGCGCGGGTTCCGGTGTCCGGGCATGCCGGTGGTGCCCGTCCTCGGGATCGCCTTCTCCGTCTGGCTGATGTCGTTCCTCCAGTGGGAGACCTGGGCGCGGCTGGGTTCCTGGCTGGTCGTCGGCCTGGTCATCTACGCCGCGTACGGCTACCGGCGCACCCGGCAGGTCATGCCGGGCGGTTCGGTGGATCTCGATGCCCTGGACGAGATGTCCGATTCCGATGAGGCCGAGGCCGCGCCCGTGCCGTGACGGGCGGCCGGCCGTCCCTGGCGGCGCTCCGTCCCTCCCCCCTCCCCGGGAGGGACGGAGCGCGCCTCCGTCCGGTCCGTCACCTCTCCCCCGCCGGATGCAGATGCGGATCGCCGGACGGCACCGCGCGGCGCAGACAGTCGAGCACGGCGGGGAGCAGCGGGTTGCTGTTCTCGCTGCGGTGCAGCGCCATCACCTGGCGGTGGGCGGCGCGCTGGGTGAGCCGGGTGGCTTCGACGCCCTCGCTGGGCAGGTGTCCCAGCGCCGGGACCACGGCCACGCCGAGGCCTGCGGACACCAGCTCCCGCACCACGGCGTAGTTGTTGCTGCGGAAGGCGACGGAGGCCTCGAAGCCCGCGGCCGCGCACAGCCGGACGAACGACCGGGCCCCGGCGGTGTCCTCCCGGCTGGTGATCCAGCGGGCCCGCGACAGCTGGGGCAGCTGTGCGCCCAGGCCGCTGCCGTGGGCCCGGAGCAGGAGGAGGTCCTCCCGCAGCAGGTGATGCCGGGTCAGTCCGGCGGGCCACTGCCGGGGGCTGAGCCCGTACTCGTAGACCAGCGCGACGTCCAGGTCTCCGTGGCTGAGCGCGCTGAGGAGTTCTTCGGGTTCGGCCTCCTCCAGCTGGATCCGGGCGTGCGGATGGGTCTCGACGAGGGCGGACAGCGCCGAGGGCACCAGCCGGACATCGGCCGTGGGGAAGCTGCCCAGCCGCAGCCGGCCGGTGGCGCCGGTGGCGAGCCGCTGCACCTGGTGGTCCAGATCGTCCATGGCGGCCAGCACATGGGTGCTGAGGTCGACCAGCCGGTGGGCGGCGGCGGTGGGGCGGATGCCGTGCGCCTCCCGCTCGAACAGCACCAGTCCGGTCTCCTTCTCCAGGGCGGAGATCTGCTGCGAGATGGCGGACGCGGTGTAGCCGAGGTCACGGGCGGCGAGGGCGAACGACTCGCTGCGGACGACGGCCTTGAGGGTGAGCAGATGCAGGGGTTTCAGCACGGCGGGCTCCCAGGGAGGCGGGAGGTGAGCATAAGCAATCTTTGGCCTCAAGCGTCAATTCTTTCGTCCTGCTGGGCCTTGTCCACCGCCCCGCCCGACCCACATCGTGGTCCCACCAGGCGGAACGCGACCGGTCAGGACGAAGGAGCAAGCACGGTGACCACAACAGCGCAGGGCCTCGACGCGGCAGCGGTGGCCGAGGCCCTGGACGCGGGGGACTGCGGGGAGGTCGCCGGTGACGCCGGCCGCCGGGCGCAGTACTCCTCCGACGCCTCCAACTACCGCCAGATCCCGCTGGCCGTCGTCTTCCCCGCCGAGCGGCGGCACATCCGGAACGCGCTCGCCGTCTGCCGTCGCCTGGGCGTGCCGGTCACCGCACGCGGCGCGGGCACCAGCACCTCCGGGCAGGCCGTCGGGCCGGGCGTGGTGCTGGACTTCTCCCGGCACTTCCACCGGTTGCTCGCGCTGGACCCGCAGGCCCGGACCGCGACCGTCGAGCCCGGCATCGTGCTGGACGATCTGCAGCGGGCGGCCGCCCCGCACGGCCTGCTGTTCGGCGCCGATCCGTCCACCCACAGCCGCTGCACGCTGGGCGGCATGATCGGCAACAATGCCTGCGGCTCGCACTCCCTCGCCTGGGGACGCACCGCGGACAACATCCTGGAACTCGACGTGGTCACCTACCGCGGCACGGTGGTCCGGCTCGGCGAGATGACCGCGGCGGAGATCGACGAGGCCATTGCCGCGGGAGACGACCGCGGTGAGCTGATCGGGTCGCTGCACCGTCTCGCCCAGCGCAATCTGGCGACCCTGCGCACCGGGCTGGGGCGGTTCCCGCGGCAGGTGTCGGGCTACGCGCTGGAACAGCTGCTGCCCGAGCGGCGCTTCAACCTCGCACGGGCCCTGGTCGGCAGCGAGGGCACCTTGGCCGTCATCCTCTCGGCGACCGTCCGACTGGTGTCCCCTCCCCCGGCGCGGGCCCTGGTCGTCCTCGGGTTCGCGGACGCCTGTGCCGCGGCCGACGCGGTGCCCGCACTGCTGGAGCATCAGCCGCTGGCGCTGGAGGGGCTCGACCACGCACTGACCGACATCGTCACCCGGCCGACGACCCGGGCCGCCATCGACACCCTGCCGGCCGCACGGGCCTGGCTTTTCGCCGAACTCGGCGGTAGCGCGGAGGAGTTGCCCCGCCAGGCCGAGGCGCTGGCCGGGACCGCGCGGCGGGCCACGGGATGCACCGGCAGCGAGATCATCACCGATCCGGTACGGGCCCGCACGCTGTGGCGGATCCGCGAGGACGGCGCGGGCCTGGCCACCCGGCTGCCTGAGGGCACCGCCCAGCCCCGCAGGGCCGGGGGAGGCTCCGAGGCCTGGCCCGGCTGGGAGGACGCGGCCGTCCCGCCCGAGCAACTCGGCTCGTATCTCCGCCAGTTCACCGAGCTGCTGGACCGGCACGGGCTCCAGGGCGCCGTCTACGGACACTTCGGCGAGGGCTGTCTGCACGTACGGATCAACTTCGGCTTCGACACCGAGCAGGGCACCACCGTCTTCCGCGCCTTCGTCACCGATGCCGCCCGGCTGGTCGCCGCCCACGGTGGCTCGCTGTCCGGTGAGCACGGCGACGGACAGGCCCGCTCCGAGCTGCTGCCACTGATGTACGGCCCCGAGGTCATCGCTCTGTTCGAGGAGTTCAAGAACCTCTGGGACCCCGACAACGGCCTCAACCCCGGCATGATCGTGCGGCCGCTGCCGGTCGACGGCAATCTCCGGGTCAGCCCGCACCGCGCCCCGCTGCCGCTCACCACCGTCCTCCCTTTCCACGCCGACGACGGGGACTTCGCCAAGGCCACCCGCCGGTGCGTCGGCGTCGGCAAGTGCCGCTCCGCCGACCACCGCGGCGACGTCATGTGCCCCAGCTACCGGGTCACCCGGGACGAGAAGGACTCCACTCGCGGCCGCGCCCGGCTGCTGTACGAGATGACCCAGGGCGAGGTGATCACCGACGGCTGGCGTTCCACCGAGGTCCGCGACGCCCTCGACCTGTGCCTGTCCTGCAAGGGGTGCAGCACGGACTGCCCGGTCGGGGTGGACATGGCCACCTACAAGTCGGAGTTCCTGCACCACCACTACAAGGGCCGGCTGCGGCCCGCCTCGCACTACACCATGGGCTGGCTTCCGCTGCTGTCACGGCTGGCCGCACGGGCCCCCGGGCTGGTCAACGCGCTCACCTCGTCCCGGCTGGCCCCGGCCGTCAAACGCCTCGGCGGGATCGCCGCGGAGCGGGACCTGCCCCGTTTCGCCGGGCAGACCTTCCTGGCCTGGTTCCGCCGCCGCGCGCCGCAGGGCGACGGCCGGCGCGGCCCGGTCGTGCTGTGGGTCGACTCCTTCAACAACCACTTCAGCCCCGAGGTCCTCAAGGCCGGTGTGACCGTGCTGGAACACGCCGGATTCCGGGTGCGGGTCCCGGACGGCACCCAGTGCTGCGGACTCACCTGGCTCACCACCGGTCAGCTCGGCGTCGCCCGCCGCATCGCCCGGCGCACCACCGCGGCCCTGGCCCCCGCCGTCGGCGCCGGCCTCCCCGTCGTCGGACTGGAGCCGAGCTGCACGGCGGCCCTCAAGAGCGATCTCCCCGAACTCCTCGACGGCGACACGGATGCCCGCGCCCTCTCCCGCGCCACACTCACCCTCGCCGAACTCCTCGTCCACCACGCCCCCGACTGGCAGCCCCCGCGGACCGAGGCCCGCTCGCTCAGCCAGACCCACTGCCACCAGCACGCCACCTCCGGCTTCAGCGCCGACAGCGCGCTGCTGGCCCGGATGGGCGTCGACAACACCGCGCTGGACTCCGGCTGTTGCGGCCTGGCCGGCAACTTCGGCTTCGAACGCGGACACTACGACGTCTCCGTCGCCGCGGGCGAGCAGGTGCTGCTGCCCGCGGTGCGTGCGGCCGACGCGGACACCCGCATCCTCGCCGACGGCTTCAGCTGCCGCACCCAGATCGCCCAGCAGACCTCACGCGGCGCCACCCACCTCGCCCAGCTGATCGCCGGGGCGCTGCCCCCGGCCGACGCCACCGCCCGCTCCGGCTTCCCTTCGCTTCCTACCGACAAGGAACACACCCGTGACTGACGCACTCTCTCTCGTCGACGAGTGGGGCCCCGAGAAAACCGTTGTCGTCTCGCACCGGCGCACCGGCATGAAGGGCGTCCTGGTGATCGACAACACCGCCCGCGGCCTCGGCAAGGGCGGCACCCGGATGAGCCCCGGCGTGACTGTCGAGGAGGTCTCCCGGCTGGCCCGGGTCATGACGTGGAAGTGGGCGGCCGTCGACCTCTTCTACGGCGGCGCCAAGGCCGGCATCGTCGCCGATCCGGCCGCCCGGGACAAGGAGGTGGTGCTGCGGGCCTTCGCCCGCGCGCTGTCCAACGAGGTGCCCCGCGAGTATGTGATGGGCCTCGACATGGGCCTGACCGAGAGCGATGCCGCCATCATCCAGGACGAGCTGGGCGACCGCGGTGCCGCCGTCGGCACCCCCGGGCATCTCGGCGGGGTGGCGTACGACAAGCTCGGGGTGACCGGCTACGGCGTGGCGGAGGCGGCCGACGCCGCGGCGCGCCACCAGGGTCTGCCGCTGGCCGGAGCCCGGGTCGCACTGCAGGGCTTCGGCGCGGTCGGCGGCGCGGCCGCCCAGCGGTTCGCGGAACTCGGCGCCACGATCGTGGCGGTGTCCACCGCCCACGGCGTGCGGTACGACCCCAGCGGTCTCGACGTGGCAGCTCTGCTGGCGGCGCGGGACGAGCACGGCGACCACTTCGTCACCCGCCACTCCGCCGGGACCGCGCTGCCCGCGGGGGCCGAACTCACCGTGGACTGCGAGGTCCTGGTGCCGGCCGCGCTCCAGGACGTGATCACCCGCGGCACCGCGCACGAGATCAAGGCGAAGCTCGTCGTGGAGGGCGCGAATCTGCCCACCTCACCGGAGGCCCGGAGCATCCTCGCCGAGCGGGGTGTCACCGTGCTCCCCGACTTCGTGGCCAACGCCGGCGGCGTGGTCGCGGCCGCCTTCGCGATGGATGCGCGCTACTCCGGCTTCCGGCCCGGCACGGCGAGCATCTTCGAATCGGTCTCGACCCGGCTGCGGGCCAACACGGTGACGGTCCTGGACGAGGCCCGGCACCAGGACATCACCCCGCACGCGGCCGGCCGCCGCCTCGCCGAGGAGCGCGTCCGCGCCGCCATGGAGAGCAAGGGCCGTATCCCGCGCGGCTGAGCCGGCCGGGCCGCCGTCGCCGGGTGTCAGGCCGGACACTGCTCACGGGTCTTGACGACCGTGAGCGTGGCCGGCCGGCCCTGCAGGGGTGTGCCGGCCTCCGGGGTCTGCGAGCAGACCTTCCAGCTCGCCGGCCACAGCACATGGCGGCCCGCGCCGCGCCCGTCCCTGAGCCGGACGGAGGTGTCGAAGTTCAGGGCCTGGTAGGCGGAGACCAGGCCCTGGCCTGCCACCCGCGGCATCCGCTCGGGGCCGTCGGCCTCCGCCGGAGCGGCCGTGACCAGGCAGGACAGAACAAGGAACGAGGTGGTGAGGAAGCGTTTCACCACCTGAGAACGATCAGTACGGGCAACGGTCACCTCCGGGCCGGACCCGTCTCCGCGCTCAGACGGCGGCCTGCGGCTCCTGCTCGTTCATCGGTGTCGTGGACGGCGTCCGTTGACACCTCGTGATACTCCGGCCGACCCTCCGCGTCGACTCCGTTTCCTCGACTCCGCTTCCTCGACCGCGCGTCGTCAACTTCGCTTCGTCAACTCCGCTTTCACGACTGTGTTTCGTCAGCTCAGGGGCCTGCAGAGCAGGGCGTCGGGGCGGCCCAGGTGGCCGAGGCGGTTGGTGTAGGCGATGCCGGCCGCGTAGGCGGTGGTGGGGCACTGGCCTTTGAAGTGGCCGTACGCGAAGTCGCCGCCGGGGTCACCGGGCGGACGGTTGTCCCCGCGGTCGAACCAGACCGTGGTTCCTGCCGTGCCCAGGGTGGTGCGGGCCGGGGCGCACAGGGCGGCGGAGACCTTCTCGCCCCGCAGGCTGTAGCCGGTGAGGAAGTGCCCGTCGGGGCACTGCAGTTTGCTGTAGCCGGGAGCCCAGTCCCCGCCGGCGGGGACATGGCGCTCGTCGCGCACCACGACGGGGGCGCCGCCGGGCTTGCCCTGGTCGCGGGCCGTGGGGGCGTCGGTGCACAGCCCGCGGCCCCGGGTGTGGCTGAGGCTGATGAGGCGTTCGCCGTCGGGGCAGGCCGCTTTGCGGGCACCGTTGTCCCAGTCGCCCAGGGACCGGGCGCTCAGGGACTGGACGAAGTCGCGGTGGTCGGTGGTGAGCAGATGCCAGGCGGGGGTCGGCGGCACCGGCCCCGTCTTCTGCGCGGCGTTCATGAGCCGGTGCCAGGCGGGGGCCCGCCAGTCGTCGCCGTCGAGGATTCCGGTGCGGTGACCGGCGTTGTCGTAGCGCAGCAGGGCCCAGCTGTCGCCGACCGGCCGCCCCTGGCCGTCGGTGCTCCAGCCGACGAGCGGCCAGTAGGCGAAATCCGTGTCGGTGTCGGCGAGCTGGTCGGTGAAATTGCCGAACCAGGCGCGCGCCGCCGGGCCCGGTTCGTCGGAGCCGGTACCGAATTCGCTGATCCACAACGGTGCCGTGAAGTGCCGCCCGCTCTCCTCGGAGACGTAGAACGCCTGGTCGTGCAGTACGGCACGGAGCTGATCGCGGCTCAGGTCCTGGTAGCGGGGATCGCTGGTCTCCCCCACCCCTGTGGCGCCGCTGTGGTGCGGACCGGTGTAGCCGTAGAAGTGGGCCGAGTAGACGAGCTTCCCCGAGGTGACGAGGGTGTGCGAGAGCGTACGGACCGGGGTGAGGGTGGGGCGGCCGTGCGGGAAGCCGTCGACGGGCAGGCCGGTCCAGTTGATGCCCTCGATGACGATGAGGAGACGGGGGTTGGCCTCGGTGAGAATCCGGTCCCCGGCCTCCTGCGCGGCGGCCTGCCAGTCATGCCCGTCACCCAGGCCCCAGTTGGGGTCGTCCAGGACGTCACGGCGCACCTCGTTGTAGAGATCGGCTCCCACGACGCGCCTGTTGTCCTGGTAGCGGCGGGCCATGAGGACCCAGTCGTCGGCCCACTGCCGGGTGGACTGGCGGCTGTTCCACCGCTCGTTGCCGTCGAGGCCGCAGCACCACCGGGTGGTGTTGGTGTGGTTGTTGAGAACGACCGCGAAGCCGCCCGCGGTCAGCGCGGCGACCACGGCGTCGAAGACCTGTAGCGGTGTCTTGCCGCGTAGGTGTGGGTTGGCGGCGACCGCGGCATCCGGGACCGGGGCCGTGGCATGGATCATCTCGTTGGAGAACGGCAGCCGGATGCTGTTGAGGCCCAGGGCACGGAAGTCGTCCAGCAGCGCGCCGATCCGGACGCGGTCGAGACCGACCGGGATGCCGTGCGTGTCCTGACCGCCGTGGTGGTTCGCCGGGTCCTTGATATCGCCCGAACCGCTCCACGAGCCCTGCGCCCCGTCCCAGTTGGCGGCCTTCAGCCGGAACCGTCTGCCGTCGGCGTCGACGATGTAGCGGCCCCTGGTGGAGAGCGGCGCGGTCCACGCCTCGGCGGCCTTTCCCGTCCCCGCCTGCCCGGCCGCGGCCACATCGGGCACCGCGGGCACCGCGACCGCACCGGGCGCGGCAAGCCCCGCCAGTACGAGACCCATCACCAGAACACGGCACACAAAGCGTAAGAACGGCTGCACGTCATCGGCCTGCTTCGTCGCGGGTACTCGCCGGCTCCGTCCGACGAGCGGCCCCACGGCAGAGCCACCACCGCCGGGCCAGGGACAAGCTACCCAGGGGCGGGTGCGGGAGCCATACCTGCGAGGGATCGATTTGCTTATGGGAGAGCCGTGTTGGCGTTGCAGCGTGGCTCACTGCGCTCGTGTACGGACCGGCCGTGCCCGAGGATCAATGAGGTGCGTACGACCGCGGCGGCCGGCGCCAGGAGCCGCACCGCGGTCTCGGCGGCGGCCTTTGCCGCGCCGTACGGGGTGACCGGGTCGGGCAGGCTGGTCTCGTCGTAGTGCACCCGGGAACCGGAGAACACCGCGTCGCTGGAGACATGGATCAGGCGGCAGCCACGGTGCGCCGCCGCCATCGCCACCCGGACCGAGCCCTCGGCCGTGACCGCCCAATCGCTCTGTCCGCTCGTCGCGTTGATGACGGTGCCGGGGTCGGCCTCGGCCAGCACCGCGTCGATGTCCCCGGGGTGACGAAGGTCGAGTTGATACCACGCGACTCCGGGGACACCGCCGCGGCGGGAGTGACAGGTCGCGGCCGTCTCCCGGCCCGCGGCCGCCGCCTGGGCCACGAGTTCCGTCCCCAGGAACCCGCTGCCGCCGGTGATCAGTACCTTCATGGCGCCTTACGGTAGGGCAGCCCGGCACCGCTCGGGCACCGGAAGCCAGGCATCGGCCGGTCAAGGGCCGACGAAGGACGGTTCCCCGGCGCTCACAGCGCGTAGGTGAATTCGTCCTCCGGGCCCGTGGACGAAGTGGCCACGCCGACGGTCACGGTGACGTCCACCGTCTTCGGGTCGGGGAGCCGGGCCGGCACATTGATGACGATCTGGGTCGGGCCCTTGATGGTGGGCGAGGCCGCGACGGTGTCCTTGAACCGTACGGTCGCGCCCTGGGCGAAGCCCGAGCCGTCGATGGTGACCTGGCTGCCGGCCTTGCCGGTGCGCGGGGAGACGGCGCTGACCGCCACGGGCGCGGGGCCGCCGTAGGCGAAGCGCCCCAGGAGGATGGCGGGCGAGGTGCCGAGGGTGTTGGTGACGCGGATGTCGACGAGGCCGGTCCCGTCGGGCGCGGTCGCGGTGATCCGGTTTCCGGAATTGTCGACGGTGACGTTGGTGCACGGGATCGGGCCGAAGTCGACGAAGCTGTCCTCGGTGAATCCGCTGCCGTCGATGACGACCTGCGTACCGCCCTGTCCGATGGTCGGGGTCACCGATGTCACCACCGGACCGGCGGGGACCTCGGCCGCGTCCAGCAGGTACAGGTAGGTGGAGTTGGCGTGCTGGTAGGCCATCTGCCCGAGGAAGTCGCTGGTGGTCTTGTTGACGAGATCCTTGTTGTACTTCCCGTAGTCCCCGTTCATCGTCTTGGTGCTCTGGGCGGAGGGCTGGACGTAGACATTGCCCTTGCGGAGCACATCGATCTCCGTCAGCAGGATCTTCACGTCTTCGGTGGCCGTCGGGCCGGGGCCCGGGTACCAGCCCTTGGCCGTGGCCAGGTCGGACCAGGCCCGCGGAATCACGTCGTAGGCGTTGACATAGCGCTCGTTCAGCGCCCACTGCCGGGAGTTGACGTAGTCGGCGAAGCTCTTCAGGCCGGCGGTGGGCGCGGCGAAGGTGAGGAGTGCGAACTGCGGCTGGTTGGTCCAGGTCTGGGCCTGGAGGTAGGTGGCCAGCATGGTGGCGATGCAGCCGCCGAGGCTGTGGCCCGTCACATAGACCGTGGGCTTGGACGGTGCGGAGGCGAGGAGGCCGGCGAGCGCCTGGTGGAGGGTCCCGCCCGCGGCGTCACCGAGGTCCGGGATTGCGGGCCCGCCGTCCGGTACCTGCCGGCCTGGCGCCCAGGTGATCCCGCGCGCGCTGGCGACCTGGGTGAACGCGGCCATGGCGCCGGCCGAGACCGCGGTGTTCGACGAGCCGCCGGGGGTGAACGGCACCACCGTGCCGACGTCGAGGTCCTCCATCATGTCGGTCGGATTGCTGATCGTGCCGCGGACGACCACGGCGAACTGGTTGGCGCCGGTGGAGTTCCGGGCGATGTAGGCGAGGTTCGCGTTGTCCGGGCTGATTCCCAGCCACATCAGGTCCCAGGTGCCGCCCGTGGCGAGTCCGGGGTTGTGCAGCTGGGCGGCGATGCCGACCATGGCGCGCCGGCCCTGCTCCTGAAGGGTTTCGCCGGACGGGCGCGGGGTCGCCGCCGTGGCGGCGATGGCGGAGAGGGTCATGGTGACCTGGGCGGGGGTCGCGTTGGACCGGGGCGCATTCGTCATGGGTTCTCCTTGCGTGTCACCGGGGGAAGTGGGCCACGGCGGCCGCTCGTACGGATCTCCAGGGCCCCGGGCCGCTGGACCCGCGTCCCGGCGGGTGTGCGCCACTCCGACTGTCGCGGTGATCGTATTCATCCCGATTTGCGGCATTCGGCCACCCGAGGGCTCACTGCGCTGCGGAGCCGCGGATTTCAGGCGCCTGGCCCAGTCCCGGGCCGGGCCGCGTGACGTCGGCCCCCACCGCACCGGCCGGCTCCGCACATTCCCGCACCGAGCACCTAGGGTGACGGAACGATCACGGATCGGATGCTTCGCCGCCGTCGGGGAGTCGGCGGCCGGCCTCCCGGCATCCGACTCCGGCACTCGGTCGCACCGGAGAAAGGGACTCGTATGCGCGCTCGCCGTCTCGCCACAGCTGCCGCTCTGGCGCTCACCACCGCTCTGCTCACCGCCGGCCCGGCCCCGGCACGGTCCGCCGAGGCCACAGACGCCACGCCGGCGCCGGGCGGCCGGGCCACCGCGGACCGTCCGGCCGGCCACACCGAGGTCCCCGTCGAGGGCGGCTCGGCCCGCTTCGCCACTCCCCCCGTCCTGCTCAACGCCCTCAAGGCGCACGGCGTGGCGATCTCGGACGTCGACACCCAGGGCACGGTCACTCCGCACCACGACGCCGACGGCATCAGCCTGACCGTCAAGGGCGGAGCGGTCACCAACAGCGGCGGCAAGGTCGGCGGTGAGCTGCGGTTCGCCGACTCCGGGATCGCGCTGGTCAACCGCAAGGCCAAGAAGGTCGTCAAGGTCACCGGCTTCACCGTCGACCTCGGCCAGGGCGCCCTGCGCGCCCGGGTGGACGGCGGCCCGAGCATGACCGTGGGGACGTTCACCCGGCCCGGCATCGCCTCCTCCATCGACACCGGTGCCGCGATGCTGCGGATGAACACCGGCATCACGGCCACTGCGGCGGCCGCGGCCAAGCTCAACGCGGCGCTCGGCACGACCGGCTTCACCGGCGGCGGCCCGTTGCTCCACGCCCGTATCGACGCCGCGCTCGACCCGTCGGTCGACCTCGACACCGCTCTCAACCTGGGGCACCGGACGGCCCATGCCCCGGCCGACGAGGGCCGGCGCCCGGAAGGTGTCCGGGGCCCGGACGCGGGCGGTGCCCCCGTCGATGTCCCGGCCCGCGTGCCGGGCGGCGCACCGGCCAGGGTCCCGGGCAGCGGCTCGGGTGAAGGAGAGCTGTCGGGGCGGTGACCCGCCGGCGGGCCGGTCGGCGTCCCGGGCAACGGCTCTGGTCACGGAGAACCATCCGGGCGGTGCCCCTGGCGGGCCGGGGCGGAGTTCACTGCTGCTGTGGGGTCCAGGGCAGCGGCAGGCCGTCGCCGTGGCGCCGGGGGACCAGATGGACATGGGCGTGGAAGACCGTCTGGGTCGCCGCCCGGCCGACGGCGGTGAGGATGTTCAGGTCCCCCGTGAGTTCCGCGCCCAGTTCCGCCGCGCGCTGCATCACCGCGGCGGTCACGGCCGGGTCGGTCGTCGCGTCCCGGACATGGCGGCGCGGAATGACCAGCAGGTGTCCGGGCGTGACCGGGCGGCGGGGCACGATCGCGAAGGCGTCCGGCCAGTCGCGGACCAGCGGGGTGGGCTCGGTGCCGGCGGCCATCCGGCAGAAGGCGCAGGCCTCCAGTTGTCTGGCGGGTTCGCGGTGGATGAGGGGGCGGGCGATGTCGCGGTGTTCGACATCGGCGGCGGCCCCGCGCTCGGCGAGCCAGTCGGCGACGGCACGGGCGACGGCCGGGGCCCGGTGGCGGCCGTACCAGCACGCGACGTAGAGGTGCACCGCCTCACCGGCGCCGGCCCGGTGCAGGGCGAGCAGCTGACGGCCGGTGTGCTCGACGGTGTGCCGGGCGTCCGGAGTGGACAGGACGTAGTCGCGGACCTCGGGGTCCAGCCCCGTCAGCGCGACCAGTGACGCGGTGACCGCGGTCTCGGCCGGGTCCCACATCCGGTCGCGGACGTCGAGCACGAGTGCGCCGGTGTCATGCCGGGGCGGGGCACCCCAGCGGGCGCCGTAGGACGTGATCCGGATCGGGGCGACGCTGCCGGTCATGGGTTCTCCTGCGGTGTGACGGCGAGGGCGGGGCGCTGCGGGGGACCTGTTCCGCTGCGCCGCCGGTACCGTCGGCGGACGGCAGGCTCCCCCGCTTTCCACCGACAGATGTACCGGACGCCGCGCGGCCGTGCGGCGACTTCGGACCGAGTCGCCCCGTCCATCCCGGTCGTTACGGCCGCACCGGTCGCCATGTCTCACCCAGCCGACCCGGCTCCAGCTCCCGCCACGTCCGCCCCTCCCGGCCCACTCCCCCGGCCACCCGAGTCCCGCACGGTAACCGACAGGCAATCGGCGTACCGCGTTCCGGGTTCGTTCAGCTACCGGTCACGCGCGCCGCCCACTCTCTGGAATGAGACATTCCGCTTGGTGACACCGCTGTGTGCCGGGTACCCGGACACGGCTCGGAGGGCCGCATGGCCGGTATGACCCAGTTCCCCACCAACCGTCGTCACTTTCTCCGGACTTCCGGTGCCGCCGTCGCCGCGGCCGGCGCCGCATGGGCACTGCCCAGCCAGCGCATCGGCAGCAGCGCGGCCCCGGGCGCCGGGCATACGGGGGCACGCCCCGGCGCCGCGCCGGCCCGCCCCGCCGCTCACCGGGCGGCACCGTACGGGGTCACCACCCTGGACACCGCGGCGCGCCCGGTCGGCAACGGGGGCTACCGGCGCCTCACTTCCGGTCCGGGCTGGCCGCTGGTCGTCCGGGGTGAGCTCGCCTCCGCGGCGGCCGGACGTCAGGACCGGCGGACCGCCCTGGCGTGCTTCCTCCAGTTCACCGACCTCCATGTGGCCGACGTCCAGAGCCCGTTGCGCACCGAGTTCCTGCGGGCCGGCTCGCCGGGGTCGTGGCGGGCGCAGGAGGCGCTGTCGGTGGCCGGTTCGGTCTCGCTGGTGGAGCAGGCCAACGCGCTCGGCGGCGGACCGCACACGGGCCGGCCGCCGGCGTTCGTCATGTCCACGGGCGACAACATCGACAACCACTCCATGGTGGAGCTGGAGTGGTTCCTCGCCCTCATGAGCGGCGGGCGCATCACCCCCAACACCGGGGACCCGACGTCCTTCGAAGGTGTGCAGAACTCCGGCCTCGCGCTGTACTGGCACCCGGACGACAGCCTGCGTGACCAGGACAAGAGGCGGGGGCTGCCGCGGATTCCCGGGTATCTGGAAGCCGCGATGCGGCCGGTCGTCAGTCCCGGTCTGCGCATGCCCTGGTACTCGACGCCCGGCAACCACGACGATCTGCCGGGCGGCTGTCTGGCCCCGCAGGACCCGGTGCTGACGGAGTACATCACCGGCGCGCGCAAGCTGTTCTCCGTACCTGACAGCGATGTCGCCGCGTTCGCGAAGGTGCTGGATTCCGGCGACGACCCCAAGAGCACGGTGCTCAAGGACCTCCTCGCCCGCAACGCCGCCCGCGCCCGGACCGTGACGCCGGACGAACGCCGGCGCATGGCCACACCGCACGAGTATCTGCGGGCCCATCTCGACCCCGCCTTCGCCGGTGCGGGGCCCGTCGGTCACGGCTACACCGACAACCACCTCGACGGCGACCGGATGTACTACTCCTTCGCCGTCGCGGAGGGTGTCATCGGCATCAGCATCGACACCACCTACCGCAGCGGCCACTACGAAGGGTCGCTGGGCACCGAGCAACTCCGCTGGCTGGAGCGGACGTTGGCCGCACACAGCTCGCGGCATCACGACGCGGACGGCCGGCTGGTGCGCAATGCCGGCGCCGATGACGCGCACATCCTGGTGTTCAGCCACCACCACAGCCCGAGCATGACGCGGCGGCCCGACGCGGCCCGCGCGGAGGAGAAGCGGCACGACGGCGAGGAGGTCATCGCCCTGCTGAGCCGCTTCCCGAACGTGGTCGCGTGGATCAACGGTCACAGCCACATCAACCGCATCACCCCGCACGCCCACGCGACGGCGACCCGCTCGTTCTGGGAGGTCAACACCGCCTCGCATGTGGACTATCCGCAGCACGCCCGGGTCATCGAACTCGTCGACAACCACGACGGGACGCTGTCGCTCTTCACCACCCTCATCGAGTCCGCCGCGCCGCACCGCACGGACTTCGACGACCTGTCGGCCGTCGGGCTCGCGTCCCTCTACCGCGAGCTGTCCTACAACGCACCCCATCTCGCCGCCGGCATGAACGGCGGCGTCCACGCAGGGATGGCGGGCACCGCGGCGGACCGCAACACCGAACTCCTCGTCCGCCGGGCCTGACCCGGCCGACCGGGCCCCGTCAGCCGGTCCGGCGTCAGCCGGGCGCCGGCAACGGCCCGGCCGCGCAGGCCACATCCCTCTCCGGCGCGGTCCCGTCCAGGAGATAGGCGTCCACGATGCCGTCCACACAGGCATTGCCGTTCCGGTACCGGCCGTGGTCGCCGCCGCCCGTCACGGTGACCAGCCGGGAACCGCGCAGCGCACGGTGGGCCTTGAGCGCTCCTTCGTAGTACGTGGCGGGATCGTGCACCGAGTTGAGCATCAGCGTGGCCGGCAGGCCCTTGCCGGTGACCCGTACGCGGGGCGCGGCGGGCACCGCTCCGCCTGTTCGGTGGTCAGACAGGGCAGCAGAGCGCCGCTGTGCCGCAGGCAGCCGGCGACGAGCCGCCGGGAGCGGTCGAGGACGCCGCGGAGCGCCGCGGGCGAACGGTCGCGGAAGTCGTGGGCGTAGAAGTCCTGGAACTCGGCGTCGGTCTGGCACCGTACGGGGCTGCTGCCGCCGACGCCGCGCTGGTCGAAGCTCACCACGTCGTACGCGGCGCCCACGGCGGGTGAGCGTGCGACGAAGTCCGCGGGCCGGATGAGCCCCGAGGCTCCCGGGCCGCCGGCCGCCATCATCAGTACCCCGCGCCACCGGGCGGAGCCGTCCGCGCGGTGCCGGGAGACCGCGACGGTGAGGTCCGCGCCCGTGTCCGGATGATGCCAGTCGCGCGGCACGGTCATCCGTGCGCACTCCAGGGACGGCTTCGCCGCGCACGGCTGCCAGTTGAGCTGCTGACGGGTGTAGCGGACCGGTACCGGTGGCACGGCCCCCGGCCGGTCCGCCGCGCGGGCCGGTGGCGCGGTGGGCAGTGCCGCCGTCAGCAGCGCGGCGGCGGCCAGCCCCGACAGCGTGGCCCTGGGCCACCGGGGTGTTCTGAACGCGGACATCGATCCTCCCGTCGGCGCGCGGAGTGCGCTGCCACGACGGAAATCCTCGGCGTCCCGCGGCTCGCGGTCGATCACGCTGGTACCCGTTCCCGGGGTGGCACCAGCACCACCCCGCGTGTGGAGACCTGGGGCCGCCCCGCGTCCGCCGTCCGGCGCGGGTTGGGGCGTCCGGGGGACCCCGGCCGACGTGCTGCCGCCGCGCGAGAGGGGCGGGCAGTACCGTCAGGACGTGCATATCGGCAGATATGCCGCAGAACAACACCATTGGTGGAGTCTGTATGTCCCCCTCCGTCACACCGCGCCCGGCCCGACGGCGTATCGCCGGCACCCTGTGCGTACTGCTGGCCGTCGGCGTCGTCATCACCGGCCTGGTCCAGGCGGCGCCCTCCGCCACGCCCCGCACGCTCGACCCGCGGATCACCGCGATCATGCAAAAGCCGGAATACCGGCACGCCCAGTGGGGGCTGTTCCAGCAGGACCCGCAGACCGGCAAGGTGCCCCTGTCCCGGTACGCGGACCAGTTCTTCATCCCCGGCTCGACGGCCAAGCTCTTCAGCGTCAGCGGCACCTGGCACACCCTGGGCGGCGACCACCGCTTCGTCACCCCTGTGCATGCCGTCGGACAGCGCCGGAACGGGACGCTGACGGGTGATCTGGACCTGGTCGCCCAGGGCGATCTGACCCTCGGCGGCAGAACCCGCAAGGACGGCACCGTCGCCTACACCACCATCGACCACACCTACGCCAACGACATCCCGGGGGCCACCCTCACCCCGGAGAACCCGCTGGCCGGCCTCGACCAGCTGGCCCGGCAGGTACGTGCCGCGGGGATCCGCCGGGTCGACGGCGATGTGGTCGTCGACCCACGGCTGTTCCGGCCGGACCCGGCGCTCGATCCGGTCCCGACCCCGCTGATCATCAATGACAACGTCATCGACCTGCTCTCCTCCCCCGGCGCCGAGCCGGGCGCCCCCGCCGGGCTGGACTGGCGCCCCAAGGTCGCGCCGTACCACGTCACCTCCGCCGTCCGCACGGTCGCAGCGGGCAAACCGTCCGACATCACCGTGCACAGCTCCCCCGACGGCACCCGCATCCGCCTGTCCGGCACCATCGCCGCCGGCTCGGCCCCCGTCCTGCGGATCTCGGCCGTCAAGGACCCGAACGCCTTCGGCCGCACCGCCCTGATCGAGGCGCTGCAACGGGCCGGTGTCGAGGTCCGCGCGAAGGCCGTCGGCGCCAACCCCGTCCGCCAGTTGCCACGCACCTACCACGGCGCCCCCACCGTCGCCCGCTACACCTCCCCCGTGTACGCCCAGTACGCCAAGCTCATCTTCAAGGTGAGCCACAACCTCGGGGCGAACCTGGGGATGTGCCTGATGGCCACGAGCACGGGGAGCACCGACTGCGCGGACGGATTCCCCGTACTCGCGACATTCCTGGACGGCGCCCGGGTGGACCGCAAGGCCGTACAGCTCGCCGACGGCCGCGGCGGCAACCCCGCCGACCGGACCACCCCGCGCGCCGTGGCACAGATCCTGACGTACTGGCTGCGCACCCCCGAGGCACGGCGCTTCCGCGATGCGCTGCCGGTCCTGGGCGTCAACGGCTCCCTGGCGGACTCCTGCCGCGGCTGCCCCGCACGCGGCAAGGTCTTCGCCAAGACCGGCACCGCGGCGGGCGGCGATTTCCTCAACGACCGGCTGGCCGTGGGCGCCGAAACCACCGCCGGCTACCTGGAGACCCGCAAGAACCACTTCGATGTCTTCTTCGCCGGCGTGAACGGCGCCGCCACCCCCTCCGCCGACGTCACCGGCATCCTGGCCATCGCCAACGACGTGGCCGACGTCGCCGCCCACCTCCAGGAACAGGCGAGCGGCGGGCGCTGAGCGAACACAAGGGGCGGGCACGGCTCCCGGCTCACCCGCACGGGTAACTGTCAGACCCCGTCGATAGCCTGCGGGAATGCAGCACACGCGAGGTACGGAACGGGCGGCCGGGGCGGTCCTCGGCTCGGCGGTGGGCGACGCCCTGGGCGCTTCCAGGTCACCCAACGCGCCGCGGGCAACGGCTCCTTGATGCGGGCGGCCACCTCCGCGGTCCACGTCGCCCGCGCCGGACAGCACGCCACCATGGAGGCCGCCCGCTGGACCGCGCGGCTGCACGTGCCGCTGCCGGGCTTCGGTGACCGCGTGCTGACCGCGCCGCAGTTGCGCGCGCTCGCCCACCGCCTCACGGGGACCTGACCCTTTAATTGGCATTTTGGATGCAACTTCTATAGAGTGCCACTGTGCGACTCACCAAGAGCACCGACATCGCCCTCCGTATCGCCATGCGCCTGGCGGCGCTCAGCGACGCGGGCGACGCGCCCACCACCCGCGAGGTGGCGAGCGCCGTGCAGGTGCCGTACACCCACGCAGCCAAGGTCGTGAGCAAGCTCCAGCACCTCGGCGCCGTCGAAGCGCGGCGCGGGCGCGGTGGCGGGCTGACGCTGACGGCGGCGGGGCGCACGGGATCGCTCGGGCAGTTGGTGCGTGAGCTGGAGGGGGCCGATGATGTCGTGGGCTGCGAGGACGATCCGCCGTGCCCGCTGCGCGGCGGCTGCCGGCTGCGCGGTGCGCTGCGGGTGGCGCAGGAAGCGTTCTACGCCTCGCTCGATCCGCTCTCCGTCGCCGACCTGGTCGAATCCCCGACCGGGCCGCTACTGCTCAGCCTGACGCCCGCACCGCACCGGGACTGAACCCCTCAACTCCGCCCGCACACCGCACTCTTTTCGCGCGCGAAAATGCGCATCTCAGATGCAAGTTTCGCCGCCTCTCGCTCCCCCACCCCTTGAGAATCCGGAGCCGTCGATGCTGTCGCCGAAGTCCGCCGAGACCGTTCGTGCCACCCTTCCCGCCGTGAGCGGAGCCCTCGGGGAAATCACCGCGCTCTTCTACCGGAAGCTCTTCGCCGCCCACCCCGAGCTGCTGCGTGACCTCTTCAACCGCGGCAACCAGGCCAACGGCACCCAGCGGCAGGCCCTCGCCGGGTCCATCGCCGGCTTCGCGGGCCACCTCCTCGACCACCCGGACAGCCGGCCGGACGCCCTGCTGGCGCGGATCGCGCACAAGCACGCCTCGCTCGGGGTGCGTGCGGACCAGTACCCGATCGTGCGGGAGCACCTGTTCGCGGCCATCGCCGAGGTGCTGGGCGATGCGGTGACCGACGACGTGGTGCGGGCCTGGGACGAGGTGTACTGGCTGATGGCACAGGCCCTGATCGCCGTCGAGCGGCGGCTCATGGCGGAAGCGGGCGTACGGGACGGCGTGGTGTGGCGCCCCTATCGGGTGGCCGGCCGGATCGAGGAGACCGACGAGGTGGCCACCTTCCTGCTGCGGCCGGCCGACGGCGGTCCCGTCCCGGCGTTCCGGCCCGGCCAGTACGTCTCCGTACAGGTCCAACTCCCGGACGGCGCACGGCAGATACGTCAGTACAGCCTGTCCGGGGAGCCGGACGGCGGGCTGCAGATCTCGGTGAAGCGGGTAACGGGCCGGGCCGGCGCCCCGGACGACGGACCCGCGGGTGAGGTGTCCGGGTATCTGCACGCGCAGGTGCACGGCGGCGAGATTCTGCAGGTGAGCCCGCCGTTCGGGGACGTGGTACTGCCCGAAGAGGGCGACGGCCCGCTGCTGTTCGCCTCGGCGGGTATCGGCTGCACACCGATGGTCGGCATGCTCACACACCTCGCCGCCACCGGCTCCCGGCGCCGGATCATCACCGCCCACGCCGACCACTCGCCGGCCACCCACCCGTTCCGTACGGACCTCCACCGGCTCACCGGCAAGCTCGCCCACGCGACCGCGGAGCTCTGGTACGAGGAGGGCGCCCCGGACGACAACGAGGGCGCGGGACAGGGCGCGGGCGGCAGCGCGGTGGACACGGTGACCGTGCGCCGCGGGCTGATGGATCTGACGCAGCTGGCCCTTCCGGCCGGGACCACCGCGTATCTGTGCGGGCCGGTGCCGTTCATGAAGGCGGTCCGGACCCAACTGCTGGAATCCGGCGTGCCGTCCGGGGCGATCCACTATGAGGTTTTCGGCCCGGGTCCCGTGCTGTAGCTGTCGTGGCGGACGGCCCCGGAGCGGTACGGGACCGGGAGCGCCGGGTCCGGGCCGCCCTCGTCCGCCGCTGCACCTCTGAACTGGCCCATCGGCGGCGGCCGGTGACGCAGGGAAGGATTGCCACCGGCCGGTGCGGGCAGCAGGATGCGAGGATGACAGCACATCTGCCTTCCGCCTCACCGGCCGTGATCCGGCTGACGCACTTCACCGAGACCGAACTGACCGAGATCGCCGGGGAGGGCGAGGACGCCTTCGGAGTCGCCTGGACCGGGCTGACCTGGCGGGCCAAGCAGGAGCACTTCGGCATCGAACGGGACGGCCGCCTGCTCGCGCACACCGGTCTGGTGACGGTTCCGCTGTGCATCGGCCCGGTGGAGACCCGGGCGGTCGGCTTCGGCGGGGTGATCGTCGCTCCCGGTCTGCGCGGACAGGGCCTGGCACGGAGCGTGGTGACCGCCGCCCTGGAGCACGCCCGCACGCTCGGACCGCAGTACGGGCTCCTCTTCTGCCGGCCGCATCTCGTCCCCTTCTACGGGCGGCTCGGCTGGCAGCGGCTCACGGAGGACGTCGAGGTCGAGCAGCCCGGGGACACCAGCGCGGTCATGCCGCTGGAGACCATGTGGACGCCGCTGCGCGAGGGGGCGCACTGGCCGGCCGGGCCGGTGCGGCTGCGGTCGCTGCCCATGTGAGCCATGGCCGTTGAGGTCCCGGCGCGGCCCACCCGCGTCCGCGAGTCCGGGGCCCTCCCCGTCGGCGCGGGACTGCCACGGGAGTTCGTACAGGTCCTTCGTCCGCGTGGCCGCGCGGCGCGTCGTTTGGACAGCTCACGGGCCTCCGACACCGTGAAGGCGTGCGCCCTCTGCCTCTCCTCCTTCGCCTCGTCGCAACGACGGCCGTTCTGCTGACCGTCGGCGGCTGTGTGGCCCTGCACCCCGACGGCTCCCCGCACGACCCCGGCCCCGCACCGGGCGGGCGCACGGTCGCCCCGGCCCGGCCCTCACCGCTGCTGATGCCCACTCAGGGGACGTCGCGTGAGCGGCTGGTGGATGTGGCGTCCGCACGGAAGCGGGCGAAGCGGCCGGCGGCGTCGGGGAAGGCACACGGTGCTCGCCGGCACACCGCGCCGGGGAAGCGGGCGGAACGGCGGCCCGCGGGACGCCCGGTGCCGCGGCGCCCGCGCTCCGCACCGTCGAGGCCGCGTCCGGTGCCGGTACGCACGGTGCCGCAGCAGCGGCACCAGGCGGAGGCGCCGCCGCGCACGCTCCGGCGGCCGCCACGGCCCCGTTCGACGGTCGACCCCGCGGTGGTGTGCCGGATGGCCGCCGGCCGGGTCCGGGGGGATCTGCTGCGGCTGTGCCACCGGACGTATGGCCGCTGAGGCGGCGCGGGTGGGACGGCCCCGGCCGCCGGTTCAGCCGTGCGCCGACGCGGCCGTGGCGGTGGGCGGGAGAGAATGCTGCGATGCAGCGAATGGGGCGGAGGAGCGACGCGGACTGTCCGGTGGGAGAGGCTGGGGGCTGGGACGGGGAGGCCGTACGGGCCCGGCTCGGTGAACTGGCGCGGCGGGACCCGGAGTACACCCGGTTCGGCTCCGAGGACCACCGCTACCGGCTGACCCCGCCGCTTCCCGAGAGGGCGCTCAGCACCTTCGAGGAGCGGTACGCCATCGAACTTCCCCGTTCCTACCGGGAGTTCCTCGCCCGGGTGGGCGGCTCCGGGGCCGGTCCCCACTACGGACTGCTGCCGCTCGACGAGCCGCTCCCCGACGACAGCGAGGACGCCGTCGACGATGTGCGGGAACAGGACCGGCGTCCGGGCTTTCTGGCGACGCCCTTCCCGCTCTGCGGGGAGTGGCGGGGGAACCCGGGCGAGCGGTTCGACGACGAGGCGGAGCGGGCGAGGGTGGCAGGGTCGCTGGTCATCGCCGAGGCGGGGTGCGGGGAGTTCGTCCGGCTGGTCGTCACCGGGCCGCTCGCGGGACAGGTGTGGTACGACGACATGACCTGGGATCACCTCGTGCCCGGCCCCGACTTCCGGGTCTGGTATCTGTCCTGGCTGCGGAAGTGAGCCGGGACACGGCCCCGGGCGCCGGTGCCACGGGCGGTGAGCCGACGCCCGGCGTGCGGGCGCGGCAGCACCGCGGCACACCGCGTCACACCAGCCGGATCTCCGCCCCCACCGACCGCTCCCGGGCGGCCGTCACGACCAGGGCCGCCGCCGCGGCGTCCTGCACCGCCACGCCGACGGATTTGTAGAGGGTGATCTGGTCGTCCGAGGAACGGCCCGGTTCGCTGCCGGTGAGGAGTTCGCCCAGCTCGGCGTGGACATGGCCGTCGGTGATGACACCGGCGCGCAGGGGACTCAGCAGATCGTTGCTGCCCGCGGGGAAGGGTGCCAGCGCCGCCTGCCGCGATTCGACGCACACCAGCGCCTCGGCGACCGTGGCGTCATCGACCTCCCGGCCCTCCGGGTTGAAGCCCACCGAGGTGATGTGCACGCCCGGTGTCAGCCAGGAGCGGCGGATCACGGGGTCGGTGGCGTGGGTGGCCGCGGCGGCGATATCGGCTCCGTCGAGCGCCTCGGCGTACCCCGCCGTCGCCTCGACCGATACCCGCAGCGTGGTGGACAGTTCGTCGGCCAGCGCGCTCGCCTTCGTCCGGTCGCGGCCGGCCACCCGGATCTGCCGGATCGGGCGCACCCGGCACATCGCCGCGGCGTGCGACCGGGCCTGCGCTCCGGTGCCCAGTACGGCCAGCACCGAGGCGTTCTCGCGGGCCAGCAGACGAGCGGAGAGCGCCGAGCCGGCGGCGGTCCGTGCCGCGGTGATCGCCGTACCGTCGAGCAACGCCGTGGGTTCCCCGGTGTCCGGATCGAAGACGGCGATCAGCGCCTGGTGGGTCGGCACCGGGGTGCCGCCGTTGTGCGGGAAGACGGAGACCAGCTTGCTCATGAGCACCCCGGCCGACGGTACGTAGCCCGGCATGGCCGCCAGGAAGCCGTCCCGTTCCGGCACCGTCGCGGCGACGCGGTCCGGGCTGGAGGCGCGGCCCGCGCTGAGGTCCGTCATCGCCGACGCCAGCGCGTCGATCAGCGCGTCCAGGTCGAGCAGCGCCTCGACCTGCGAACGCCCGAGTACCAGCATCCGGCCCCACCTCCAGATCAGAGCTGCCCGGCGGACCACCGGGCCCGAGGCGTCGACCGTAGTCCCCGGCGGCGCGTTCCCGCACTCCCCGCAGACACCCGGACCGTCCGGAGGGCTTGATACGGTGAGCTCATGGCTACTGGCAGTCGCTTTCTCTGAGGTCCTTTCCGGGTGACACCTCCCGTTGCGCCGCGGGCCCGCGCGGCCCCGCCACGGGTCCGTTGTTCTGCGCGCATGCATCCATGCAGACCACGGCTGTGTCCCCGCTCCGCCGACCGCAGGTCCCTCCGCGAGAATTGAGCCCTCGACATGTCTGCCTCTCCCCTTCGCCATGACGGGTTCGCGTCCTGGCTGCGCGACCACGCCACTCCCCTCACCGGCCTCGACCCGGAGGCTCCGCTCGACGACCTGGAGCCGCTGCGGGCCGCGATCGGCGACGCACGTGTGGTCGCGATCGGCGAGAACGCCCACTTCCTCCAGGAGTTCGCGCTGGCCCGCCGACGGCTGATCCGCTTCCTCGTCGAACGCTGCGGATTCACCGTGCTGGCCTTCGAGTACGGCTTCAGCGAGGGGTTCACCCTCGACACCTGGGTGCAGGGGGCCGGTGGGGAGGGGGACCTTGAGCGGTATGCCCCGGCCGCCGTCCCGTTCGGCATGGGTGAGCCGCTGCACCGGTTGCGCCGGCACAACACCACCGCGCAGCGGCCCGTCCGGTTCGCGGGCGTCGATCTTCCCGCGGCGGGCGGCTCGTTGCTGCCCGTGCTGCTCCCGGTCGCCGACTACCTCCGCGAGGTCGACCCCGCGCTGCTGCCGCTGATCGGCTCGGCGATCCAGCGGGCCGAGCGGTTCGCCGGGGAGTCCGGAGCGGTGGCGGGGCCGGCCTGGGCCCGGCTGGCCGAGGCCGAGCAGGACGCGCTCAGCGCGGCGCTGGGCCGGCTGCTGACCCGGTTCCGCGCCGTGGAACCGCTCTACGTCGGCCGCAGCGACCAACTGGGGTACGACACGGCGGTGCGGCGGCTGGAAGGGGCCTGCACCACGGACTACACCCTGCGCGCCATGTCCGAACTCTTCGCCGGGCGCGGGCTGGAGGCCGATCCCTCGGCCCGCGAGATCTATATGGCCGGGTCGGTGCGCTGGCATCTGGAACGCACCGCGCCCGGGGGCCGCATCGTGCTGGTCGCGCACAACGCGCACATCCAGAAGACGCAGCTGCGCTTCGGCAACGGGCCCACGGCGTTCCCGATGGGGCAGCATCTGCACCGCGCCCTGGGCGACGACTACTTCGCCCTCGGGCTGACCAGCGTCGGCGGGCACACGGCGGAGATGTGCCTGGACGAGAGCGCCCGGTTCGGTTTCACCGTCGAGGAGACCCCGTTGCAGCCGCCCGAGCCGGGCAGCGTCGAGGCCGCCTTCGCCGACGCCGGGCTGGGGATCGCCCTCGCCGCGCTGGGTCCCGCCCGCCGCCCGGCGGCCGGGGTGCCCACCGGCCCTGACCGCATCCGGATGCAGAGCACCTTCCTGAAGACGCCGGTGCTGGACGCCTTCGACGGCATTCTCTCCGTGCCGGTCTCCGGTGTGGGGACCGATCTCGGCCTCTGAGCACTGGGACCGAGCAGCGGCACGGGGTAATACAGCCGTGAACGAGGAGCCCCGCGGAAGGCGGGCGCGCGGGGCGGCGGCTCAGGCCCGTTCCAGAGTGCAGGGGTGGCTCAGGAAGTTGCCGAGCCTGCCCTCGGCGTCGCCGTTCTTGTAGGCGTAGGCGACACCGGTCAGCGCGCCCTCCTCCGCGAGCCGGAGTTCCAGTACCGATTCGGGGCTGTTGATCCGGGCGTCCGCGGTCGGGAGCTGTAGCGGGAAGGAGGCGCGCAGGTCCCAGGCCGCGGAGGCGTCGGCCGTGGTGGTGGCGACTGCGCCGGCCAGCCGCAGTTCGGCCTGGCGGTCCGGCAGTACACGGAGGGTGATCGGCACCTCCCCTTCCGGGGCGCTGATCCGGCCCGTCCAGTCGCCCTCCGGCAGCGTCATCGGGCGGGGCGGATCGGCGCTCGCGGGTGTGATCGCATCGGTGCTGACGTCCGGGGCCAGCTCCCCCAGGACGTACCGGAGGATCGCGTCGCGGGCGGCCTTCTTCGTGGAGTTGGTGAGGACCGCGAAGGACAGCAGCCGCTCGGGCAGCGCGACGGTCATCGCGGCCACGCCGGGCCCGCCCCCGCCATGGCTCTGCACCAGCGGGCCGTCACCCGAGGACAGGCACCAGCCGAGCCCGTACCCCAGATGCTCGTTGACCGGCAGCGCGTCCCGTACGGCGGCCGCGGTCTCCGGCTTCAGCAGACGGTCGTACGACTGGGCGAACAGTGCCAGCTCGCCGGCCGGGGCCCAGCCGAGGGTGGCGCCCGGGTGGCTGCAGTCGTAATCGGGGTAGGCGCGGCCGTCGGACGTGTACTTCAGGGCCGACGGCGCCGGGCCCGGGTACGCCCGCCCGATATGGCAGCCGTCGAGCCCGAGCGGTGCGAAGACCCGCTCGCGAACGCAGGCACCCAGGTCCTGGCCGGTGGCCTGCTCCAGCAGCCGGCCGAGGAGGCGGTAGCCGAGGTTGGCGTAGCCGAAGCCGGTGCCGGGGGTGCGGTGGGGTACGGCGTAGCGGTCCGCGTCGGGCACCCGCGCGCCGTCGCCGTAGTCCCAGTCGTAGTACGGGCCCAAGCCGCCCCGGTGCCGGAGCAGTTGGCGTGCGGTGGGGGCCGGCCCGGGGGCGTCGCCCGGGAGCGGCACGGGTGCGTCCAGGTCCAGGAGGCCTTCGTCGGCAGCGCGGCAGACGGCGATTGCCGTCATCGGCTTGGTGACGGATGCCAGCCCGTAGGCCGTCTCGGGCGTGGCCGGACGGCCGGTGGCGGTGTCGGCCGACCCGTGGGCGGCGGCGAAGACCACCTCGCCGCGCTCGGCCACCGCGACGGAGACCGAGGGACATCCGTGCTCCGCCAGCGCCTCAATGCAGTACTCACGCAGCCCGTCCGGCATCAGCCCGTCCGGCATGTCGCCCTCCCCTGTCGTAGGTGTCCCCCATCCGTTCACGGTTGTTCCTGCAGGTCAAGTTGCCGGCTTGGAGGGGGACTTGGCCGGGAGCGGCGTTGAGCGAGCCCCATTGTGATCACTTTGTGGAGGAATGTGATTGTTGGGGACGGCGATGCATTGGTTGCGCAGGATCGGGCACGCGAGGACAGCAGGTGTCCGGCCGCCGTGGAGGCTGCCTGAGCAGCCGGCCGACCGGGCGCCCGTATCAGCACTGCACATCGACCGCGCCCCGCCGCGGAGAACGGAGGTACTCATGGACTGGCGTCATGACGCGGTGTGCCGCGAAGCGGACCCGGAGCTGTTCTTTCCCGTCGGCAACACCGGCCCCGCGCTGCTGCAGATCGAGGAGGCCAAGGCCGTCTGCCGCCGCTGCCCGGTGATGGGGCAGTGCCTTCAGTGGGCGCTCGAATCGCGGCAGGACACAGGCGTCTGGGGCGGGATGAGTGAGGACGAGCGGCGGGCCATGCGGCGTCGGGCCGCGCGGCACCGGGCTCGCCTTGCGTCCGCCTAGGGGACGGCGTTCCGGCGCCCGTTCCCACGGGTGCCGCACCGGGCCGGCGACCCCGCGCATCAACCGGGGCGGTAGCGGAACGAGGTCCGCTACCGCCCCTTTTCGCTGGTCCGGCAACGAGCCGGCGAGCCACCGCCGGACGGCCGTTTCAGTCCTCGACCCGCTGGGTGACGGGGGCCCCGGTGCGGTCCCCGGGGAACTCGTACCAGCGCCGCTGGAGACAGACGAAGCGGGTATCGGCCTCGACGAGACGGAGGAACGCGGTGACCGTCTCCTCCAGCCGCTGTTGCAGCGCCGGATCGGACAGCTGCCCGTCCTCGGTGAAGCCCTGGTGGGCCGCGGCCAGGCTGAACATGTCGGGGTAGACGCGGGTGCCGAGATGTTCCAGCGGCACCCGCAGTGCCCACAGTCCCCGGTTGCCGCCGACCAGGGACGGGGAGGCGGAGACCAGCAGCGCGTGCTTGGTCTTGAACGGCTGGGGGCGGACCCGGGAGACCCAGTCGATGGCGTTCTTCACCACGCCGGGCACGGAGGCGTTGTACTCGGGTGAGGAGAGGACGAAGGCGTCGCAGCGTTCGAGGCGGTCGCGGAGCGCCAGTGCGCCGTCCGGCAGCCCCTCCGCCTCCTCCACATCACCGTCGTACAGCGGCATGACGAATTCCCGCATCGCGGCGAGATCCACGTCGGCGTCGGCGTCGGTCATGATGCGGGCCACGAGGGAGGCCAGCCGGGCATTGGCCGATCCGGCCCGCAGTGACGCGCCGAGCACGAAGACCCGCAGCGGGCCGGGGTGTCCATCCGTGGTCATGGTGACGTCCTTCCGTGGCCGGGCCGGTCCGGGCCGTGGTTCCTACAGCAGGTGCTCGATCCTGATCGGCAGTTCCCGTGCGCGGTATCCGGTCGCGTGGAAGACGGCGTTGGCGATGGCCGCCGCGGCGCCGACCATGCCGATCTCGCCGAGGCCCTTGACGCCCAGCGGGTTGACGACGGTGTCCGGCACTTCCACGAACTCGACGGCGACGTCGGGTGCGTCGGCGTTGACCGGCACCAGGTACTCGCCGAGGCTCGCGTTCGCCCAGCGGCCGTCGCGGGTGTCGGTGAGGCTGCCTTCGAGGAGCGCCTGGCCGAGGCCCCAGAGCATGCCGCCGACGGCCTGACTGCGCGCGGTCTTGGCGTTGAGGACGCGGCCCGGGGCGAAGGCACCGACCATGCGGCGCACGCGGACCGTACCGAGGTCCGGGTCGACGGCGACCTCGGCGAACTGGGCGCCGAAGGTGGCGAGCCCGTACGGGAGGTTCTGTGGGGGCGGGGTCCAGCTGCCGAGCGCCTCCAGGTCCGTCATGAAGTGACGCCGCATCAGGGCGCCGTAGGTCTCCCCCGTTTCGGGCCGGTCCCGCAGCTGCATCCGTCCCTCGCGGACAACAACGCCGGCGGGGTCGGCGTGGTGCAGCGGGGAACCGGGGTCGGCGACGGCCTGCTCGATCATCTGGTCGCGGAGTGCGGTGGCGGCCGTGTGGACCGCGGCGCTGATCATTCCGGCGCCCGCCGAGCCGACCGCGGCCGCGACGTTGGGCAGGTCGGTGTCGCCGTACTCGAACCGGACGTTGCGCAGGGCGATGCCCAGGCCGTCGGCGGCGACCTGGGTCATGGCGGTGCCCGTTCCGGTGCCGAATTCCTGGGTGCCGGCCTGGACCACCGCGGTGCCGTCGGCGTAGAGGCGGGCACGGGCGCGCTGTGGCTGCATGGGGAAGAAAACCGGGTAGCCGGCGGTGGCCATGCCCTTGCCGATCAGCCGGTTGCCGTCCCGCTCGGAGCGGGGCTCGGGGTTGCGCGACTGCCAGTCGAAGCGGGCCGCGCCGCGGCGGTAGCACTCCGCCGCGCCGTCGCTCGACCAGGGGTGGCCGGTGTTCGGGTCGGCCTCTGCGTGGTTGCGCAGCCGCAGTTGCACCGGGTCGACGCCGATGCGGTGGGCGAGCTCGTCCATCAGGCATTCCAGGGCGAACATGCCGGTGGTCTCGCCGGGGCCGCGGGTGAAGGTGGGGGTCATGGTGTTGCTGCGGATGAGCCGGTAGACGCCCTCGTAATGGGGGCAGGCGTAGGTCTGCGAGGACATGCTGAGGGAGGGTTCGGCCCATTCGTCGAAGAGTGAGGTCAGCGAGAGTTTGTGGTGGCGCAGTGCGGTGAGCCGCCCGTCGTCGGTGGCGCCGAGTTCGATGCGCTGTTCCTGCTCCTCGCGGTGGCCGCAGGAGGTGAACATCTGCTCCCGGGTGAGCGCCAGTTTGACCGGCCGGCCCACCTCCCGGGCAGCCAGGGCGGCGAGGGTGACATGCGGCCAGATCATGGCCTTGCAGCCGAAGCCGCCGCCGACGAACGACGCCCGGACCCGCACCTTCGACGGGGGGATGCCCAGCAGCGCCGCGACGGTGTTCTGGGTCGCCGCGATGCCCTGGGTGGCGTCGTAGAGGGTGAGCCGGTCGCCGTCCCAGACGGCCGTGGTGGCTGACGGCTCGATGGGGTTGTGATGGTTCGCTGCGAAATGGTAAGTGGCGTCGAGGTGTTGGGTCGCGGCCCGGAAGCCGGCCTCGACATCGCCGCGCACACTGCGGGCGGGGATGAACCCGGCGAAGATCGCCTCGGGTTCATAGGCCTGCTCCCGGCCTTCGTCGAGGGTGGTGACCGAGGCGCTCCGGTCATAGTCGACATGGAGCTGCCGGGCCGCGTGGTGGACGCGTTCCAGCGAGTCCGCGATGACCAGGGCCACCGGCTGGCCGAAGTAGTGGACGATGTCGTCCTGCATCGGGAAGAAGCTCTCCCCCGGGGCGGCGTGACCGGCCAGGGACGGCAGCAGCTGGGGCCGGCCGGGGATCCTGGGCAGGTTCCGGTGGGTCAGCACGGCGAGCACCCCGTCGGCGCGCTCCGCGGCCTCCGTGCGGATCGCGGCGATCCGCCCGCCGGCCGTACGGGCGCCGACCAGGGCGGCATACGCGGTGTTGGGCAGGGTGATCTCCGCGGAGTAACGGCCGCGGCCGGTGACCTTGGCGGGGCCGTCGACGCGGTCGACAGGGCGGCCGACGGCTTCGAGGGTGGCGCCCGTGGTCATACCGTCCCGCCTCCTGTCGCGGCGGTGGTGCGCAGGGCACGGACAACGGTCCGCCGGGCGAGTTCGGCCTTGAACCCGTTCATCGGGCGGGTGACGGCGGGGGCCAGTTCGGCGGCCGCGGCCCGGGTGAACGTGGCGTCGTCGGCGCGCTCTCCCAGGAGGAGGTCCTCGGCCCGGCGGGCGCGCCACGGTGTGGTCGCCACCCCGCCGAGGGCGAGCCGGACTTCGCGGATCACGCCGTCCTCCAGCGCCAGCGCGGCCGCTGCCGAGGCGAGCGCGAACTCGTAGGACTCGCGGTCGCGCACCTTGAGGTACAGCGAGTTGCGCGCCACGGGGAGTGCGGGCACCTCGATCGCGGTGATGAGTTCGCCGGGGGTCAGCGGATGCTCGCGCTCGGGGGTGTCACCGGGCAGCAGGAAGAAGTCATCGACGGGAACGGTGCGGGTGCCGTCCATGCCTTCCAGGTGGACCACGGCGTCCAGGGCGACGAGGGCGACCGCCAGGTCCGAGGGGTGGGTGGCGATGCAGTGGTCGCTGGTACCGAGGATCGCATGGCCGCGGTGGACGCCGTCCAGTGCCGAGCAGCCGCTCCCCGGAACCCGCTTGTTGCACGCGGATTCGGGGTCGCGGTAGTAGGCGCAGCGGACCCGCTGCATCAGGTTGCCGCCCATGGAGGCCATGTGCCGCAACTGTGCGGAGGCCCCGAGCAGGAGTGCCTGGGCGAGCATCGGGAAGCGCTCCACGACCGCCCGGTCCTCGGCGACCTCGCTCATCCGGGCCAGCGCGCCGATCAGCAGCGACCCGTCGGGGCGCTCCTCGACGCCGGTCAGCGGCAGCCGGTTGATGTCCACCAGCCGGTGCGGGCGCAGCACGTCCAGCCGCAGCAGGTCGACTTCCGTGGTGCCGCCCGCGAGAAAGGAGCTGCCGGGGTCACTGGTCACCGCCGCGACGGCGCTGTGCACATCCGTCGGACGCGTGTAGCTGATGGCACGCACATCACTGTCCTGTCTTCCGGTCCCGCACCTCGCGAATGGCGGAGCGGATGTGGGGATAGGCCGCGCACCGGCAGATGTTGCCGCTCATCCACTCGGCGATCTCGGCATCGGTCCCGGCGTGCCCTTCGTCCAGCAGCGCGACGGCCGACATGATCTGGCCGGGTGTGCAGTACCCGCACTGGAAGGCGTCGTGTTCGAGGAAGGCGCGTTGCATCGGGTGCAGTGCGTCGCCCTCGGCGAGCCCTTCGATGGTGGTCACCTCGCGGCCTTCGCAGCTGATGGCGAGCATCAGACAGGACAGCACCCTGCGCCCGTCGACCCAGACCGTGCAGGCTCCGCAGGTTCCCTGGTCACAGCCCTTTTTCGAGCCGGTGAGGGCCATCTGCTCGCGCAGTGCGTCCAGCAGGCTCACCCGTGGCTCCAGATTCAGGACCCGGGTGACGCCGTTGACGACGAGGGTCATGTTCACGCTGCCGGGCCCCCGCGTCTCCAGGGTCGAGGGCTGGGTGACGGATATCGGCACGCCTTTGTCTGCCACGACACTCACCTCGGAGTCGATGCCGTATGTCGAGCGTCCGTCCGGTCCGCCGGGCTCGCAACCGGACGGCGGCGGCGCTGCGGGGCTTCGTACGGCGGTGCACCCGGCGGGCCGGTGCCGGGTGCGCTGCGGGATAATGCGGGGCATGCGGATCTCAGCCAGAGCGGACTATGCCGTGCGTGCCGCGCTGCAACTCGCCGCCGCCGGGGACGCGGAACCGCTCAAGGCGGAGGCGATCGCCCAGGCCCAGGACATTCCGCACAAGTTCCTCGAAGGCATCCTGAACGACATGCGCCGCGGCGGGCTGGTGCGGAGCCGGCGCGGCGGCAACGGCGGATACCGGCTGGCCAAGCCGGCGGCGGAGATCAGCATCGCGGATGTCATCCGGGTCGTGGACGGACCGCTGGTGTCGGTACGCGGCGTCCGCCCGCCGGAGCTGTCCTACACCGGGCCCGCCCGTTCACTGCTGCCGTTGTGGATCGCGCTGCGGGCGAACGTCCGCGAGATCCTCGACGGGGTGTCACTGGCCGATGTCGCCGCCGCGGAGCTGCCGCCGCAGGTGGCGGAGCTGACCGAGAACCCGGCTTCCTGGACGAACCCTTAGGAGCGTCCGCAGGAACGCACCTGCCGGACCCCTTCCGTTCCGGATACCAAGACGCGGCTGTCCGCGCCTTGAACGCCCCTTGATCCTCCCTCATCCCCGGAAGCATCCTTTCCCTATCAATCCAGTGGGAAAACCGGGGAAGCCAGGAGGTGGGCGTGCGCGCTCCGATGCGTTCCGTTCCGTCGGCCGGTGGCGTGATCTGCCCGCCCGCACCGGACCCGGCCGCGGAGGACCGGCCCGCACCGGACCCGGCCGACCGGAAGGAGCCGGCCCCGGTGCTGCCGAAGGCCCCCGTCCGCCCCGCTCCCCCACAGGCCAAGCCCGATGCCGACGAGGAGATCTGGCTGCGCGTCACCCGTGAGGTCGCCGAGGATCTCGCGGTCGACGCCCTCGACCGGGACCGGGCCGGCAAGCCCCCGTTCGACGAACTCGCCCGGCTGCGCGAGGCCGGACTGCCCGCGCTGCTGACACCTCCCGGCCCCGCCCGGCGGGGTACCGACTGGCGCACCGCCTGCGCGGTCATCCGGGAGATCGCCGCGGCGGACGGCTCCATCGGCGAACTGCTCGCCCGGCACCATGTGTTGGCGTGGAGTGCACGGTTCTTCAGCACGCAGGAGCGGGCCGACGGGCTCGAACTCCGGGCGAGCGCGGAGCAGTGGCTCTGGGGCGGCGGTATCGCGCTCCCGGACATTGAGCCGGTGACCGGACCCGCGCTCACCCTCACCCCGGCCGAGGGCGGATACCTCCTCAGCGGCTGTCAGTACGTCGCCGCGGGCGTGACCGTCGCCGACCGGCTGGTGCTCGGCGCGGTGTGTTCCGAGAGCGGTGAGTCCCTGGTGGTGTACGTCGACCCGGCGCATCCGGGCGTGGCGGCCGACCCCGAGAACGACCGTCTCGGCCAGCGGCTCGCCGCGGCCGGCCGGGTAGGCTTCGACCGGGTCCCGGTCCCCGCCGACCAGGTGCTCGGCGCCGTCCCGCGCGATGAGCACGCACTCGCCCCGTTCGCCACGCTCGCTCCCCTGGCGCTCCGGCTCGCCCTGGTGCACGTCGGCCTGGGCATCGCCGAAGGAGCGCTGGCCGAGGCCCGGGACATCACCCGGGCCGCACCGCGCGGCCGGCCGGTCCCCGGGCGGGACGAGGGCGGGTATGCGGACCGCCCGGATGCGGACCCCTATCTCCTCCTCGCGTACGGGGAATTGGCGACCGAGGCGCACACCGCCGCGGCCGTGGTCGAATCGGCGTCGGAGGCCATGGCGCGGGGACTCCTCGCGGGGCCGGAGCTCGGGGTCGACCAGCGGGCCGACATCGCGGTGCTGGTCGCCGCCGCCGAGGCCGTCACCAGCCGCGCCGCGGTGCGCCTCACCACCCGCGTCCTGGAACTCACCGAGGGCGCCGGCTCCGTCGCCGGCCCGCTGGGCTTCGACCGGTTCTGGCGCAACGCCCGTGTGCTGACGGCGCAGGCCTCCCCCGTCCACCGGCTGCGCGACATCGGTGACCACTACCTGAACGGGACGCACCCGCCGCTGACGCTGCACGGCTGACCGCGGCGGCCCGGTGGGTACGGCGGGCGCGGCGCCCCGCACGGAGGTAAATCGCCGGTGCTGTCGGCGCAGCTTCGTACGGATCGGTGCCGGGGGCTGCTACATCTCGGATGTTCGTCCCGAAGCCGGGAAGCCCGTCGGTCCTGTGAGGTGGCGCCTTGTCAGAAAGCCGGAGCGTACCCGTGCAGCCGCCGCCCGGACGAGAGGAACCGCTGCAGCGGCTGCTGTTCGGCGGGGTGTACGGCTCGGTGCTCGCCAGCGCTCTGGTGGCCGCGCTGGGCCACGAGGGCAGGCCGCCGGACCCCGGCTACGACGCGCTGTGGGTGGCGCTGACGGCCGTGGCGTCGGCCGCGGCACACGGCTATGCGCACTCCATCGCGCACCGGACGAGTGGCGATCGCAAGGTCACTGTGAGCGCGGTGCGTTCGGTGCTGATGGAATGGCCGCTGGTGGCCTCGATGGCGCCCACGATGTTCGCGCTGTTCGGTGCCTATGCGGAATGGTGGGGCGAGGACGGCGCGGTCGAGGTCGCCCTGACCATCAATATGGTGGCGCTGTTCGGTTGGGGGGTCTGGGCGGCCCGGGTAGCGGGCCGGCGCTGGGCGGGCTCCTTCCGGGCCGGCGGGGTGGATGTGCTGATCGGTCTGCTCATCGTGATCGCGAACATGGTGATCCACTAGGGGCGGCAGGCGTACGGGCCGCCGCCCCGGGATCAGGGTTCCACGGCGAGCCAGGTGGCGATGGCCTGGGCGATGGGCTGGTCGGTCTCCAACTGGACGAAGCCGAACTGGCCGCCCTGGTTGCACTCCAGGAACCACCAGCAGCCGTCCGGGTCCTCGGCGAAATCAAACGCGCCGTAGGCAAGTTGAGCAGCACTCATATAGGCATGCACAGCACGGTGTACGGCGTCCGGGACCTCGACGGGCTCCCAGGTGCCGTGGGGGGTGAAGCGGCTGTCCACCTCTTCCGGGTCGGCTTTCTTGCGGGCGGCGAAGAGCTGCTCCCCGACACAGGTCAGCCGGATATCGGCCTCCTTGGGGACGTGCTGCTGGAGCAGGGTGGGCCCGGCCGCGACCCCGGAGAAGTCGGTGTCCGGGCTGATACGGGTGGTGGGCAGCACCATCGGAGGGTCACCGGGGTGCTTTCCGCTCACCGACTTCACCACCAGGTCCGGGTGCGCGGCGGCGAACTGCCGGGCCATCGCCGGGAAGGTGGTGAGCAGCGTGGCGGGCACCCGGAAGCCGCTCCGGTGGGCGAGATGGAGCTGCCAGGGCTTGTAGCGCGCCTGCGCGGCGGCCACGGGGTGGTTCATCCAGCGCGCCGGGGTGCTGGTCAGCATGCCGTAGAGCGCCTGCTCGGCCTCGGCCGCGATCCAGGCGGACTGCTCCGCGGTGCGGGCACCGGGGACGCCGGGCCTGCGCACCCAGACCGAGCGCAGGCTGCCCAGGCTCACCATGCGTTCCCCGGATTTCAGGTATCCGTGGAAGTCGTGCTCCGCGTACTCCGCCGACAGGGAGACCCTGCCGGGCAGGTCGGCGGGGTCGAGGCGGACGAGCGGGACACCGTGGTCCTGCAGCGTCGCCACCACCATGTCCGCCGTCAGATCTTCTTCACAGGTCAGGACCAGGACGGTCATGGGCTCAGTCGTCGAAGTGGGTCTTGGAACCGGCGGTGGAGGCGGTGGTGCCGGTGGCGAGCAGTACCGCACGGCTGCAGGTGGCCGGGCGTCCGTCGGGCAGGACGTTGAGTTGCCGCGTGGCGTCGTAGCTGTACGGCGTGCTGGTCGATGACTTCGCCGCCGGACGGGCGTAGCTCAACGCAAACGGTCGCATTACATCTCCTTCAAAGACCGGTTTCCGAGCACTGGGCACGGGGCAGGGGTGGAAAGCCCCTACTTATGACTCTGCACGGAAGACGCGACAATCTGGTCAGTTAGTTGCCTCTTTTGCTCGTTTCCAGCGTTCCACTTGACTGAAAAGCGGCCGGCGCGTACGCACTGTCTCCGTGATGTGCCACCCCGTAGGCAACCGGCCCCGGAAACGCGGCATGCCCCGCCCGAACGGGCGGGGCTGACAGAGAGTCATGGGAATGGTGTGCCGTCCGGGCGGCTACCCCGGGCGCACCCCGGCGGCGGCCTCGGGCACGGGCCGGCCGTCCAGGAGGGCGGCGACGAGATCCACGGTCAGCCGGTGCCAGCGCCGGGCGCCCCGCAGCATGGTGTGTCCGCCGCGTGGCATGACGACGGTGTGGGCCCGCGCTCCGGCCCGCCGGGCGCGGTCGGCGAGGAGCCAGGAGCCCTCGGCGTCGGTGACCCGGTCGTCCGCGTCATGCAGCAGCACCAGGGTCCGGTCCCGCAGATGGGCGACGGGTTCGTCGGGCGGGCACCACGGGGCGAGCGCGACGATGCCGCGGACCGCCGGATGGCCGCCGGTGAGCAGGGCCGCCCGGCCGCCCATGGAGTGCCCGACGAGCACCACCGGCAGGTCCGGCGCGCGGGCGGCCAGTTCGTCGAGGGCGGCGCGGGCGTCCCGGGCGGCGTCCGCCCGCGGCCCGTTCCATCCCCGGCAGCGGTAGCGCACGGACGCGAGCAGCACCTCCCGGCCGCGCAGTTCCCGGGACACCGCGGACCCGAAGGGCCGCATCCGCAGCGCGGGGAGGTTGAGCCGCGGCGGCGGGCCGAGGCCGTCGGCCCGTCCTCCGTGCAGCAGGAGCACCGCCGCCCGCGGAGTGCCGGGACCGCGGTGGACCACCAGCGGCCGGTGCTCTCGTCCGCCGCTGCTGGGGTCCGTGGGCCGGTCCGTGCCGGTTGTCATGAGCGGGGGTCCTCCGGGTGCGGGCGGCGGCGGGGTGGCAGCGGTACGAAACCGCTGGTGCGGGCACAGTACGCGGCGTGGCCCGAGCGGTGGGTGCGCGGTTCTCCGGCAGTCGTCTGCCGCTGCCGCAGGTCAGCCGTAAGGACATCACCAGCGGGGAGGCCACGGCAAGGGCGGCGGCCGGTGCGGTGGCGCCGGCCGGCAGGAACGGTCCCCACCAGACGAGGAAGTCGCCGAAGTGGTTGAGGGACGGGCATGCCGAACCGGGCCGCCGGCCCGTGGCGGTGCCGGTGTCGGATCGGACCGGGTGGGCCACTGAGGTCAGATCCGCAGGACGGCCAGTGGCGCGGTGGTGGGCCGGCTGGAGCCGCCCGCGGGTTCCGCGGTGACGCCGACGCCGTCCGCGCCCCGGGGTCCGCCGGTCAGCAGCATCGCGCCGGAGGAGCGGCCGGTCTCGACCAGTCCGGCGGGTTCCATGGTGCCGTTGCGGCTGTACCAGAGTTCGTACACCCGGCGGCCGGAGAGCGCCGGCAGGCCGTGGTAGAGGAACGCGGTCTGTCCCCTCTGCCGGGAGGCGACGACCGTTCCGCTGCCGCCGCCCTTGAGCGCGGTGGTGTGGAAGGTGGCGTCCGGGGCGGCCATCAGGGCGCTGACCGCCGCCGCCTGCTGCTCGGCGCGGACGCTGCGGTCCCGCTGCTGGTCGGCGTCGTTCCGGGCCTTGACGGCCAGCCCGCCGGCGATCGCGGCGACGACCAGGCAGGCGGCGGCCGCGAGATAGGGCAGCCGGTGGCGTGGTCCGCGGCGCATCGGGACCACGCTCGCATGGCGTCCCCGCGGGGGCAGTTGCCGGACCTCGGGCAGGGCGGCCATCACCCGGGTGCGCAGCCCGGCCGGGGGGACCTCGGCCACCGCCAGGGCGAGCCGGGCCGCGGTTTCCTGGAGTTCGCGCACCTCCTGGGTGCAGGCCTGGCAGTGGGCCAGGTGGCGGGTGAACTCGGCGGACTCCTGCTCGGAGAGCGCGCCCAGTGCGTAGGCGCCGGTCAGTGTGTGCAGATCGATGGTGCTCATGCCGACACCCCCAGGCAGTCGCGGAGCCGGATGAGACCGTCCCGCAGTCGTGTCTTGACCGTGCCCAGCGCCGCGCCCAGCAGGTCGGCGGTCTCCCGGTAGGTATAGCCGCGGTAGTAGGCGAGTGTCACCGACTCCCGTTGCAGATCGGTGAGTTGGGCCAGACAGCGGCGCACCTGCTCGCGCTCCAGGCGTCGTTCGACCTGCTCGCTCACCTCGTCGAAGGGGGCGGTGTAGGCACCCAGCCCGGCCCGGTGGTCGCGGTCGGCCGCGGCCTGGGCCGAGCGCACCCGGTCCACCGCGCGGCGGTGGGCCAGGGTCATGATCCAGGCCATGGCGCTGCCCTGCCGTGCGTCGAAGCGGGCCGCGGACCGCCACACCTCGATCAGCACCTCCTGCGCGACCTCCTCGGACTGCGCCGGGTCCCGGACCACCCGGCGCACCAGGCCCAGTACGGAGCCTGCCACCGCCGTGTAGAGACTCTCGAACGCGTGCTGGTCGCCGCGGGAGACGCGGTGCAGCAGTGCTTCCAGGGCACCGGTGTGCGGTGCTGGGGATCGGTCGCCGCGGGCTGCGACGGGCATGGACACCTCCGGACTGCGACGTGGTCACGAGTGATTCGGCGCCGTGCGACACCTGGATTGGTCGGGTGAGGATTGTCGCGGACGCGCCGCGGGGCAGCGCAGCCGGGGCGGCCGGCGGACCACCGGATTCCCGCGCGTCGGATGCCGCCTCCCGGGCCGGGACTGCGCAAGGATCGCCGCGGGGGCACCGAGGCGGCGAGAGGACTGGGCGTGCGGGACGCGGATGCCGTCATCGTGGGTGCGGGAGCGGCCGGGCTGTCGCTCGCCCACCGGCTGTGCGAACCGGCGGACGGCGGACGGCCGCCGCGGGTGGTGCTGGTAGACGCCCCGCCCGGACCGCACACCGCTCCGGAGCGGACCTGGTGTTTCTGGGAGGCGCCCGGCGGCGCGTACGACGAGGCCCTGACCGCCTCGTGGGAACGGCTGCGGGTGCACGCTCCCGGCGGTGCGGTGACGGCGGGACGGCCCGAGCCCTTCCGCTACAAGATGCTGCGGTCCGGTGACTTCGCGGCCCTGGTGGACGCCCGGCTCGCCCGGCAGGACACGGTGCGACGGGCCGAGGCGACGGTGGAGTCCGTACGGGATGTCCCCGGCGGGGCGGAGGTGCGGGGGCACGACGCGACCGGACGGCCGGTGGTCCTCCGGGCCCGCTGGGTGTTCGACTCCCGGCCCGGCCCGCTCCCGCCGGCGCGGACCACCCTCCAGCAGCACTTCCGGGGCTGGTTCGTCCGCACCCGGCGCCCGGCCTTCGACCCCTCGACCGCAGACCTGATGGACTTCCGCACCCCGCAGCCCGGCCATGGTCTGTCCTTCGGCTACGTCCTGCCGGTCAGCGACTGCGCGGCGCTGGTGGAGTACACGGAGTTCTCCCGCCGGCCCCTGGAGACCGCCGGGTACGAACGGGCCCTGCGCCACTACACCGACCGGGTGCTGCGGCTGGGCGCCTTCCGCGTCACGGCGGCCGAGCAGGGCGTGATCCCGATGACCGACGGCCGCTTCCCGCGCCGGGCCGGCCGCGCGGTGTTCCGCATCGGGACCGCGGGGGGCGCCACCCGCCCGTCCACCGGATACACCTTCGCCTCCGTACAACGGCAGTCGGCGCTCATCGCGGCCGCGCTGCGGGCCGGCCGGCCGCCGGTCCCCCCTCCCCCGCACTCCGCCCGGCACCGGGCCATGGACGCCGTGCTGCTGCGTGCGCTGGACAGCGGCCGGGTGGACGGCGCGGAGTTCTTCACCGGGCTGTTCCGCACGGTGCCGATGGAGCGGCTGCTGCGGTTCCTCGACGGCCGCTCCCGGCTGTGGGAGGACCTCGGCATCGGGCTGCGCACCCCTGTGCTGCCCATGCTCCGCACCGTCGCCGAACTCCCGCTGCTGCCGCGCCGCGCCACCGCACCGTGACCCGCCCGCCCCTGCGCCACCGCACCGGAGGAGAGACATCCATGGCCCTGCTGTACGACGGCGAGCCGGCCGCCGCCTGCGACCACGCGTCCCGCCGTTACGACCCACCGGTGGCGGCGAACCTCGGCCTCCACAGTCAACTCCGGTGCTCCGCAAGGCGGTTGGGGCTGCCCGGCGACGGCCGCGGTGGCCGGGCGCTGCCGCTGCCTGACCGGCAGACCGGCATCACCCACACCTTCGTCGCCGGCCCGGCCGGCGCCCCCGAGGAGGCGGCATGACGCCCCGGCGCGACGGCGGCGAGGCCGCGCGGCGCGGGCGCGACCGGCGGGCCCGGACCGTGCCGGGGCCGCCGGGGCGGGACCGGGCGGCGGCCGACGGCGCCGGCGGTCCGGCGGTGGCGGTGATCGGCGGTGGTATCGCGGGCCTCGCCGCCGCGACCGGGCTGGCCGAGCGCGGAGTGCGGGTGACCCTGTACGAGCGTGCCGGGGTCCTCGGCGGCCGGCTGGCCGGCCGGCCGGTGCGGCTCGCGGACGGCTCGGCGGCGACCATGAGCCGCGGGTTCCATGCGTTCTTCCCCCAGTACTACAACCTGCGGGGGCTGCTGCGCCGGGTCGATCCGGGGCTCGGGATGCTCCGGCGGCTGCCGGACTACCCGCTGCACCACCGTTCGGGGCTGCGGGACAGCTTCGCCCGGGTACCCCGGACACCGCCCTGGAGCGCGCTGGGCTTCGTGGCGCTCAGTCCCACCTTCACCTGGCGGGACCTCGTACGGATGCGCCCCGGTGCGGCCCTGCCGCTGCTGGACGTTCGGGTGCCGGAGGTCTACCGGCGGCTGGACCGCGTCAGCGCCTGGGACTTCCTCGCCCGTATCCGGTTCCCGGAGGCCGCGCGTCATCTCGCGTTCGAGGTGTTCTCCCGGAGCTTCTTCGCGGACCCGCGGGAACTGTCGGCCGCGGAACTGGCGCTGATGTTCCACATCTACTTTCTCGGCTCCAGTGAGGGGCTGCTGTTCGATGTACCCGACGAGCCGTTTCCGCAGGCGCTGTGGCAGCCCCTCGGCCGATATCTGGCCGGGCACGGCGTCCAGTTGTGCACGGAAACGGAGGTGACGCGGGTCGAGCCGGTGGCGGGCTGCGGAGTGCACGTCGCCGGGGGCGGCGCGGACCGCCGGTTCGACGCGGTGGTGCTGGCCCTGGACCCGGGTGGGCTGCGCCGGCTCGTGGCCGCGTCGCCCGGGCTGGGGGACGCCGCCTGGCGGACGCGGATCGGGCGGCTGCGGACCGCGCCGCCCTTCCTGGTGTCGCGGCTCTGGCTGGCGGGGCGGGTGTCCGCGGACCGGCCGGGGTTCCTGGGTACCAGTGGTTTCGGGTCGCTGGACAATGTCAGTGTGCTGGAGCGCTGGGAGGGCGAGGCGGCGCGCTGGTCGGCCCGTACCGGCGGTTCGGTGCTCGAACTGCACGCCTACGCCCTCTCCCCCGGAGCCGACCGGGAGCGCGAACAGCGCCTTCTGGAGCGGCAGTTGCACGCCGTCTATCCGGAGACCCGCGGTGTCCGGGTCGTCGACCGGCGCCATGAGTGGCGCGCGGACTGTCCGCTGTTCCCGGTGGGCGGCTTCGACGACCGGCCCACCGTGCGCACCCCCGACCCCCGGGTCGTGGTCGCCGGCGACACGGTGCGGACCTCGCTCCCGGTGGCGCTGATGGAGCGGGCCGCGACGACCGGATTCCTCGCGGCGAACGCGCTGTTGGCGCGGTGGGGCGTCCGCGGCCAGACACTGTGGACCGTGCCGGACCGGGGACGGTCGGCGGCCCTGCGGTGGGTGGCCGGGCGGGCCGGGGAGTGACGGGGTCGGGCCGGGGCGGGCCAGGACGTGACCTGGTCGCCGCACGGCCCTGACCAGCTCTCCCCACAGCCGGCTTGAGCCGAAGTCAGCCCAAGTGGCGCCCGCTGCTGCGCAGTTCCCAGCGGCGTTCGGCGTAGGCCAGGTCGTCCCGCCACAGCCGTCGTGCGGCGGCCCGCATCAGCGGACGCAGCGCGGGCGCGGCCGCGCGGGCCAGGGCGAATCCGGGGCGCCGGGAGGTGGCGACGATCGCCTCGACGACCGCGGTGCGCGGGCGTCCCCGGCCGTCCGGCCCCAGCGGCGTGGCATGGGTCTCCACCACGGAACCCTCCCCCTCGCCCGCCAGGATGCGCATCACCACGGTACGGGGCCCGGGTGCGGTGAACAGCGCCGTGACCGGCACCACCGCACGCCCGGCGACCTTGAAGGAGACCTCGACGGTGAGTCCGCCGGACGGCTCCCCGTCGTACTCCGCGGGGGTGTCGAGCACGGTGAGGTCGACGAACGAGTAGGGGTGGAACCAGGCCCCGTGCCAGGGGTCGAGGCGGTTGGCCACCACGTCCTCGGGTTCGCAGCCGCCGATGCCGGTGTAGACGGCGGCGACGGCGCCCGACGGCCGCGGCCGGGCCGGGAGCACGGGCCGCGGCAGCGGGGACTCGCCGCCCACCGCGTCGAGCCGTACCCAGGCCAGCAGCCCGTCGTCATGGGCGGGGAACGGCTCCCAGCCGGCGAACGGGGCGCCGTCCAGGGCGAGTCCGTGCCAGCGGCAGCGGAGGACGCCGCAGTGTACGCGGCCCTGCGCGAGGGGCGCGCCGAGGTGCGGACAGGCCCCCGGCCCGGCGACCAGGCGTCCGGCGGCGTCCCGCCAGGCGACCACCTCGACCCCGGCGACGGTGCGGCCGACGGGACGGTCCGCGCCGATGTCGCGGGCCGCGCCCAGGACGAACCAGTTGCCGGACGGGCGGGCGAGCGCGGCCTTGACGGCGTCGGCGATGCGCACGGGGCCGGCGTCGCGCCAGGTGGGGCGCTGGCGTTCCCAGGACTCGGGCCTGCGGCGCAGCCGGAGCGGGAGGCGCGGGGGGCGGCGGGCCTCCCGGGTCATGGGGTTTCCTCCTGCGCACGGTGCGGCACCCGGCCCCCCGGTACGCCGGGCGACCGGGCGGTGCGGCGGCTGACGGTGATTCGGGTGACGGCGAGGCGGGCCAGGCCGCCGAGGGCGGTGGCCGCGCGGCGCCGGCGGGAGACCACGGCGCGGCGGTGCAGCACGGCGTATCCGTCGTCGCGCACGGCGTCGAGGATGGCGCCGTAGAGGACGAACGCGGTGCGGATGCAGGGGCGGGCGGCCGGGTCGAGCATGGTGAGGCCGGGGGCCGCCTCGCGGTAGACCCCACGGGTGAGTTCGGCGGCCGCCGTCAGGGCCGCGGTGATCCGCGGGTCGGGGCGGCCGGTGTCCCGGCTCCAGTGGAGCAGCGCGCGGTCGACGCCGTGCGCCGCGAGCAGGTCGGCGGGGAGGTAGACGCGGCCCCGGTCGAGGTCTTCGCCGACATCGCGCAGGAAGTTGGTGAGCTGGAAGGCGATGCCGAGGGACGCGGCGTACGGTTCGGCCTCCTCCTGGGGGACGACGGTGCCGAGCACCGGCAGCATCTCCAGTCCCATCACCGCGGCGGAGCCGTGCATATAGCGCCGCAGGTCGGCGTAGGACGGGTAGTCGGTGACGGTCAGGTCGCTGCGCATCGATGCCATGAAGTCCGCGAAGTGGCGGTGGTCGATGCGGTGGACGGCGGCGGTGTGCGCCACCGCGCGCACCACGGGTTCGGGGCTCTCGCCGCCCCGCAGCGCCTCGTCGAGCCACTGCCCGAGGGCGTCGAGGGCGCGGGCGCGGTCCGCGGTGGAGTGGCCGGTGGCGGGGTCGTCGACGATGTCGTCGGCCCAGCGGGCGAAGCCGTAGAGGGCGTGGACGGCCGGCCGGCGGGCCGCGGGCAGCAGCCGGGTGGCGAGGAAGTAGGTCTTGCCGTGCCGGGCGTTGAGCCGGCGGCAGTGGGCGTAGGCCGCGCGGAGGCGGGGATCGGTGATGCCGGCGGCATCCAGTTCGCGTGCGGTCATGCCGGGATGCCTCTCGTGACGGGGCGGGACGAACCGGCGAGGGGGCGTGGCGGCCGCAGCCCGGTGATCCGGGCGGCGGCGAGCTTGCCGGAGATCAGGACGGTGGGCACGCCGACGCCGGGGGTGGTGCCGCAGCCGGCCAGTACGGCGTTCTCCGTGCCGCGGACGAGGTTGCGGGGGCGGAACGGGCCGGTCTGCGCGAAGGTGTGCGCGGCGGAGAACGGCGTTCCGGCGGCGAGCCCCTGCGCGGTCCAGTCGGCCGGGGTGACCATGCGGTACTCCTCGATGGCGGCGCCGATGCCGGTGAGCCCCCGGCGTTCGAGAACGGTGAGCAGGCTGTCGCGGTACCGGGGGGCGAGGTCGTGCCACGCGCCGGCGCCGGGGCCGGTCTCGGTGTTGGGGCAGGGGGCCAGGATGTAGTGCAAGTGGCGGCCGGGTGGGGCGAGTTGGGGGTCGGAGGCGGTGGGGCGGGTGACCAGCAGCGAAGGGTCGCTCATCAGCCGGCCGGTGCGGGTGAGTTCGTCGAAGGTCCGCTCCCAGGCGGCGCCGAAGGAGAGCGTGTGGTGCGCCAGCCGCGGCCAGGTCCGGTCGGTGCCGGCGTGCAGGATCACCGCGGACGGCGCGTGGCGGAGCCGGACCGGGCGGCGGGGCCGGCGGCCGAGCAGCCGGTGGACCACCGGCAGGTCGGGGGTGAGGACCACCGCGTCGCAGGGGATGCGCTCGTGTGCGGTGTGCACCGCCGTGATCCGGTCTCCGGTGCGTTCCAGCCGGGTGACGGGGTGTCCGTAGCGGAAGGCGGCACCGGCGTCGGCGGCGGCGTCCGCCATGGCCCGGGGCAGGGCGTACATCCCGCCGCGGGGGAAGTACACCCCGGCGACGGTGTCCATGTAGGCGATGACGGCGTAGGCGGCGAGGGCGCGGGCGGGCGGGACCCCGGCGTACAGCGCCTGGAAGGAGAAGATCCGGCGCAGCCGGGCGTCGGGCAGGAAGCGGCCGATCCGGTCGTCGAGCCGGCCGAATCCCCCGAGGGCGGCGAGGCGGACCAGGTCGGGGTGCAGCAGCTGGAGCGGTGAGTCGAAGTTGGTGTCGATGAAGCGGTGGCGCTGGACCGTGTAGATCTGCTGGAGCCAGTGGCGCAGCCGGCGGTAGCCGTCAGCGGCCCGGGGCCCGGCGAACCGTTCGACCTCGGCCGTCATGGCCTCCGCGTCGGTGTGCACGTCCAGTTCGCTGCCGTCGGCGAAACGGGCGCGGTAGGCGGGGTGCAGGGCGAGCAGTTCCATCCGGTCGGTGAGCCGTTCGCCGACCGCGGCGAAGGCCTCGTCGATGAGGTGCGGCATGGTCAGCACGGTCGGGCCGGTGTCGAGGTGGTAACCGCCGCTCTCGATCCGGCCGGCCCGGCCGCCGGGCCGCGCCGCCCGCTCGACGACCGTCACCTGCCGTCCGGCGCCGAGGAGATGGAGCGCGGCGGACAGCCCGGAGAGACCGGCTCCGACCACCACCACGTGGTCGGTGGGGCCCTGGACGGTTCTCATACGGTGCCCCTTTCGGTCGCCCCGGGCGGGGACGGGTGAGGTGGTCGGCTCGCGGTGTCGGGTGCGACGGGGTGGCTCACGGCGGCCGTACGTCCCCGGTCCGGCGGTCAGGCGGACCGGAAGACGAGGGCCGCGTTCTGGCCGCCGAAGCCGAAGGAGGTGCTGGCGGCGGCGGACAGCGGCGTGCGGCGCGGGGCCTTGGCCACGATGTCCAGGTCGATGTCGAGGTCGGGGTCCTCGTGGTTGGCGGTGGGCGGGATGGTGTCCTGCTGCAGGCTCATGACCGTGACGGCCGCCTCGATGGCGCCCGCCGCTCCGATGGCGTGGCCGAGCGCGCCCTTGAGGGAGGTGACGGCGGGGGGTTCGGCAAAGACGGTGCGCAGCGCGCGGGCCTCGGCGAGGTCGTTCAGGCGGGTTCCGGTGCCGTGCGCGTTGACATGGTCGATGTCCCGGGGCGTCAGCTCCGCGTCGGCCAGGGCCGCGGTGAGGGCGGCCGCGGCGCCCCGGCCCTCGGGGTCGGGGGCGGCGTAGTGGTAGGCGTCGCAGCTCGCCCCGTATCCGACCAGCTGTGCACGTGGGTTCGCGCCGCGGCCGCGAGCGTGCTCGGGGCGCTCCAGCACGAGGACGGCGGCGCCTTCGGAGAGCACGAATCCGTCGCGCGCGGCGTCGAAGGGGCGGCCGGCTGCCGCGGGGTCGTCGGTACGCCGGGACAGCGCGCCCATGCGGTGGAAGCAGGCCGCGGGGATGGGGTGGCGGGCGGATTCCGCGCCGCCGGCCAGCACGATGTCGCAGGTCCCGGCGCGCAGCAGATCGCGGGCGACGCCGAGGGCACTGCTGCCGGAGGCGCAGGCGGTGGAGACGGCGAAGTTGGGCCCCGTGGCGGTCAGATCGAGGGCGATTTCGGCGGCCGCCATGTTGGGCACGCTGCGGGTGATGGCGAGCGGCGAGATGTCCAGCGGGCGGCCTGCCGCGAGCTTGGCGAACTCGCCGGCATAGCGCTCCATGCTGCCGGTGCCCGTGCCGATGACCACTCCGACGCGTGCGGACTCCCAGTCGGTGGGGTCGAGGCCCGCGTCGGCGACGGCGTGCCGGGCGGCGAGCAGGGCCATGGCGACGAAGCGGTCCAGCCGCCAGGCGGCCTTCCGGCCGACCAGGCGTGCGGTGTCGAAGTCGGGCACCCGGCAGGAGATGTCCACCGGCAGTCCGGCCAGCCCCGGGTCCCGGGCGGCGGTGGACCGGCCGGTGAGCAGGGTGTCCCAGGTCGCCCGCACGCCGATCCCGGCCGGGCTGACCACGCCCAGGCCGGTGACGGCGACCTCACGGCACGGGCCGGGCATCAGCTGCCGCTGTTCGGCGCGGTGGTCAGGGCCTTGTCGGCCTCGCTGCGGTCCATCAGCGCGGCGAGTTCGCCGATGGTCGTCCGCATCGGGACGTCGTCCAGGGAGATCCCGGTGCGCTCCTGGAGCATCAGGCCCATCTCGACGAGCGCGAGGGAGTCCAGGCCCAGTTCCTCGAAGGTGCGCTCGGGGGTGACCTCGGCGGGGTCGAGGTCGAAGGTTTCGGTGAGGGTGCTGGTGATCAGCTCTGCACTGGTGGGCACGGGTGACTCCTTCGGTTGGGGTGGTGGGGCCGGCCGCCGCGGACGGGGCGCCGTCCCGGGGAGACGCGTCCCAGGGGTCGCCGCGGACGGGCACCGCAGGTCCGCGCGGCGGGAGCCCGGGGCACCGTGAGAGGTGGCGGTGCGGGCGGGGGGTTCATCGCGGCTCCAGACGGGCGGGGAGGCAGCCGGTGCGCAGGGGGCGGGCTCGCGGTCTACTGTCGCCGACCGGGTCCGCGGGCCAGGGACCTGAAGGCACCTCTGAACGAGTGACTTGTCGCTCTATAGCGCCGGGCGCTCTTCTTCCCTGGGTACCAGGTGCGGTCCGGGGAACCGGGCGCGGCCGTCCTCGTGGGCGCCGCCGGGACGGTCCGGCCGGCCGAGCCAGCGGGCGGCGGCCGCGGCGGTGAGCAGGGTGACGACTCCGGCGACGACGGCGGTGAGCGTCATGGCGTCGGTGAAGGCCCGGCGGGCGGCGGCCAGCACGCTGTGGCGCAGCGGGCCGGGCAGCCGCATCGCCTGGGCGGGGACGGACAGCATGCTGTGCCGGGCCGCCGCGGCCACGGGTGCGGGGGCGTGCAGATCGGTGAGGGAGGCGGAGAGCCGGGAGGTGAAGACGGCCGCGAGCAGGGAGCCCTGGACCGCCACCCCGAGGGCGGAGCCGACCTGGCGGGTGGCGTCGTTGATGGCCGAGCCGAGTCCGGCGCGTTCGGTGGCGACCGAGCCCATCACCGATTCGGTGGCCGCGGCCGCCACCAGCCCGGCGCCGACGCCCGCCACCAGCTGGAAGGCGGCGCAGTGCGGGTAGTCCGAGTCGGGGGTGGTGGTCGCCAGGATCGCGAAGCCGGCCGTCACCAGCGCCAGGCCGCCCACCACGGGGACCCGGCCGCCCAGCCGGGCCCGTACGGGCACCGCGCACACCGCGCCGAGCGCCAGTCCGGCCGGCAGCGGCAGGGTCCGCAGTCCGGCCTGCCAGGGGCTGAAGCCCAGCACACCCTGGAGGTAGAGGGTCAGCACGAACAGCGCCCCGAACATGGCGAAGGACATCAGCGCCAGGGCCGCCGCGGCCACGCCGATGGCCGGCACCCGCAGCAGGGACAGCGGGAGCATCGGGGCGGGCGTGCGCAGCTGCCGGTGGACGAAGGCGGCCAGCAGCACCGCGGCGGCGGCGAATCCGGTCAGGGCGGCCGGGCTGGTCCAGCCGCGGTGCGGGCTCTCGGTGATCGACCACACCAGGACCAGCAGTCCCGCGGCGGACAGGGCGGCGCCGGGCACGTCGAAGCCGCTGCGCCGCCGCGCATGGGACTCGGGGACCAGCAGCAGGGCCAGGGCGATGACGACCCCGGCCGGCGGCAAGTTGATCCAGAAGGCGGCGCGCCAGGAGAAGTGCTCCACCAGCCAGCCGCCGATGACCGGACCGCACAGCCCGCCCATGCCGCCGACCGCGGCCCACGCGGCGATCGCCCGGCTGCGCAACCGGGCCTCGGGGAAGAGATGGTGAAGGACCGCCAGGGTCGCCGGCATCAGCAGCGCGGCCCCGGCCCCCATGGTGCACCGCGCGGCGATCACCTGCCACGGCTGCGCGGCCAGCGCGCCGCCCAGGGAGGCGCCCGCGCAGGCCGCCACACCGCAGACGAAGGAACGCCGCCGGCCCCAGGCGTCGGTGAAGGCGCCCACGGCCAGCACCGTTCCGCCCAGGACCAGGGCGTAGCCGTCGACGATCCACTGGACCTGCGCGGTGGAGGTGTCCAGGCCGCTCTGCAGATCGGGCACCGCGACATTGAGGACCGTCAGATCCAGGCCGAGCATGAACAGCCCGAGGCACACCACGGCGGCCGCTGCCGCGCGGTGCGCGGGGGCGGCCCCGGGACGGGCCGGTGCGGCGGCCGTCATGCCGTCGCCACGGGGCGGTTGCGGGCAGCGTCCAGGGTCCCGGTGAGGTGGCCGACCAGGGCCTTCGTCTCCGTCTGCAGATAGGTGTGCCCGCCGGGGAAGAGCTGGGCCGGGGCGGGTGTGGTGACCAGGTCGTTCCAGGCCTTCAGGTCCGGTACGAGGGTGACGGGGTCGCCTTCGCCGCCGTAGAGGGCCAGCGGCACGTCGAGCGGTGGCTCGGGGTGGTGCCGGTAGTGCAGGAGCAGCAGACAGTCGGCCAGCAGTGGGGTGCAGGCGGCGGCCATCAGGCGGGCGTCGGCCAGCAGTTGGTCGGGGATCGGGCCGACGAGTTCGCGGATGCCGTCCAGCCCGGCGGTCAGCCGTGGGGGGAGGCCCGCGCTGTACGCGTCGAGGTGCGGCGCCGACAGCGAGGAGACCGCCAGCAGCGAGGGCAGCCGGCCGTGGGTGCGCCGCAGATGGCGGGTCGCCTCGTAGGCCAGCAGCGCGCCCGCGCTGTGTCCGAAGACCGCGAACGGGCGGGGGTCGGTCCAGTCGTCGAGCACCGCGGCGAGCCGGGCGCTGAGGTAGCCGGGGTCGGTCAGCGAGGGCTCGGCGGCGCGGGTGCCGCGGCCGGGCAGCGCCACGGAGCAGGGCTCGATCCACGACGGCAGCAACGGCGCCCAGCGCAGATAGCAGTCCGGTCCGGCCCCGGCGGGCGGCACGCAGTACAGGCGCAGCGCCGCCTGCGGACGGGCTGCCAGCACGACCCGCTCCGGCACCGCCGACGCCGTTGCCGACGGCGGCTCCGCTGTGAATCCGACACCCACGACACACGCCCTTCGCCTCGCGCTCCACTGACCGGGGCTCCGCCCGTGCGCGGCCGTCGCGCCCGGGGCATGCCGGCGGCGCGCCCGGCCGGCCGACGGGCCCGGAGAGGTCCGGCCGGGCACCGGTCCGGTGCCCACGCCGACCCTGCCCTCCGCCGCCCGCGCACTCCACACACCACGCACGGCGCCACCTCCCTCTGACACCAACGGCGGCAGCCGGGTCGCCGGGCCCGGCCGCTCGCGGGGCCTCAGCGCAGCGGGGGCACGTCGGGTGCGCCGGGTGTCCTCACCCCTCCTCGTCGAGCTCGAAGGTGCCGTACTCGGGCTTCCCCGCCCGCTCGTAGGCGCAGTACTGGACGCCCGCTTTGGTGGTGCGGGATTCCCTGAGCCGCCAGGCGGTGGGGGCGGCCCCCTCGGCGAAGAGCCGCTTGCCGGTGCCGAGGATCACAGGGTTGATCAGCAGCCGGTACTCGTCGACGAGGTCGTGCTGCTGGAGGGTGCGGATGAGGTCGCTGCTGCCCTGCGTCATGAGCACGCCGTCGAGCTGCTCCTTGAGGCGCGCGATGGCCTGTGCGGCGTCGCCCGTCAGCAGATGGGAGTTGTTCCACTCCAGGCTGTTCCGGGTGCGTGAGGCGACGTACTTGGGCATGGTGTTGAGCTTCACCGCGATCGGGTTGTTCTCGTCGGTGACGCGGGGCCAGTAGGTGGCGAAGATGTCGTAGGTCTTGCGGCCGAGCAGGAGGTGGTCGGCGGTCTGCTCGAAGATCCCGGTCATGAGGCCCATGAAGTCCTCGTCGACGTACGGGACCTGCCAGCCGCCGTGCGCGAAGCCCTTGTCGACGTCCTCGTTCGGGCCGCCGGGGGCCTGCATGACGCCGTCAAGGGTGACGAACGCGGTGACGATCAGTGTGCTCATGGTGGTGCCCTTCGGGTGCGGAATCCTCGGTCTCAGGGGTGACTCCCGGAGCGGCGGGAACTCATCGCTCGCCGCGCGATCGGCCGGTCCTGGGTACATACCATGACAAGTCGCCGCGGGCGCGGTACATCGGCGCCCGCGCCCGTCAGCCGGTGCCCTGACGGGGCTCCTTCGGCGCGAGGCAGAGGAACGCGAGCACGGCGGCCGTCAGATACGCCGCCGCGCCGGTGGCCATGGAGGTCCGCAGCCCGGCCGTGAAGCTGCCGGCCGCGGCCGGCAGGGAGCCGCCCAGCGCGACGCCCGCGGTGACTTGCGTGGTCCGGCGGCGCGCCGGGCGGCCGTCGGCATGCCCGCCGGGGCGCGCCCCCGGGCCGTGCGCCCGCGCGCGTCAGCGGCCGCCGTCGCGGGTCACTCCCGTGCCCGGACGTCGAGCCAGTCGCGGACCAACTCGTCGTTGGGTGATTCCAGCAGCGCGAAGTGATCGACCGGCAGCCGGTCCACGGCGTCGTCCGGCAGGATGTCCCGCCACTGGCCGAGGGCGCGTCCGCCCGTCCACGGCAGGTCGCCGCCGGCGTCGACCGCGGTCGGTCCACGGCGGGCGTAGTCGATCTCGCCCCCGGTGTCGCCCTGGAGGATGCGCACCGGCAGTCCGCCGGGCGGGCTCAGCTCGAAGCCGTCGAGAACCCGGGCATTGGATTCGTACACGGTCCAGGCGTCCTCGATCTCCTGCCGGCCGGCGTCCCGCGCCAGGGTCCCTGCGTCCTTGGCCGCCGCGGTGACCGCGGCCAGGTCGAACCCGCCGCGCTCGTCGGTGAACTGCTCGGCGGGCACCGGGATCGACCAGCCGACGCGGACGAAGATGTCGAACGCGTCCTGCACCCGCACCCGGTGGGCGCCGGGGTCCGGCGGGTCGAGGAGCAGGGCGCGCACCTTGTCGCCGCAGCGGTCGTACAGCCGGCGGGCGACCTCGTAGCCGAACACCCCGCCCAGCGAGAAGCCGGACACACAGATGGTGCCGAACCGGTCGACGTCATGCGCGAGCAGCACCTCGGCGAGCCCGTCGGCGAGCGCCGCCATGCCCTTGCCGGAGAGTTCGGGCGGGGTCTCCATGGCCCACACGGTGTCGTCGGCGGGCAGCAGCCGGGACAGCGACGCGTAGCGGGTGACCGCGCCGGACAGCGGCGGGAGGAAGACCCACAGCCGGTCGTCGCCCGCCGGACGCATCGGGACGAGGGTGGTGCCGGTGGTGTGGTGCGCGGTCGGTATCCCGTCCCGGCGGTCGGCCAGCAGCCGCGCCAGGGCGTCGAATCCGGGGGTCCGGTACAGCTCGGCGGCGCGCAGCCGCACGTCCAGCCGCGTGCGGATCCGGCTGATCAGCTCGATCGCCCGGACCGAGTTGCCGCCGGCCGCGAAGAAGCTCGTCGCCCCGTCCTGCGGCGGGCTGCCCAGCACCTGACGCCAGGCCAGCCGCAGCTGTGCGGTGACGTCCGCGGGATCGGCGTCCTCCTCGGCGGCCCCGTCCGGCCGGTGCTGTGCCCGGTCGGTCAGCGCCGCCCGGTCGACCTTGCCGCGCGAGGTCAGCGGGAACGCGTCGAGCACGGTGACCTGCGAGGGCACCATGTAGTCGGGCAGCACGGACGCGAGGTGCCGCACGAGGGCCGCTTCGGGGTCCTGGGGCGGCGCGAGTCCGCCGTCGAGCCGGACGAACGCGGCCAGCAGCCGGCTGCCGGCCCCGTCGAACGGCACGACCACCGCATCGAGGACGAAGTCCAGGGCCAGGAGCCGGGCGACGATCTCTCCGAGCTCCACCCGGAAACCGCCGTGCACCTTGACCTGGGCGTCGAACCGGCCGTGCAGGTCGTAGCCGCCGTCGGGCCGCGCGGTGGCCACGTCGCCGGTGCGATGGGACCACTCGCCGTCGAGCACACAGAACGCCGCCGCCGACGACGCCCGCCCCAGGTAGCCACGACCGACCGCGACGCCCTGGACGACCAGTTCGGACGCGTTGCCCTCCGTGTCGAGCGGTGCCAGCCGGAAGCGGACACCGTCGATCGGTGCGCCGATCGCGATGGGGTCGCCGGGCAACAGGTCCCGGTAGCAGACCACGACGGCCGTCTCCGTCGGGCCGTAGCCGTTCACCACACGGGTGCCGCCCGGCGCAACCTGCGCCCATGAGGCCACCGCAGCCCGGGTCGGCGCCTCGCCGCCGGCCATCACCAGCCGCAGGTCCGGTGCGAGGTGCGCGGCGGACCCGGCCAGTTCGGCGCCGAAGCGGTTGAACACACCCGTCGGCAGGCTCAGCACGGTGACCCCGAGCCGGCGGCAGTGGTGGAGGAAGTCCTCGGCGCCGCCGTAGACGAACGCCTCGTCCCGGAAGGCGAGTTCCGCGCCGACGGCCAGCGTGGTGCAGATCTGTTCGAGGGCGAGGTCGAAGGCGATCGAGGAGAAGAGCAGCCGGGTGTCGGCCGAGGTCAGGCCGTACCGGTCGATGGTGCGCCGGACGTGGTTCTCCAGGGCGGCCCACTCGATGACGGCGCCCTTGGGAACGCCGGTCGACCCCGAGGTGTAGCCGACGTACGCGGCGGGCGAGGTACGGCGGACCAGCCGTTCGTCCAGCGGCGGCCCCGGCCGCGGGCCAGGCGTCGGGCCCGCCTCGGTGAGCAGCGCGGCCGGCCGGCAGTCGTCGATGATCAGCTGCCTGCGGGCGTCCGGCAGATCCGGCTCCAGCAGTGTGAAGGCCGCGCCGACCCGGCTGACCGCGGCCATCGCGATCACGGTGTCGAAGCCGACCGGCAGATCGATGACCACCACCTGCTCCGCCGCGACGCCGAGCGCGCGCAGCCGGGTGGCCAAGGTGTCCACGGACCTGTTGAGTTGACGATACGTCAGTTTGTGCTCCCCGCAGGACAGCGCGGTCCTCTCGGGGCGGTCGCTCGCCTGCGCGGCGATCGCGGCGGACAGCAGGGCACCGGTTTTCGAAGTCATCAGACGTTCGCCTTTCGCGGACGGGGAGTCACGGAGGAACGAGGCATGCGGCGCCGTCCACGCATTGCTGAGGCTGCCGGGCAACCGATGCGGTCATGTGCGATGTTCCGCGCCACGGCATAGGAGAGGGTGCGGGGCTGCTTTCCGGGTGATGACCTCGTGTGCCCCCGACGCGCAAGCATTTTGCGCTTGCGGGACGCAAACGCTAGCAGATCGGCCTCAAGGAAGATCCAGTAGCGGTTCGGAGCACAGACCGCCCGGAACCGGCCCCCTACCCCTGATACCTGAGAGCTAGGCCGCAAGTACGCTCCCCGGCGGGACGTCGGCCAAGTACCGGGCTCCATAACGTCAATGCCGGAAGCACGACCGGCTTCCGGTACGGAAGGACCTTCCACATGGCGTCCCGCCCGCGCGGCAGCCGTTCGCTGCGCACCCTGCTCGCCGCTCTCGTCGTCACCTCGGTGGTGCTGCCCGTCTCGGGTGCGGCCCGTCCCGCGGCCGTCCCGGCACCTGCCCCCAGGGCCCTCGCCCCGCTGCGGGACGCCGGGCCCGGCTCACTCGCCGGGCGGTACGCCGTCAACCGCGCGGGCATCCGCACTGCGGAGCGGATGGCCGAGGGCCACGGTGACCGGGCACGGGCCCACGCGCTGCGCGAAATGGCCCGTCCGGAGCGGCAGTTCCTGTTCTTCGACGGCCGCGACGGAGGCCGTACCACCGAGGTCTTCGGCGATCTGGCACGGGCCGAGCGGATCGCCGTACTGGTGCCGGGCTCGGACACCAGCCTCGACCGGTACAAGCGTCTCCTCGACGGCGCCGTGGCGCTGCAGCGGGAGTTGGGCGGCCGGTCCGCCGTCGTCGCCTGGCTCGGGTACCGGACGCCGAGCACGGTGAGCCCGGAGGTCCTCACCCCCCGGCTCGCGGCGGAGGCCGCTCCCGGGCTGCGCGCCTTCACCGGTGCGGTGGCGGCGCTCCGGCCCACGGCCCGGATCTCGGTGCTCTGCCACTCCTACGCGGCCGTGGTCTGCGGCCGGGCCGCACCGGGGCTGGAGGCCACGGACCTCGTGCTGTTCGGCAGTCCCGGCGCGGGCGCCGACAGCGTCGCGGCGCTGCACACCCGGGCGACCGTGTGGGCCGGGCGGGGTGACGACGACTGGATCGCCGATGTGCCGCACGGGCAGGTCCACCTTCCGTTCGGGACGGTCGGGTTGGGGGCCGATCCGGTGGCACCCGGCTTCGGCGCCCGGGTCTTCCCGGCGGGCCCCGGAGGCCACAGCGACTATCTCAGGCCCGGTTCCGTGTCCCTGCGCAATCTCGCCCGGATCGTCTCGGGTCGGGCGCCCTCCGAGGGGAGTCGCCATGCGTGAGCTCATCAGGCGGATCGAGGCCGCGACGCCGGAGGACCGGGACCGCGGTGTGGACGCGTTGCGTGCGTTCGCCATGCTCGGGGTGATGCTCGGACACTGGCTGGTGACCGCCCTGGTCGCCGACAGCGGGCGGGTGCGCGCCGTCAGCCCCCTCGGCCTGCTGCCCCAACTCACCCCGGCCTCCTGGCTCTTCCAGACCTTGGCGGTGTTCTTCCTGGTGGGCGGCCGGATGGCGGCGCAGAGCTTCACCGCAGCGCGTGCCCGGGGCGGAACCTACCGCCGGTGGCTCGGGGCCCGGACGGCCCGGCTGTTCCGGCCGGTGGTGGCCGTACTGGTCGTCTGGAGTCTGGTGGCGGGCGGGCTGCTCGTCGCCGGGGCCGGTCTGGAGACCGTCGGCGCGCTGGGCGGACTGGCGCTGTCCCCGCTCTGGTTCCTGTTGGTCTTCGCGGTGCTGACGGCGGCGACTCCGCTGGTCGCCCGGCTGCATCCGCTGTGGCCGCTCGCCGTCGTCCTGCACATCGATCTGATCCGGTTCGGCCTGGGCGGGCCGGTCTGGCTCGGCTGGGTCAATGTGGCGGCCGGCTGGCTGGTGCCGTACTGCCTGGGTACGGCCTGGTCCCGGGGCGGGCTGCGGGGCCGGGCGACCGGATGGGTGCTGCTGCTCGGCGGCGCCGTCGCCACCGCCGCACTCGTCCTGTGGGGCGGCTACCCGGCCTCCATGGTCGGGGTGCCCGGTGCCGCCCTGTCCAACCTCAACCCGCCCACCCTCGCGGCCGCCACCTTCGGTCTGGCCCAGTGCGGGGCCGCGCTGCTGCTGCTCGGCCCGCTGCGGCGGCTGATGTGCCGCCCGGCGGTCTGGGCGGCGGTGGCACTGATGAACCTGTCGGCGATGACGCTGTTCCTGTGGCACCAGACCGCGATGATGGCGGTCACCGCGGTCGGACTGCTCACGGGCGGGTTCCTGCCCGGTCTGCACACCGTTCCCGACGGTGTGGGCTGGGTCGTCGCCCGGCTGGCCTGGCTCCCGGTGTTCGCGCTGGCGCTGCTGGTGTGCCGGTCGGCGTTCCACATGTACGAGCAGGGGCGGCGCGCCGGCAGCACGGTGGTGCGTACCGGACGTCCCGTGGAGGCCAGGGCGGTGCGGCGTGCTTAGGATGCACCCTGTGAGCCAGGGGGGCGGGAAAACCGGGGGGCCACGGCTGTGGGCGGCCGTGCGGCGGTATCCGCGTACCCTGCGCGAGGATTTGTGGACGGTGGCGCGGGACCCGCTGCCCAGGATGCGCTGGCTGGGCCGGCTGCCGCACGCCCATGTGGTGCTGGCCGCGGTGCTGCTGGGCTGGCTCAACGCGGTGCAGGGTGAAGGGTATTCCGGGCCGGCCACGATGACGGCCGTCCTGGTGCTCGCGGTGCTCCAATCGGGCGCCGTGGTCCTTGCACTGTCCCGTCCGGTGCCCGCCTGGTGGCTGTCGACGATCGCGCTCTTCCTGGCCAGGAACACCGGCACGCTCCAGGTCAGCCACGCTCCGCTGTGGTCCTGGAGCGTCCCGGGCACCGCCCTGCACGCCCTGGTGCTGCTCCTGCTCGCACTGCGGGTCCGCCCCCGCGCGGCGGCCGAGGCTCTGGTGCTCTCCCTCCTGGCGGCGGTGGCCGCGCTGGCGTTCCTGGCACCGGTACCGGAGGAGGCCCTCCTGCCGGGTGCGGCCACTCCGGTCCTCGAAACCTCCTCCCAGGACGTGACGGTCGCCCAGGAGGTCGTGATCTTCGTGCTCGCTGTGGTGGTGGGCACCTCGCTGCGAGGCCGCCGGGTGGCGCGTACCCAACTCGTCGAGCTGGAGGTGGTCACCGCCGAGGAGCGGGGCCGGCGCACGCTGCTGGAGGAGCGCAACCGAATTGCCCGGGAGCTGCACGATGTGGTCGCCCACCACATGTCGGTGATTTCGATCCAGGCGCAGGTCGGCCCGCATCTGGTCAAGGAACCCACCGACGAGCTCAAGGAGAACCTCGCGGGCATCCGCGGCAGCGCCGTCGAGGCGCTGACCGAACTCCGGCGGGTGCTGGGCGTGCTGCGCTCGGAGGACGCCCTGGCGGACGGGGTACGGCACGCCCCGCAGCCCACCCTCGCCCGGCTGGACGAGCTGGTCGGCCCGGTGCGCGGGGCCGGGCTCACGGTCAGCACCGAGGTCACCGGTGAGCCGCGCCCGCTGTCCCCGGGGGTCGAGCTGTCGGCGTTCCGTATCGTTCAGGAGGCGCTCAGCAACGCGATCCGGCATGCGCCCGGCGCGGAGGTGCGGGTGGCCATCGGGTACCGGTCCGGCGGTGTCACCGTCCGGGTCGCCAACTCCGCGCCGGTCAGGCCCACTCCGCCCTCACCGGGCGCCGGTCACGGTCTGCTGGGCATGCATGAGCGCACCACCATGCTCGGCGGCGAACTCGCCACCGGCCCCACCCCCGACGGCGGTTACGAAGTGACCGCGATTCTGCCCGCCCAGGCCGCGCGGCCTGCCGATCCCGAGCCCGGTGACCCTGCCCCATGACGACCATCCGCGTGCTGATCGCCGACGACCAGATGATGGTCCGGCAGGGCTTCACGGTGCTGCTCAACGCCGAACCCGATATCGAGGTCGTCGGCCAGGCCGTGGACGGTCTCGACGCCGTCGCCCAGGTCGGTCAGCTCGCGCCGGACGTCGTACTGATGGATGTGCGGATGCCGCGGCTCGGCGGTATCGAGGCGACCCGCCGGCTCACCGGACCGGACGGGTCCACCGTCAAGGTCCTCGTCCTGACCACCTTCGACCTCGATGAGTACGTCTATGAGGCGCTGCGCGCGGGTGCCTCCGGCTTCCTGCTCAAGGACGCCTCGGCGGACGAACTGGCCCATGCCGTACGGGTGGTGGCGGCCGGCGACGCGCTGCTCGCGCCAAACGTCACCAAGCGCCTCATCGCCGAGTTCTCCCGGGTCACCAGCTCGCCGCGCACCCCGCTCAAGGAGCGCGTCGGCGCTCTGACGGAGCGCGAGACGGAGGTGCTGTCCCTCGTCGCGCAGGGTCTGACGAACGGCGAGATAGCGGAGCGGCTGGTGCTGGCGGAACAGACCGTGAAGAGCCATGTGGGCCGGATCCTGCACAAGTTGGGCCTGCGCGACCGGACCCAGGCCACCGTCTTCGCGTACGAGACAGGGCTGGTCCGGCCGGCCGGTTACTGAGCCGCGCCCCGGGCCGGATGCCGAGCCGTCCGGCGGGCGCGTCGCCGCGGCCGGACCGGGCGGCCATCCTGCGGCCTGTGACGTCGCCCGGCATCGGCCCCGGGTACCCCTTCCCGCTCCGCCACGGGGCGGAGCGGGACCCGCCTGGGGAGCGATGCCCGGCGGCGCGGTGGACGGGACCGTGGTGAGCAGCGGGGATTCGACGCCCTGCCGCACCGGTTCCGGTGCCGACCGCATCCGCAGGAGGACCCCATGCCCCGCATCCGACGCCCGTTCGCGGTGGCCGCCGCTCTCGCCGTGTGCACCGCGACCGCGCTGATCCCCGGCACGACCGGTCCCGCCACAGCGGCCGGGACCGGGACCACGGCCGCCCGGCACACCGCCGACGAGCCGTCGCTCACGGGCTCCGCCAAGCTCGCGCGACAGCCCGGCGACAACGTGCACTTCCGCATCGCCGCCCGTGGCTTCGCCGGCGGGGCGCACGGGACGGTCTACGTCAGCCACCACATCGGCAAGGAGTGGGGCGGCTACTTCAAGGGCCGTATCGACTGCCTGCTGACCGGCGGGCCGACGGCCGTCGCCACCGGCGTCGTGACCGAGATGCGCTTCCGGAACGCACCGGGCATGCCGAAGATCGGGGACCTCAGGGGCAAGCGGTTCGGCTTCACCGTGCTGGACGACGGCAAGCAGGACCGGATGGGCTACAGCTGGGCGGTGGACGGCCTGCCGAAGAACAGCGTGGGCAAGTGCCTGAGTTCGGCACCGATCGAGACCCTGGAGAAGGGCGACTTCACCGTCCACCACTGGATGCCGCCGCGCGGGGCCGCCCGGCACTGAGGCACCGCCGCGGACCGGGCCGGGTGCCGAGGCGCCCGGCGCCTGGTGGTCGTGTCACGCCGGGGCCCGGCCCCGCCCCGGCGTCGCCCGCGGCTACAGCTGGAAGGAGTCGGCCAGGGTGTCGATCTGCGCGGCGAGCAGCGTCTGCGCCCGGTGTCCCATCCCGGCGTACTGACCGGACACCTCCAGGCTGACCGTGCCGTGCAGCTGCGACCAGACCAGCATCGCGCCGGCGAGGGCGGTCCCCGCGGCGTCGTCCTGCGGGGCCAGCCCGGTGTGCTGGGCCAGCCAGTCGGCGACGTCGCGCTCCTTGCGTACCCATGCGGCCGTCTCGTCGACGAGCGGCCGCAGCGCCTCGGCGGGGACACCCGCGGCGAACACCTTCAGGAAGGGCGCCAGGACGGCCCGCGCGCGCAGCAGGGTGTCGGGCGGCGCCGCGTATCCGGGCAGCGAGGTGCCCTGAACCAGCAGATAGCGGTGCGGCTGCTCGACGGCCCAGCCGAGGTAGGCGGCGGCGAGGGCGTGCAGGGCGGCGCGCGCACCGTCCGCCCGCACCGCACCGACCCGCCCGACGACCTGCGCCATGTCGTCGTAGGCATCCCGGATCAGCTCGTTCAGCAGGTCGTCCCGGCCGGCGAAGTAGCGGTAGAGGGCAGGGCCGGAGAGCCCCATGTCCTTGGCGATACGGGTGAGCGCGACGGCCTGGACGCCGCCCTCGGCGAGCTGCTGGAGCGCGGCCGCCTTGATCTCCGCGCGGTTCTGCTCGCGGTAGCGGGCCCGGGGGCTCCGTGCCTCGGCGGCCATGGTTCTCCTCCTGCGTTCGTGACGGATTCAAGCATGCGTGAAGGGTCATCGCTGATCCTAGCCAACCCATCTGTTGCGATACCTCATCACAAGAGTTATGGTCCCTAACAGAAGCGAGGGGCCAACGCTCGAAGCCCGGCCCGCTCGTCGTTCACCCGCGTTGCGGCCCCTCGGCCCGGAGAGAAGGAACGGCCATGTCTGTTGCCTCGGAATCGCTGCACGTCGTACTGGGCGCCGGCCCGGCAGGTACCACGCTCGCCGGTGAGCTCGCGCGCCGCGGCCACGCCGTACGGCTGGTCAGCCGCACCGCGCCGGCGAACGCCCCCGAGGGTGTCCAGCAGTTCACCGCCGACGTGAGCACGGCCGACGGGGCGCTGACCGCCGTCGCGGGCGCCGAGGTCGTCTACCACTGTGTGAATGTCGCCTATCACCTGCAGGTCGAGGTGATGCCCCGGGTCCAGTGCGCGGTGCTGGGCGCCGTCGAGGCGACCGGGGCGCGGCTGGTCGTCCTGGACACGCTGTATCCGTACGGCGAGACGCACGGTGAGGTGATGACGGAGGACACCCCGTGGCGGGCGACGAGCCGCAAGGGGCGGATGCGGGCGCTGTTGGACGAGCGCTATCTCGCCGCCGACGGTGCCGGGCGGGCCCGGGTCGTCCTCGGCCGGTCGGCCGACTTCGTCGGTCCCGGAGTGCTCAACTCGACGCTCGGCGGTGCGGTCTTCCCGTCCGCGCTCAGCGGCGGCGAGGTCCTCGCCATGGGCGATATCGATCTGCCGCACAGCTACACGGACATCCGGGACGTGGCGGCCGGGCTCGCCACGCTCGGCACGCACCCGGAGGGCGACGGCCGGGTCTGGCACCTGCCCACCGCGCCCGCCGTCAGCACCCGCGAGATCCACGCGATGATCGAGGGGCGGGTGGGGCGCCCGTTGCAGCGGGTGGTCCTCTCCGAACCCCGCCCCTTCGGGCCGTTCGACGCGGAGTTCATGGCGGAGTACGCGGAGATGTTCTACCAGCACACCGAGCCGCAGATCGTCGACTCCACGGCCTTCGAGCAGGCCTTCGGCGTCCGCCCGACTCCGCTGGACGAGACCCTGGACGCCACCGTCGAGTGGTACCGCGCGCTGCTGGCCGGCACCCGCAGCTGACCCGGCCCGGCCGGTGGCCGGCGCCGCACCTCACCGAGGGCCGACGCGTGGTGCGTCGGCCCTCGGTGCGCTCCGGCAGCGGTCAGTTGGCGCCGGGGGGCGTCGCGGACCAGGCGGTCACCTCCAGCTTGCCGCCGTCGACCGCGTTGTCGAACGCCACGACGCCGTGCGCGTTGCCGCCCGTCGGCGAGACCTGCAGATACTTGGCCTGGGCGGACGACGGCCCGGCGTGCGACCAGACCAGGTCCGCATAGGCGCTCTTGCCCGGCTTCAGGGTGACCTGCTGCACGCCCGGGTCCTTGGCGAAGTAGGTGTCACCGTGCTGCGCCCGGGTCTTCAGGGCCGTGTGCCCGGCCCCCTCCAGCGCGAGCCCCGGGTAGCCACTTATCGCGCACGTGCTGCCGCCGGTGTTGGTCACCCGCAGATAGGTGCCCTGGTGGTTCATTCCCGCCTGGCTCGAACCCGCGTCGGTGGTGGTGACCTTCAGCGTCCCCGGCGCGCACGCGGCGGCCGCGGCACCGGCCCCCGTAGCGCCCGGGGCACCCGCGGCGGAGGCCATCCCGGCGCTCGCGCCCGCGGCCAGCACGACGGCGGCCGCAACGGTGGCGGCGGTTCGCAGAGCACGCATCGACATCAGTCATCAACTCCCTCTTCTCCGGCACCCGGAGAACGTCATCGGCACGCCGGCCGGCCGCACCCCGGCTCCGCCCGCACCCCGGGAAGGGTTCGGGAGCGGACCGGGCCGGGCCGGGCAACCGGCCGGTGCACCCTCGTTCGTTTGTGCACCTCCCACCCTCGGCGCCGCCACTGATGATCGGCTAACGCCTCGCTAACACGGGACGCCCCGGAATGGCGGGAGTGCGAAGAGTGCCTGCAATGAGACGTATATGGGGAGTTGGGGGCCGGAGGGAGGCTTCTCGGGAGGGCCGGGGACGGTGCGCCGGAACCCGGTCCGAGCAGGCGTGCGATGCTGGGGCACTCCGGATCATGGCAAAAATTGGGGTGTACGGCAGCGTGCTGGCAGCGATACGTCGGACGGGGACGCACACCTGGGAGCGCTTCGCCGCATCCGACCCAGGGCTCCTGCGGCTGATGGCGGGACTGCGCACGGTCGGAGCCATCGTGCTCACCCTCGTCGTCCTGGCGCTGCTGCACACCGATGTGACGCTGATGGTCGCGGGCGCCATGACCGCCATGGTGGCCACCTTCGCGGTCAAGGAGAAGGAGGTACGCGGCCAGGCGGTCACGCTCGCGCTGGGCCTGCCCGTCGCGCTCGCCGCGATGTCGCTGGCGGCGCTGCTGCACACCCTGGTCGTCCCCGGCGATCTGTTCTTCGTCCTGCTGATCTTCGGCGCGGTCTACTGCCGGCGGTTCGGCGACCGCGGCACCGCGCTCGGGCTGATCGGCTTCCAGGTCTACTTCGTCTCGCTGTTCGTGCAGGCCACCGGCCCCGCCCTGCCAGGGCTGTATCTGACGCTGGGCATCGCCTTCGCCTGCAGCTCGGTCGTCCGGTTCGCGGTCGTCCCGGAGACCCCCACCCGCACCCTGCGGCGGCTGCGCGAAGCCTTCCGGGCGCGTCTGGCCCAACTGATGGCGACCCACTTGGAGCTGCTGGACGCCGGCTCCGACGACTTCGACGAGGTCGTGGACGACCTGCGGCGGCATACCGCCCGGCTGCACGAAGCGGCGCTGATGGTCCAGGGGCACCTGGAGGAGGGCACCCGGGACGCGGCCACGGCGGGGCTGGTGCAGCGCCGCGTCGCGGACGCCGAGATCGCCGCCGAGCGGCTGGGGATGCTGGTCCTCAACGCCCGCACCGCCGAGCGCGCGGACACCATCACCATGCATCTGCCGGACGCCCCGGTGCCGGCCACCGCCAAGCGGACGCGGACCGAGGACGACGCACTCGTCACCCTGCACCGGGATCTGAACGCGCTGCTGCTGCTGGTCGCCCGGCGCGCGCCCGACGACCGCGGCACCGCACTGGCCATGGTGCGCAACCGGCTGCTCGGCTACCGGGAGGAGGACAACCTGCCGCCCGCCTCGGCCGCCGTCCAGGACGTCTTCCGTGGCCTCGGTGAGACCGCTCGCGCCGTCCTGGGTCTGCGGCTGGCGCTGGACGGGCCGCAGGACGAGTCGGACGACTCCCCCGCCACCACGCGCTCGCGTGAGGAGTTCGACGCCGAGGACCTCTCGATCGTCGGGACCGACGAGAGCGAGGAACCGGAGGACGACCGTACCGGGCTCCAACGGCCCACCACCCGGGCCGCGTTCCAGGTCGCGGTGGGCTCGACGCTGGCCGTCATCGGCGGTGAGTTCCTGTCCAGCCAGCGCTGGTACTGGGCGGTGCTGACCTGCTGGGTGGTCTTCCTCAACACCGCGTCCACCGGCGAGATCATGGTGAAGGGCTACCGCCGGCTGGTCGGCACGGTCCTCGGCGTGGTCGCCGGTGTGGCGCTGGCCGGGCTGGTCGGCGACCACACCTGGGCCGCGTTCGCGCTGGTGCTGCTCTGCATCTTCGGGATGTGGTTCACCGCGCCGCTGTCGTACGCGCTGATGTCCTTCTTCACCACCGCGATGCTCGGGCTGCTCTACACCCTGCTCAACACCTACAGCCTCGACGTACTGGTACTGCGGATCGAGGAGACGGCACTGGGCGCGGCCTGCGGGATCATCGGCGCCGTGGTGGTGCTGCCGGTGCACACCGACCGCCGAACGGACGAGCTGCTGGGCACCGTACTGGTCCGGCTGCGCGACGTGGTGTCCGCCGCGGTGGAGCAGCTCAGCGGCGGGCCCGCCGTCGACCTGCTGGGCAAGGCGCGCGATCTGGACACCGCGCTGGACGAACTGCGCTCCTCCACCCAGCCGTTGACGCACCCGATCACCCCGCTCCGCGGCCGCCGGCGGACCGTCCGCTACCTGGTGGCGCTCCTGGAGACCTGTGCCTATCACGCCCGCTCCCTGGCGGCGACGGCGGAACTCGTGCCGTACAGCAGGACGGTCGCGGCCGATCCGCGGCTGGCCCGCGCCGGGCGGCGCATCGGCCAGAACATCGATCTGCTCGTCGCCCGGGTGCTGGAGGAGAGCACCGAGGGCGAGATCGATTCCGGTTTCAGCATCGCCGCGATGCTGGAAGCGGCCGGCTCGGGGGCGCTCCAGTCAGGCACCGTCACCTTCCGCGTGCTGCGGCATCTCCAGCGGCTCGACGAGGGTGTGGTGGGTCTGGCCCGTCCGCTCGATGTACCGGTGGCCGGGCCCAGGGGGGGGCAAGGCCGGCTGAGCGGCGCCGGGCGGTGGTCTTGCGCCCCGGTCCGTGCAGGTCACCCGTCGAGGGCCCCGGAGTCGTGCCGCGCGAGCACCGCCCGCTCCTCCTCCGGGGTGTAGCCGACCTGTAGCGGCGGCTCACCCCGCCCGCGGTCCCAGGCCAGGACGTCGGCCGCGGTGACCGCCAGCGGGGTCGCGGGCAGGCCCGCCACGCGGGCGCGCGCCGGACTGCGCTGCTGTGTCGACCGGTCCGGCCGGACGAGCGGGAACAATGGCGGCCGCCCCTCGGACGACACCGGAACGATCTCGATCTCGCTGCCCGCCGCCCGCGCACAGGTCTCGATGAGCCCGCCGAGGGTGGTCGGCTCGTCCGGCCCCACCGCGTGGAACGCACCGGGACGCCCGTCGGCCAGCAACTGCACCACCAGCCGGGCCAGATCGCGCGCGTCGATGACCTGCACCGGCTGCCCGGGGTCGGCGGGCAGTGCCACCCGCCCACCGCGAGCGGCCCGGCGTACCCAGTAGGTGAAGGTGTCCTGGGCGTCGTGCGGCCCGGCCACCTTTCCCGGCCGTACGACCGTCGCCCGCGCGCCGTACCGGGCCACCACATCGTCCTCGCAGGCCACCTTGAGCGGGCCGTAGGTGTCCTCGCTGAGCTGCTCGGTGTGCCGCACGGGCGGCCGGCGCGGGGCGTCCTCGGTCGCTCCCGGGCCCACCCCCGCGCGCTGGTAGACCGCGTGGCTGGAGACGAACAGATACCGCCCGGCCCGGTCCTCCAGCGCGTCCATCGCCTGCCCGACGTGCCGCGGCACATAGCCGCTGACATCCACGACCGCGTCCCAACTGCCGTGGCGCAGCGCCGTGTAGTCACCGGTCTCCCGGTCACCGATGAGCCGGGGCACCCCGGGGAACAGCTCGGTCCCGGTCCTCCCCCGGCCGAACAAGGTCACCTCCGCGCCGGTCCGCAGGGCATCGTCCACGATGGCGCGGCCCACGAACTGTGTCCCGCCCAGTACCGGAATCCGCATGGTCCTCGACGCTACCGACGATTACGGCACGAGGCGGGCGGCGGGCGGCGGGCGGCGGGCGGCGGGCCGGAAAATGATGTGCGGATCAGGTATCCGGTTGACAGGATGGGATCATGAGTTCTCAGCACGACCCCGCCCCCTGCGCAACCGGCCGGATCACCACACCCGTCACCGCCGAACTCCTGCGCGGTGCCCTCGACCTGGAGCACACCGGGCACGGCATCCTTCCCCACCGGCTGCCCGCCCGCGCCCGCGCCCAGTGCGCCGACGGGCAACTGGCCATGGCGGAGGCCCAGCCGTCGGGCGTCCGGCTGGTGTTCCGCACCCGCGCCACCGTCATCGAGGTGGACGCGCTGCGTACGAAGAACGCCTACCAGGGCGCGCCGCCCCGCCCCGACGGCGTCTACGACCTGTTCGTCGACGGGAAGCTCACCGGGCAGGCCGGGGTGAGCGGCGGCAACGTGCTGATGATGGATATGGCCACCGGCACCGCGGAGACCCGCCCCGGCCCGCCCGGCACCGCGCGGTTCACCGGTCTCCCCGACCGCGTCAAGGACGTCGAGATCTGGCTGCCGCACAACGAGATCACCGAGCTGATCGCGCTGCGCACCGATGCCCCCGTCGAGCCCCTCCCGGAGGGGGGCCGCAAGAAGTGGCTGCACCACGGCAGTTCGGTCAGCCACGGTTCCAATGCCGCGAGCCCCAGCGCCACCTGGCCCGCGCTGGCCGCCGCCGTCGGCGGGGTGGAGCTGACCAACCTCGGGCTGGGCGGTGGCGCCCTGCTCGACCCGTTCACCGCCCGAGCGATACGGGACACCCCGGCGGACCTGATCAGCATCAAGATCGGCATCAACCTGGTCAATGCCGACCTGATGCGGCTGCGCGCCTTCGGGCCGGCGGTGCACGGTTTCCTCGACACCATCCGCGAGGGCCACCCGACCACTCCGCTGCTGGTCGTCTCTCCGATCCTGTGCCCCATCCACGAGGACACCCCCGGCCCCAGCGCACCGGACTTCAGCGAGCTGGCCGCGGGCGAGCTCCGGTTCCAGGCCGCGGGCGACCCCGCGGAACGGGCCGCCGGAAAGCTGACCCTCAACATCATCCGGGACGAACTGTCCCGCCTCGTGCAGCAGCGCGCGGCCGACGACCCCCACCTGCACCACCTCGACGGCCGCGCCCTCTACGGCGAGGCGGACGCCGCCGAACTCCCGCTGCCCGACCGCCTCCACCCGGACGCCGCCACCCATCGCCGCATCGGCGAACGCTTCGCCGCCCTGGCTTTCGGTGCCGACGGCCCGTTCGCGGGCGAGCGGGCCCGGAGCGTGTCCGCCTAAGTCTGGCGCCCGACCCACGTAAGGGGAACGTCGTCCGTCGGCGCCTGGATGAGCACACGTGCGGGAATCGCGACGATCTTCTCCGCCTTCGCGTCGGTGTCATCGACCTTCTGAACGATGTATCCGGTGTACCACCCGGCGTTCGCATGCGCCTGGAACGCTGCACCGGCCACATCGTTCGGGACGGAGAAGTCCCTGCGCTGCTCGTCCACGCTCGCCCACTTCTTCGTGGTCTCGGTCGACTGGTTGTACTCGAAGCTGCCCTCCAGGCTGCCGCCCTTGTTCTCCGGCGAGGCGTTGAAGGTGAGCTTGCCGCCCGCCTTCCAGCCACTGACCTCTTTTTCTTCCGTGCCGATGCTGACATTCGTCACGTAGGTGAGATGCGTCCCGCCGGGGACCCGGTCCGTGGTCTTCATCACCGGGTATTTCTTGTCGATCTTTCCCACAAAGCCACAGGTCAGTTTGTGGTTCTGCTTCGCGAGCAGGTCACTTGGCTGACCGCAGATGGACTTCGCATCCCAGTTGCCCAGCCAGCCGGGGTCCTTGTCCTCCTTACTGCTCGGGCGTTCTTCCGTGCCGAAATTCTCGGCATCAGGGGTGGAGGTGAAGCCGTTCAGCATCTGCTGGGCATCCTGGACCGCCTGGTCGGGCGTATAGCCCGTCTTCTTCACGTCTTCGAGCGTGATTTCCTTGGCGTCCTGGCCGGTGACCGGGTAACCCTGGACGGCCGCGGTGTCCTTGAGGGGCGCGAACGTACTGATGTAGTCGATGACCTCCTGGTCGCTCTTGTAGAAGGGGGTCGTACTGTCGGCCGCCCAGGCCGTGGTGGCGTGGGCGCCGGCCAGCGGGACCGCGACGAGCGCGGTCACGGCGACGAGGGCCGCACGCCGGCCCCGCCCTGCCAATGGCTCACTCCGGGACGTGCGGGCCGAGTGTGTTCTGTCGTGTGACATCTCTTCTTCCTCCCTTGCGCCGGGTGGCCGATGCACCGGCCTGTTCCCGAACTCGCCCGAAGATTGCGGTAAGGAGATTTCCCTGCCTCGGGCACATAGGGAGAGCGCGGCTGCTCAGCGCGGGTTCCCCGGACTTCCCGGTAACTTCCGCAGGGTGTCGCGAGTTGCCACTACGACCTCGAATGGCGAATGCCGTATCTGTCGGATGGCCTACGCCTCAGGTATGGCCTTTCCCGGTGAGATGCCCGGCGCATACTGCAGTTCAGCCGGCGGAATTCCGGCGGACAGACACCTGGAGGGAAGAAATCCGCCACCGGAAAAAACAAGACCCTCTCGGGCAGCTCCTCCGCCTAAAGGCAGAGGAGCGTGAGATGCCCGAGAGGGAGGAAAGCGCGGAAAGGCGGCTGAGGGCGCGCCGGGACCGCAGTCAGGAGGCGCCGTCGCCCGCCTCCGTGCGGCAGTCGGGGTGTCCCCAGCCGTCCGGGTTCTTGGCGATGGTTTCGCCCGCCGTGTAGGAGCGGCCGCAGCGGCAGCGGCCGGGGAACTTGGCCTTGAGGGTCCGCGTCGAGCTTCCCGTGGTGCGTCGCTGGGGCGCGGAGGCCTTCTTCGCCGCGGGGCCGTTGGTCCGGCGGCGGGTGCCGGCGGGCCGTACGGTGTCGGGGGCCGCCGGCGGCTCCGGGGAGCCGAGTGCGCTGCCGGCGGCTTCCTGAAGGGTCGCGGACTGGCTCGCGGCACGGTCGGCGAAGTCGTTGAGCGGATCGCCGTCCACCTGGTGCGCGGGGACGTACCGGAACTCCACGGAGCGGCCCGTGAGCAGCGCGTCGATGGCGACGACCAGTTCCTGGTTGGCTACCGGCTTGCCGGCGGCCGTCTTCCAGCCCTTGCGCTTCCAGCCGGGCAGCCAGGTGGTGACGGCCTTCATCGCGTACTGGGAGTCCATCCGGATCTCCATCGGGACGGCCGGGTCGGTGGCTGTCAGCAGACGTTCCAGTGCCGTGAGTTCCGCGACGTTGTTCGTCGCGGTGCCCAGCGGCCCGGCCTCCCACCGGACGACGGTTCCGGCACCGTCGGCGATGACCCAGGCCCAGCCCGCGGGCCCGGGGTTTCCTTTCGAGGCGCCGTCACAGGCGGCGATCACGCGTTCAGCCATGGGCGCGATCATGCCAGGCGACGGCCCGCCGCGCGAAGCCGCCTCCGCGGGCCCGCCCCTGCGGCCGCCCCGCTCCGGCGTGCGCATCCACGGTCGACCGGACGGACGCGCGCCTGGCCGCCGGTGTGCCCGTCCGGGACTGATCCGGGTCAGTTGCCGGCTTCCTTCTCCGGGCGGAGTTCGCTGGGCCGGACGATCACGAAACCCTCACCGTCGAGGCGGAGCTGGACGGCCTCGCCGGAGCCGCCGCGGAGCATCGAGCCCAGGCTCTGCGAACGCTGCAGGGAGGTCTGCAGCGTGCTGCTCCAGCCGACCACGGCGTCGGTGTCGACGAAGACCGGGGACTGCGGGGACACGGGTATGACGATGGGGTTGCCCTCACAGATCACGCCCAGCTTGCCCTGGCCGCTGAAGACGGAGTTGAAGAGCCCGCCGCCGGCCATTCCGGCACCCTTGACGACCTTGATCTCATAGGAGAGGGACGGGTCGAAGCACAGCACGTTCCGGCCGTTGACGGTGAGGGAGTCGCCGGGGGCGAGGTCGACGATGAAGCAGTTCGCGGCCTCGTGCGCGAACCACACCTCACCGCGGCCCCGAACGGCCATCAGCGCCAGCCCCTCGCCGGTGACCGCGCGCTTGAGGAAGTTACCGATGCCCTGCCCCTGCTTCTCGAACTGCAGGTCACCGCGGTACGCGACCATCGCGCCCTGCCGGGCGTAACACTCCCCGTCCAGCGCGTACTTGAGCGATTTGGCGTTCTGCTGCGTCATCCCGGGTGCGGTGGCCGGTGCGGCCATGTTCTCCGACGCGAAAAGGTCACTGTTCATGGCCGGCATGCTATCCAGGGCATTGCCGGGAGCACCGGAAAGCCTACGGCGGCGGGTACCAGCGGGCCACGGCCGCCCCGCGCACCGCGCACCGCGCCGGACACCGTCCCCGGGCGACGGCCGAAACCGGATCACGTGCTCGCGTGCTTGTAAACAATGGGACACAAGAACACTCAAAATAGGTAAACCGCAGCAGTCGCGCTCAGCGTGCTCTAGCGTCACGTCCGACACGGGGGCGGTTGTGTGGCCGGGGGGGCTCCAACCGCACCGGAAGTGAAGGGGACGACCAAGTGGGGGGCCATGGGGTTGTTCGAAGCTGCCGGAACACGGGTGATCGAGTCACCTGCCGGGACAGCCAAAGTGGATCGAATACCGGAACGCACGACGAAAGGCAGGCACGAACCGGCTGAACGGCGGTTGCAGCAGCTGGCGTTAGCCGTCGACGCGGTCGGCGCCGCGCTGCCGGTCGGACTGCTCTGTGCCGTGACACAGCAGCCCCGGCCGTTGCTCACCGCGGTGCTGGCGGGCGCCTCGTGGCTGGCCGTCGGTGCGTCGAAGAATCGTTACAGCCGTAAGGTGCCGTCCGACGACGCCGCGCTGCCGGTCTTACGGGACTGGCTGACCATGCTGGGCGTACTGGCCGTGGTCTGCGTCGCGGCGCGGGTCGAGGTGTCGCTCAAGCTGTGTGTCGTGGCGCTGCTGCCGTGCCTGGCGGTGGGCGTGGCCCGACGCCGGCTCGTGCACCGGTATCTGCTGGCCATCCGGCGTCGGGCGCAGGCGCTGCGCCGGGTGCTGGTGGTCGGGGAGGCGGGCGCCGTCGATGTGGTGCTGGCGGAGCTGGCGCACCGTACCGATCATGAGTATGTCATCGTCGGCAGCTGTCTCGTCGGCGACGAGGGCACCGGCTCGGCGGTGCCCGTCCCCGCCCGGCTGGCGTCCGACGGGAACGCTCCCGAAGCGGCGCTGGACGGGGAGACCGTCCTGGGATGCGCCGCCGAACTCGACGCCGATCTCGTCTTCGTGGCGCCGGGGCGCCAGCTGCCGGCCGCGCGGGTGCGGCGGCTCGCCTGGGCGCTGCACGACGGGGGGCGGAATCTGGCCATACTTCCGGGCCTGCTCGACGTGTCGCAGCACCGTGTCAGGCTCGCGAAGGCAGCGGGACTGACGGTGATGCACATAGAGCCCGCGGCGCGGCGGGGGATGCCGGTCCTGCTGAAGCAGGTCACCGACCGGCTGGGGGCGCTGCTGTTGCTGGTGCTGCTCTTCCCGGTGTTCGCCCTGGTGGCGGCCGCCATAAGGCTCACCTCCAACGGGCCGGTGTTCTACTGGCAGATCCGGGTCGGCCAGGATCTGATGCCGTTCCGGATGTGGAAGTTCCGCACGATGGTCGTCACCGCCGACCGGATGCGGGCCGCCCTGGAGTCGTCGAACGAGCACGACGGGGCGATGTTCAAGATGCGGCGGGATCCACGGGTGACCCCGGTGGGCCGGCTGCTGCGCCGCTTCTCGCTGGACGAACTGCCCCAGCTGTTCAACGTCCTGGCCGGCCATATGTCCTTGGTCGGCCCGCGTCCCCCGCTGCCGGAGGAGGTGGAGCGGTACGACGGCACCGAGCTGCGCCGGTTGTCCGTGAAGCCGGGACTGACCGGGCTGTGGCAGGTCAGCGGACGCTCCGACCTCTCCTGGGACGAGACCGTCGCACTGGACCTGAGCTATGTGGACAACTGGTCCTACGCCCGCGACATAGAGGTACTGGTCCGTACCGTGCGCGCCGTTGTGGACGGGCGCGGTGCCTATTAGAAGGTGTGCGGCCGGCGCCTCGCCGCGAGGCGGGCGCCGGGCGCACGGCACGGTGCGAGGGCGGTCACACGGCGGCCGGCTCCGCTCGCCATGCCCGGTAGGTCCGGGCGATGCCCTCGGCGAGCGGAATGGTGGGCGACCAGCCCAGGGCGCGCATCCGGCTGATGTCGAGGAGTTTGCGCGGGGTGCCGTCGGGGCGGGAGGGGTCGAAGGCGATCCGGCCCTCGTAGCCCACCGCCTCGGCGACGCAGGAGGCCAGGTCGGCGATGGTCAGGTCGCTACCGCAGCCGACGTTGACCGTGTCGTCACCGTCGTAGCGGCGCAGCAGCACCTCGCAGGCGGCGGCCAGATCGTCGACGTGCAGGAACTCGCGCAGCGGGGTGCCGGTGCCCCAGAGGGTCAGCTCCGGCAGCCCCTGCTCCTTGGCCTCGTGGAAGCGGCGGATGAGCGCGGGCAGTACGTGCGAGGTCTCCAGGTCGAAGTTGTCGCCCGGTCCGTAGAGGTTCGTCGGCATGGCGGAGATGTAGGAGGAGCCGTACTGCCGGCGGTAGGAGCGGATCTGGACGAGCCCGGCGATCTTGGCGATCGCATAGGCCTCGTTGGTGGGCTCCAACGGCCCGCTCAGCAGGGCGTCTTCGGTGATGGGCTGCGCGGCGTGCTTGGGGTAGATACAGCTCGAACCGAGGAACAGCAGCCGGCGCACCCCGGCCGTGTGGGCGCCCGCGATGACGCTGAGCTGGATGCTCAGATTGTCCTCGAGGAACTGCACGGGGTAGGTGCTGTTGGCCATGATGCCGCCGACTCGGGCGGCCGCCAGGACCACGGCATCGGGCCGCTCCGCGCGCAGATACGCCTCGGTGGCCCCGGCGTCCCGCAGGTCGAGCTCGGCGCGGGTGCGGGTCAGTATCTCGTAGCCCCGGGCGGACAGCCGACGGGCCACGGCGGATCCCACCAGGCCTCGGTGGCCCGCGACGAAGACACGGGCGGGTGTGGGAAGCAAGTCATCCATGGGGCGGATTGTGGCAGTCAACCCGATACATCCACCGGCTATTTCAGGAAATATCTGCCGCTTCTCGCTCTCGACCGGGGGCGACGGAGCGGGTAGCGTCCACGCCCCCGCGGTGCGGCCGGCGCGTGGGCACACCAGCAAGTTCTAACCCGATGCACATCACTTCTCGTGGGGGGAAGCCATGCCGAAAACCGCGGTCATCACCGGAATTACCGGTCAGGACGGTTCGTATCTCGCCGAATTGCTACTGGGCAAGGGCTATGAGGTGCACGGGCTGATGAGACGCTCGTCGAGCTTCAACACCGAGCGCATCGACCACATTTACCAGGACCCGCACACCCCGGACCGGCGACTGCTGCTGCACCACGTCGATCTGTCGGACGGGGTGGCGCTGGTGAACCTGCTGCGCGATGTGCAGCCGGACGAGGTCTACAACCTCGGCGCCCAGTCCCATGTCCGGGTCTCCTTCGACGCTCCGCTGTACACCGGCGATGTGACCGGGCTGGGCGCCGTACGGCTGCTGGAGGCCATCCGCGCCAGCGGCGTGCAGACCCGGCTCTACCAGGCCTCGTCCTCGGAGATGTTCGGCGCCACCCCGCCGCCGCAGAACGAGGCGACGCCCTTCCACCCGCGCAGCCCGTACGGCTGCGCCAAGGTCATGGCGTACTGGTCGACGGTCAACTACCGCGAGGCGTACGGCCTGTTCGGGGTCAACGGCATTCTCTTCAACCATGAGAGCCCGCGGCGCGGCGAGACCTTCGTGACCCGCAAGATCACCCGCGCGGTGGCCCGCATCCAGGCGGGCCTGCAGGAGCACCTCTACCTCGGCAACCTCGACGCGGTCCGCGACTGGGGTTACGCCCCGGAGTACGTGGAGGCCATGTGGCGGATGCTCCAGCGGGACGAGCCCGACGACTACGTGGTGGCGACCGGGGTGGCGGCGACCGTACGGGACTTCCTGAAGGCCGCGTTCGACACGGTGGGGCTGGACTGGGAGCGCAGTGTGCGCTTCGACCCGAAGTACGAGCGGCCCTCCGAGGTGGACGCGCTCATCGGCGACGCTTCCAAGGCCAAGAACCTGCTGGACTGGTCGGCGAAGGTGCAGTTCGACGAGCTGGCCCGGATCATGGTGGAGTCGGACATACGGCAGCTGGAGGACGAACTCTCCGGTCACCGGGTGCGGGTGGACCGATGACGGTCACCGCCACCGACCGCCGGCTGCGCGGGTTCACCGGCGCCGGCTACGACAAGGGCCGGGGGCTGCTGACCCAGGTCGCCTGGTTCATCGTGCTCAACGTCGTGTTCATGAAGTGGTGGTGCCCGCCGCGGCTGCGGCCCCCGCTGCTGCGGGCCTTCGGTGCCCGGGTCGGCGAGCGGGTGCTCATCCGGCACCGGGTGCGGGTGCAGTGGCCGTGGAAGCTGACGATCGGCGATGACGTCTGGGTGGGTGAGGAGTCCTGGCTGATCAACCTGGAGCCGATCACCATCGGCCACGACGTCTGTGTGTCCCAGGGTGCCCTGCTGTGCACCGGAAGCCACCAACGCCGCTCCCCCACCTTCGAGTTCGACAACGCGCCGATCCGTCTGGAGCCCGGTTCCTGGGTGGCCGCCCGCGCGATGGTGCTGCGCGGCGTCACCGTCGGCGCGGGTGCGGTGGTCGGCGCGGGGGCGGTGGCGCACCGCGATGTGCCGGCCGGGGCCGTACACACCACCGGGGGAGCCGTATGAGGATCACCCATGTCGTGACGCTGGTCAGCGACGACGGAGCGTACGGCGGCCCGGTGAGCGTGGCGACCGGGCAGCTGGGCGAACTGGCCTCGCGGGGACACGAGGTGGAGCTGATCTCGCTGTGGCGGGGGCGCAGCGCTGCCCCGCGGTCCGTGGACGGGGTGCCGCTGCGCGCCCGGACCGCCCGCACCCTGGTGCCGGGGCAGGGCTTCCTCGGACTGTTCCATCCGGGGCTGCTGCCCACGCTCTGGCGGCGGACCGGCCGGGCCGACGCACTGCATCTGCACGCCGGCCGGGACCTGGTGTCGCTGGCCGCGCTCGCGGTGGCCGTGGTGCGCCGCCGGCCCTTCCTCGTACAGACTCATGGCATGGTCCAGCCCCGCGGCTCGGCGGTGGCCCGGCTCTTCGACCGGGTCTATGTCCCGCTGCTGCGGCGGGCGTCCGCGGCGCTGGTGCTCACCGACGAGGAGGAGACGGGGCTGCGGCGGGTGCTGGGCCCCCGCGGACCGCGGCTGGTCAGACTGCCCAACGGGGTCCGCTCCCGCCCGGCCGACGCGGCGCGCGGCGACACGGATGTGCTCTTCCTCGCCCGGCTCCAGAGCCGCAAACGGCCCGAGGCCTTCGTACGGATGGCCGCGCTGGTGCACCGCAAACGGCCCGAGGTGACCTTCACCCTGCACGGTTCGGACGAGGGCCGGCTGGCGGAGGTCCGGCGGCTGATCGCCGAGGAGGGGCTGGGCGAGGTGGTGACGTACGGCGGGGCCCTCGACCACGACGCCGCGGTGCGACGGACGGCGCGGGCCACCGTGTACGTCCTGCCCAGCGTCGATGAGCCGTTCCCGATGAGTGTGCTGGAGTCGCTGGCGGTGGGCACCCCGGTGGTCTGCACCGACAGCTGCGGGATCGCGGATGCGCTGCGGCGGCGCGAGGCCGCGCTGGTGACCGACGGTTCGCCGGAGCAGCTGGCGGACGCGGTGCTGCGGCTCCTGGAGGACCCGTCGCTGCGGGAGCGGGTGACCCGCGCGGGTCATGCGGCCGTGGAGGCGGAGTTCTCCCTCGCGGCCGTCGCCGACCGGCTGGAGAAGTGGTACGGGTCCCTCGCCCGGCCCGGCGCCGGCTGACCGCGGGCGGCGGGGGCGGCCCGGCCCCCGCCGCCCGCGGCTACCGTGCGGCGGTCCGGCCGGCGCGGGCGGTCCGCAGCAGCTCGGTGATCCGCTCCAGACCGGCCCGGCTGCTCAGCCGCTGCTCGACGTACTCCGGGCCGCGGGCGCCCAGCCGGGCCGCCCGACCGGGGTCGTCGGCGAGTGCCCGGACCTCGGCCAGCAGCGCCTTGGGATCCTCCGGTGCGAGCACCGTACCGGCGCCGGAGCGCAGCACCTCCTGGGCCGTGCCCCCTTCGGCGGCCACCGAGGCGATCACCGGCCGGCCGGTCATGAAGTACGAGGTCAGCTTGGACGGCAGGCTCATGTCGAGCACCGAGGCCTTCTGGGTCACCGCGAGCACATCGGCGGCGGCGAGCACCTCGGGGAAGTCCTCGGCGTCGGCGGGCGGCAGGAAGGCCAGCGCGGGGACCTCCGCGGCCAGCCGTTGAAGATGCGCGCGCTGGTTGCCGTCCCCCATGAGCACGAAGCGCACCGGCGCGGCCTCCTGACCGGCCAGCCGCGCGGCCTCGACCAGGACCTCCAGCCCCTGTTTGAGGCCCATGTTGCCGGCGTGCAGCACCACGGTCTCGTCGTCGGACCAGCCCAGCCGGGCCCGGGTGCGGTCCCGGTCGCCGCTCGGGCCCTGTACGTGCGTCCAGTTGGGCACCACATGCACCCGGGAGCGCGGTACGCCCATCGCGGTGACCCGGTCCACGAACGACTCGTGCACGACGCCGACGACGGCCGCCCGGCGCAGCACCCGCGCCTCCACGGCCCCGGCCACTGCGGCGGCCCGGCCCCCGCCCTGGATGCCGCTCTGCGCGGCGGCGGCGCCCATCAGGTCCTGGACGACCACGACATGCGGGACGCCGGCCTGCCGCGCCAGGCGGCTGCCCAGCACTCCCCCGGCCAGGCTGGGCATCTGGGAGAGCACCACGTCGGGCCGGATGCGCGGCGGTGTCAGGGCGCCGTGGGCCAGGATGCTCGCCTCGAACAGCGCCCGGCGCAGGGCGGTCTGGTGCGGCGGAACGGTGTGCCGCCGGCGGTGCACGGTCACCCCGCCGCGGCGCTCGCGGACGCGCCAGCGGCCGCGGTAGCCGTCCGCCACCCGCCAGGCGGGGTAGTGCGGCATGCCCGCGAGGACATGGGTGTCGGCGCCGGATGCGGCCAGGTGCTCGGCGATCTGGGTCGAGTACGGCCCTATGCCGGTGTGTTCGGGTGCGTAATTGGTCGAGACCAGGAGCACGCACCGGCCCGCGAACGAGTCTTCCACGAATGGCCCCCCTCAGGATGTGCGGTCATCGTAGGAGTCAACCGGAGCCCGCGGGTTGTGAATTGAGTTGCGATTGTGTCCCGAAGCCGACCTTGTTTTCCCGATGTCCTTTAGATTGTGGTCGCTGGTGGGGAGTTGGGGGGAGGTGGGCCGTGCTGCACGGGAAACGTCCGGGCACCGCGGTGCCGGTGCGGGGCGTCGCCGCGCTGAGCTGCTGGGCGCTGCTGCTGGTGGTGCTGCTTCCGGTGCTGATCCTGCAGTCGCTGGACGCGCGCTTCGGTGCCGCGCTGGCGGTGCAGTGTGTGGTGGTGATCCACACGGGCGGGGCGCTGGCCCGGGTGCTGACCGATGTCCGGGCGCGGCTGATCGCCTTCGGTTTCTGGCTGTTTTCCTATGTGTGGCTGGGACTCGCGCCGTTGGCGATGCTGGCGACGGACGCCTATCCCCGGGGGTTCGTGGTCGACGCGCACACCGCGTTCGCGACAACTGCCGTGGTGGAGGCGGGACTTCTGGCCTACAGCGCGGGGTCCGCGGTGGCGTCCTGGCGCTCGGCGCGCACCTCCACGGTCCTCGAACCGGTGCTGGCCCGGCGGCTGTCGCCGGGGCGGGTGCTGCTGCTGTGCGGTGCGGCGCTGCTGCTGGCGGTCGCGCTGATCCCGGGGCAGGGCGGGCTGTCGGCGTTCTTCCTCAGCCGGCAGGCCGCCAACGAGGCCGCGGCGCAGGCGGCGCCGGCCGCGTCGGCGGACCGGGCGATGGCCGCCTGGGCCCTGTCGGTGCCGGCCTTCTGGGCGCTGGTGGGACTGGTGCACGTACCGCGGTTCACCGCCGGTGACCGCACTCTGCGCGGGTTACGGTGGCTGCTGCTCCCGCTGATGGTCGCGGTGAACGTGGTCGTCAACAACCCGATCAGCCAGCCGCGTTTCTGGGCCGGTACGGTCCTGCTGGCGCTGGTCTTCGGGGCCTCCTGGCTGCGCGGCCCGCGGGCCTTCCGGTTCGGTGCGGCGGGCGTGGCGGCCGTGGTGCTGGTGGTCTTCCCGTACAGCGACTACTTCCGCTACGACAAACGCGAACCGGTCCATGTCGTCTCGCTCGCCGAGCAGTTCACCTCCAACGGTGACTACGACGCCTTCCAGCAGATCGAGACGGGCGTGGACTACGTGCACAAGCACGGCTTCACCCCGACGGCGGCGCTGGGCCCCCCGCTGTTCTTCGTGCCGCGTGCCGTCTGGCCCGGCAAGCCCGATGACGCGGGCATCCTGCTGGCCCGGCACGCCGGCTACACCTTCGAGAACCTCTCCGCGCCGTTGTGGATCGAGTCGTACATGTGGGCCGGTTTCCCGTCGGTCATCGCCGTCTTCGGCCTGATCGGCGCGGTGGGGCGGCGCATCGACGATCTGCGGCACCGGCTGCGGCGGCGCCCGGCGACCCTCGCGGCGCTGCTGGTGCCGGCCTTCGGCTTCTACCAACTGGTGCTGCTGCGCGGCAGTTTGATGGCCATCGTGGGCCCGCTCGCGCTGCTGGTCTGCATCCCGCTGCTGATCACCCGGAAACCGGGACGGCGGGCCCTTCCGCCGTCCGACGAGGGCCCCGGGAACACCTCGTCCCCGCCGGCGCACCGCGCCGCCTTGCCGCTACCCACAGGAGGAGCACGTACGTGAGCGTCTTCGACGAGCCCGCGGAGGAGCCGGACCAGATCCGGGACCAACTGCGCCAGCTCTTCCGGTATCGGGCCCTGGTCGTTCTGGGGCTGGTGCTGGGCATGCTCGGCGGTGGCGCCGTGTCCCTGCTCGGCGGCTCGACCTACACGGCGACCGGCGAGGTCGTGGTGCATGCGATCAGTACGGCGCCGTTCGAGGCCGGCGGGGTCTCGGTGGACAAGCAGATCAGCATGGGCACCGAGCGGCAGATCGCGCAGAGCGCTTCGGTCGCGGCCGGCGCGGCCAAGGCGCTGAAGCTGGACACCGATCCGGCCCGGCTCCAGCGGGATCTGCGGGTGAGCAATCCGCCCGAGACCCAGACCCTGATGTTCGAGTACGACGCGGACTCCCCGGACCGGGCGTCCGCGCTCGTCAACGCCTTCGTGCACGCGTACCTCGACTACCGGCAGCGCGCCGCGACCCAGCGGATAGACAAGACCGTCAGCAAGCTCAGCACCGAACTCAAGCCGCTGCAGGAGCAGCGCAAGGTGCTGGACCGGCGGATCGCGGGCGGGAGCGGGGGGCGGGCCACCGATGAGTCCGAGCGCAGCAACCTGGTGTCGGAGATAGCGGATCTCCAGGGCCGGATCTCCAGCCTGAAGTCCCTCGACACGACGCCCGGTGACATCGTCCGCAAGGGCGATCCGCCTGCCTTCCCGTCCAGCCCGGGTCTCGTGGTGCTGCTGCTGGCCGGGGCGGTGGTCGGTCTGGTGCTGGGCATCCTGGCGGCCTGGGTCCGCTCGGTCCTGGAGCCGCGGGTCCGGTCGGTGGCCGATGTGCAGGACAATCTGCGGGCGCCGGTGCTGGGCATCCTGCCGCGTCGGCAGGGCGGTGCCGAGTTGCTGGAGGTCGGGCGGACCGGTCGCGGCAACCGGGCCGAGGCCTACCGGACGATTGCCTTCCGGCTGGTGCACGACCAGCGGTTCGCGGGCCGTGGCAGCCTGCTGGTGGTCTCCCCCCGGGAGCACGAGGAGGCCGTCTCGGTCGCGGTCAACCTCGCCGGTGCGTTCGCCGAGATCGGCAATGACATCCTGCTGGTCGAGGCCGATCTGCGCACTCCGCAGCTGGCCCAGCGGCTTCCGCTGCACCCCGGTCACGGCCGTCCGGTGCCGGGCGGTTGGGCCGACGGCGAGCGGCTCGCGGTGGACGCGGGGGTGGACGGGCGGTTCGATGTGCTGCCCGGCCGGGAGGTGCCCCATCCGGCCCGTGCGCTGTCCTCGCCGCAGTTCGCGCGGCTGCTGAACACGCCGTCGGGCCCGAACGAGAACGTCGTGGTCGTCACCGGCCCGCTGCTGTCGCACGCGGACGGGCTGGCGGTCGCCAAGCAGGCGGCCGGTGTGGTGGTGGTGTGTGACCTCAACGAGGTCCGCCGGGACGATCTGGACCGGGTGTGGGAGCTGATCACCGGCGCCGGCGGGCACATCCTGGGGGCCGTCCTGGACAAGGGCGGCCGCGGGACGTCGCTGCGCCGGCTGTCGGACGGCGGGCCGACGCACCGCAAGCGCGGCCGGGGCCGTCCGCGGGCCGCGGCGGTGACCCCGCGGCCGGGCCCGCCGCCGCGCGTCGGCCCGGCGCCGGAGGACGGTGCCCGACTCGACGCCGACACCACCTCGCTGCGCAGGTGACGGGCATCCGTCCGGCGGAACCGGGGGGCCGGTCGGCGCCGCCGGCCGCGGGCGGCACCGCGGCCGGCGGGCGCGGGGTCGGCAGCACCGTCCGCGGCAGTCTGTTCGGCCTGGCGGGCTCGGCCGCCAACGCGCTGTTCGGGTTCGTCCTCGTCGCCGTCATCACCCACGGCCTCGGGGCCCGTGGGGCGGGCGTGGTGTTCACGGGGGTCGCGGCCTTCACCATCCTGAGCAATGCGCTGAAGCTGGGCGCCGATACCGCACTGGTCCGCTTCGTCTCGCGGGACCTGGAACTCAGCGGCGGCGCCGGGGTACCGGCTCTGCTGCGGATCTCGGTCCTGCCGACGCTGCTGGCGAGCGCCGCGGGCGCGGTGGTGCTGGTGTGCTCCCCCGGGCTCGCCGGTCTGCTGCTGCCGGAGCTGGACCCGGGCCGGGCCGCCGCGCTGGTGCGGCTCTTCGCGGTGTTCCTGCCGGTGACGACGGTGGCGCTGGTGCTGCTCGGGGCCACCCGGGGGTACGGCTCGGTGGTGCCCTTCGTGGGCGTGGAGCAGATCGGCAAACCGGCCCTGCGGGTGCTGCTCGCGGTGCCGCTGGTGCTGTTCGCCCCGAGTGTGGCCGGGCTCTCCGCGGCCTGGCTGGTTCCGGGGGTGCTGGGTGCGGTGGCCGCCGGTGTCTCGCTGCGCCGGTCGCTGCGCGCGCATCCGGGGAGCGGTCAACCACCGCCGAGGGCACGGGAGTTCTGGGCGTTCGCCGGGCCGCGGGCGGTGTCGTCGGTCTTCGACATCGCCGCGGTGTGGATCGGGGTGATCCTGCTGTCGGTGCTGGGCACCGGCACCGACGCCGGCATCTACACCGCGATCGGGCGGCTGGTCACCGCGGGGACGCTGCTCCAGCTGGCGGTCAGACTGGCGGTGGCACCGCAGATCAGCCGGCTGACGGCGGGCGGCGACGCATCCGGGGCGCACCATCTGCACGCGCTGTCGACCCGCTGGATCGCGCTGTTCTCCTGGCCGGTGTTCCTGGTCCTGGCCGCCTTCCCCCGTACGGTGCTGTCGCTGTTCGGGCCCGGCTTCGACGAGGGCGCGGCGGGGCTGGTGGTCCTGGCGGCGGCCTGTCTGGTCAACGTCGGCGTCGGCAATGCGCAGACGGTCATCCTCATGGCCGGGCGGAGCGTCTGGAATCTGGTGGTTGCGGGCGCCGCGTTCGTGGTCCAACTGGGCAGCGGGGTATGGCTGGTGCCGCGGTACGGGGTGCTGGGGGCGGCGGTGTCCTGGGGTCTGGCGATCGTGGTGGACAACGGTGCCTCGGCGCTCCTTACCCGCTACCGCCTGGGATTCCGCACCGTCGACCGGGGCTATCTGTACGCCGCGCTGACCGGCGTGGTGACCGTGGCGGTACCGGTGTTCACCCTGCGGATGCTTTTCGGCGACAGCCTTCCTGGCGCCCTTTTGGGAATTGTTTTAGCCATGGGGGCTTTCGGCGCGGCCGTCTGGCGCTATCGTTTGCCGCTGGGGGTAGGGGAGTTCATCGGGGCGCTGCGTAAGCGTGGTTCGGGAAACTCACAGTGAACACTGGGCCCATTTCCGCACAGAACTCGTCGCGTTCCCACGTCCTACCCTGACAATTCCGATCGCGCTTCCAGGGGGGACCTGTGCGCCAACGAAGCAGACCTGTCCATCTCTTGCTCGCAGCCGCCGTGCTGGGCACCGCATCGACGGTGCTGTCCGCCGGTCCGGCTCAGGCCACCGGCGAATCCACACTCACCGCCGATCCGCTGAGCACATGGCAGACCGACGGCATCGTGTGGGCCATGGCCTATGCCAAGGGCATCGTTTACGTAGGAGGCACCTTCAGCCACATCCGGCCGCCGGGCGCCGCGCCCGGCTCCGGGGGTGAGCTGGCCCGGGAGAACTTCGCGGCGTTCGACGCCAAGACCGGTGAACCGCTGCCGTGCGCCCCGGCGTTCACCGGCGGTACGGGCACCGTCCGGGCCATGAAGGCCTCGCCCGACGGCTCGAAGATCTACATCGGCGGCTCGTTCGGGAAGGCCGGTCCGGTGGGCCGGTCCAACACAGCCGCCCTCAACACCGCCGACTGCACCATCGGCGCGGACTGGAAGCCGACGGTCAGCTCGACCGTCCGGGCCCTGGACGTCACCGCCGACACGGTCTACATCGGCGGCGGCTTCGACACCGTCCAGGGACAGACCCGCGAACGGGTCGCCGCGCTGCGGCCCGACAGCGAGCTGCTCCCGTTCAAGGCGACGATCCGTGGTTCCTCGGTCGGCAACGACCCCACCCCGGCGGTCAACGCCCTCACGGTCGCTCCCCAGCTCAACAAGGTCATCATCGGCGGCCGGTTCACCTCGGTGAACGGCAGTCTGCTGGGCGTGCACGCGCTGGCCGGGCTGGACGCGACCACCGGCCGGGTCGTCAACTCCTTCACCGGCTGGATTCCCCAGCGGTCAGCGGTCAAGTCGCTCGTCAACGACGGGACCAACTTCTATCTGGGCGCCGAGGGCACCGGCGGCGGGGTCTTCGACGGCCGCGCGGCGGGCCGGCTGTCGGACGGCGGGCAGCTCTGGAAGGACACCTGTCTGGGCGCCACCCAGGCCGTGCTGCCGTACAAGGGGGTCCTCTACAGCGGCTCCCACGCGCACGACTGCTCCAACACGCCGGGCGGCTTCAACGACATCGGCAACCGTCAGCACTTCCTGGCGCAGTCGATCTCGGACAAGACCATCCTGCCGTGGTTCCCGGACACCAACGACGGGATCGGCGAGCAGATCGGACCGCGGGCGCTGACCATGGCGGACGGCATCCTGTGGGCGGGCGGCGAGTTCACCGTCGTCAACGAGCGGCCGCAGCAGGGGCTGACCCGGTTCGCGGCGGCGCCGGACACCGGGGCTCCGCAGGTGCCGCTGCTCAGCGGTGCGAGCGGGTCCCGGGGCAAGATCACGCTGAACTGGAAGGCCTCGTGGGACCGGGACGACGGTGTCCTGACCTACAAGATCTACCGGGACGGCGAGTATCTGACCTCGCTCACGCAGGACTCGCGCTACTGGAACCGGCCCACCATGAGCTACACGGACACCGTGGAGCCCGGGGCCCGGCACCGGTATTCGCTCGAGGTCACCGACGGTACGAATGTGTCCGGGCGCAACGGCCCGGTCTATGTGACCGCCAGAAACTGACCGAACGCCGAGTGGGGGGTAAATGACGCACCGAGTAGGTTATGCGCCCGGGGTCTACGACCTTTTCCATGTCGGGCACCTGAATATTCTCCGGCACGCCAAAAGCCAGTGCGACTATCTGGTGGCCGGTGTCGTCTCGGACGAAATGGCGGTGCAGGCGAAGGGGCAGGCACCGGTCATTCCGCTGACCGAGCGGCTGGAGATCGTACGCAGCGTCCGCTTTGTGGATGCGGCGTTCGTCGAGACGGTGCCCGACAAATTGGAGACCTGGCAGCAGGTGCGGTTCGACGTCATTTTCAAGGGCGACGACTGGCGGGGGACGAGCAAGGGCGACAAGCTCGAACGGGATTTCGCGGCGGTCGGGGTCGAGGTGGTCTATTTCCCCTACACCGTGCACACGTCGAGCACGCTGTTGCGCAAGGTACTCGACGGACGCGCGAACTCGGCGTGACCGGGGGACCCGGGCCGCTGCCCGGTCCGGGTCGCCCGTCCCGGTGAGTGGTCCGTCCCCGGCCGTCAGCGGCCGGGGGCGGACAGTTCGCGGTACCACTTCACCAGGAACGCCACCATGAACAGGAGATGGGCGGCGAGCAGGCCGCAGTACCCCACCAGGAACGCGTCCCGGCTGCCGAACAGCAGGAACAGGGCGCAGAACACCCCGTAGTCGACCGGGAGCAGGGCGACGGAGCGCAGCGTGGAGGCGGGTGCCGCGGGCACCGGACCGCCCGCACCGTTCCGCAGCCGGTCGGCGCGCTTGAGTTGTTCGGTGAGGATGCCGCCGAAGAAGACCATCACCGCGGCGAACTGGAAGGCGATGGGGACGAACAGAATCCGGGGGTCGGAGAGACCGAAGGAGCGGTGGAACGAGACGAGTACGGCCATGTGGAGGGCGAGCATCTTGGCGCAGTCGACCACATGGTCCAGCCACTCCCCCGCGGCGCTGCCGGTTCCGGTGAGCCGGGCGAGCTGGCCGTCGGCGGAGTCGAGGGCGAAGCCGAGGACCAGTGCCGCGAATATCGCCGCCGCGGCGGCGGGTGAGGGGCGGAGCACGGCAATCATGACCACGCCGGAAAAGGTGAAAACCCCGCTGATCATGGTGATTTGATTGGGTGTCAGTTTGAGGCCGTAGCCCACGGCGGCTAACACCCGGCCGGCCGGCCGGTTCACATGGCGCGAGTACAGGGACACTCCCTTCGCGGATTTCTGGGCCGCCGACAGCTGCCTGATCGCATATCCGAACTGGCTCATATCCCCCACCTGATGAAATGGAACCCCCGAAGGAGCAACATCATGGCAGGCAGGACCTCCCCGTCAACCGGTGGCGCCGATCGCCGGACGGTGCTGGCGGGCACGGCCGCGGCGCTGGCGGCCGCCCTCACCGGGTGCGAGCAGGATTCCCCTGCCTCCCGGCAGTCGTCCGACGACGCCCGGGTCCCCGAAGTCACCGGCCACAAGCCCAAGGGCAAGGACGTCATCGACGTGGTGGCGGACTGCGGCGCCAAGGGCGACGGACGCACCGACGACAGCCGGGCGTTCGCCCGCGCCTACTCCCGTGCGGCCGGCCGGGTGTGGGACCACGTCGGCCGGACCGTGATCGACATACCGGCGGGTACCTACCTCATCCGCAGGCCCCATGCGCTGCTCGACGCGGCCGGCGGCAAGCTCAAGGCGAACGGCTTACGGTTCCGCGGGGCCGGCAAGCGCATGACCCAGCTGCTGTTCGCACCGCCCGAAGGCAAGGACTCCTATCTGTGCCGCAACGAGGACAGCTGGGCGAACGTGATGTTCGAGCAGCTGGGTTTCGCCGCCGCGACCCCCGGCGCCTCGTTCTTCTACTCCTACTCGACCGGTCAGGCCCAGGACTACCGCTTCACCGAGTGCGAATGGACCGGCGAGTGGACCTACGGAGTGGCCCTGGACGGCAGCAACACCAACTCGGAGATGCGCTGGGACGCCTGCCGGGTGGGCGGCGCCTACCGCAAGGCGTTCCTGTACTCCGGGCTGTCGCAGAAGTCGCTGAGCCACGGCCAGCAGGACCAGTTCCTCAACTACTGGTTCAACGACATGAAGGTCGAGTACGCCTGGGGCAACTTCCTGGAGTTCCCCTACGGCGGCTCCATCACCTGCCGCGGCGGTTCCTACATCGTCACCGGCCGCCGCCCCGAGGACACCGAGGAGTACGGGCGCACCAGCACCTTCTTCCGTTTCCCGCGCGGTCCGCACCATGACTCGGTGCAGCGCTTCCACGCCGAGGACATCCGCTTCGAGGTGCGCGACCCGGACACCGTCGTCATCGACTGTGCCTGGGACAGCGGCACGGTGCACTTCAACGACTGTGACGACACCGCGCACGCCTTCAAGTCCTTCGCCGGGGAGAGCAGCCCGCACCGCTACCGCGTCGGGCCCCAGGGGCCGCTGGTGCGGTACGACTCCTGTCAGCTGTCCGGGCAGCACTCCTACGAGAACGGCGGCGGCACCGGCCCCCGGGCCCGTTATGACATGTGCCGGCTGCGCAACCACGCACCGGAGGACTTCATCAAGGGCGCGGGCGACCGGGTGAAGTTCGTCGACTGTCTGGGGTCCTGAGCGGACCGGGGTGGCGGGAACCCGGCGGTCCGGGCCTGCCGCTGACGGCCTGTGCCTGCGGGGCCGGTTTCCTCGCCGACGGTGACCAACGGCACACATACTGGTCAGTAATGTTGCCCCAGGTCGGGCCTAGAGTGAGGGCCGCAAGGGCGCCGCCGGGCACCGGCGGCGGCCCGCCCTCCGAGCCGACCAGGGAGACTGTGCATGCGTTCTCCGAAGGACTTCTTCCGCCCGCTGGCAGTCGGGGCGCCCACACCGGTACGCGAGGTACCGTTCCGGCCGTCCCGGATGATCCACTTCTTCGACCCGGGCAACGAGAAGATGGCCGCCAAGGTGCCGGCCATCGCGCCCACCGTGGACGTACTGCTCGGCAATCTGGAGGACGCCGTCGCAGCCGACCGCAAGGAGGCGGCACGGTCCGGCCTGGTGAAGATCGCCAAGGCCACGGACTTCGGTGACACGCAGCTGTGGACCCGGATCAACAGTCTGGACTCGCCCTGGGCGCTGGACGATCTGCTGACGCTGGTCACCGAGATCGGCGACAGGCTCGATGTCATCATGGTGCCGAAGGTCGAGGGCGCCGAGGACATCCACTACGTCGACCGGCTGCTCGCCCAGCTGGAGGCGAAGGCGCAGATCACCCGGCCGATCCTGGTGCACGCCATCCTGGAGACCGCGACCGGCGTCGCCAACGTCGAGGAGATCGCCGGGGCCGGCCCCCGGATGCAGGGCATCTCGCTGGGCCCGGCCGACCTGGCCGCCAGCCGCCGGATGAAGACCACCCGGGTGGGCGGCGGACACCCCGGCTACCTGGTCCGCGAGGACCCGCACGGCACGGACGGCGCCGCCCCGCGGGCCACCTTCCAGCAGGATCTGTGGCACTACACCCTGGCGCGGATGGTCGACGCCTGCGCGGCGCACGGCATCCTGCCGTACTACGGGCCGTTCGGTGACATCAAGGACACCACCGCCTGCGAGGACCAGTTCCGCAACGCCTTCCTGCTGGGCTGTGTCGGCGCCTGGAGCCTGCACCCGGTGCAGATCGCCATCGCCAAGAAGGTCTTCTCCCCCGCCCCCGCCGACGTCGCCTGGGCCCGCCGGGTCATCGGGGCGATGGGCGACGGCACCGGTGCGGTGATGATCGACGGCAAGATGCAGGACGACGCCACGTACAAGCAGTGCCAGGTGGTCGCCGAGCTCGCCGATGCCCTCGCCGCCCGCGACCCCGAGCTGCGCGACGCCTACGCCGCGGCCGAGAAGGAGTAACACCCGTGTCCGACGCGATCCTGCGACCGCGCCGCTCCGTGCTCTACATGCCCGGTGCCAATGAACGCGCCCTGGAAAAGGCCAAGTCCCTGCCCGCCGACGCGCTGATCCTCGACCTGGAGGACGCCGTCGCCCCCGACGCGAAGGCCGACGCGCGCAAGCGGGTCGCGGCCGCCGCGGGCTCGGGCGAATACGGCTACCGGGAGGTGACGATCCGGGTGAACGGTCCGGGCACCGCCTGGCACGCCGACGACCTCCGGGCCGCCGCCGAGGCCGGTCCGGACGCGGTGGTGGTGCCCAAGGTGGAGTCCGCCGACACCGTGCGGGAGGTCGAGCGCGCGCTGGAGGCCGCCGGCGCCCCGGACCGCACGGCCATCTGGGCCATGGTCGAGACCCCGCGCGCGATGCTGGACGCCCGTGCGGTCGCCGCCGCCAGTGAGCGGCTCACCGTGCTGGTGATGGGCACCAACGACCTGGCGAAGGAGCTGCACGCCGAGCATGTCCCCGGCCGGGCCCCGCTGTTGACCGGGCTGTCGCTGGCGCTGCTGGCGGCCCGTGACACCGGCAAGGTGATCCTGGACGGCGTCTACAACGACGTGAAGAACGCCGAGGGGTTCGAGGCCGAGTGCGTACAGGGCCGGCAGTTCGGGTTCGACGGGAAGACGCTCATCCATCCGTCGCAGGTCGAGCCGTGCAACCGGGCCTTCGCCCCGTCCGCCGACCAGATCGCTCATGCGCGGAAGATCATTGACGCCTTCGACGAGGCGACCCGCGAGGGCCGCGGTGTGGTCACCGTCGACGGCCGCATGATCGAGAACCTGCATGTCGAGGACGCCCGCCGGGTCCTCGCCCTCGCCGAGGCGATCGCCGGACGCTGAGCGGACGCCTCCCTCGGAACGTCACCGTGGCGGCCCTTTTCCCAGGGCCGTCACGGTGATTCCCATAATCGGACAGGGTGAATACACGGGACCGGCCGTTGCTCAGGCTTGGTGGTGGCGGGCATCCGGGATAGCAAGATCCCCGGGTACCAACCACCAGCGCGGGAGCACACTGTGAAGAATTCGGCACGCGTCAATGTCGTGACGGCAGGAGCCTGCGGTCTGCTCCTGGCCGCCGGTACGGTCTCGCCCACCCTGGCGTGGGCCGCGCCGTCGGGCGGCGACGGGGTCTCGAACAGCAACACCGTCGCCCGCTTCGACGCCAGGTTCCGCTGCGCGCACCGGGCCCGGTTCTGCATCAACGGGCCGGTGCTCAGCGGAAATCCGCGGAGATCGCAGAACGTCCATGTCTCCGGCACCGTCAGCAACAGCGGCAGCCCCACCAACACCAACGCGAACACCAACGACGACACGGGCGGCACGACCGGCACGGCGACCAAGTCCGGCAACAACGAGCAGCGCATCCACCGCGACTGAGCCGGCATGTGCGCGGAGCCGCTCCGGTCCCGGGGGCACCGGGACCGGAGCGGCTCCGCCGTCTCCCTCCGCCGACGCGGATCAGTGGTGGAAGAGGCCTCCCAGGACGCGCTGCACGTTGTTGCCACTGCCCGTCGACGCGCCGGTGACCGAGTTGGCGGCGTTGGTGTTGCCGTTGGTGTTGGAGAGGTTCCCGCTGTTGTTCGGGTTCCCGTGATTGATGAAGTTTCCGCTGTGCAGGCTGTTGCCGCTGTTCACCGGCCCGTTCACGCAAGCGTGCGGGGATGCCAACACCGGTGATCTGTAGTGGATTTGACCCAGCCGGTTGTTGCAGACGACCCCGTTGACCGTGCCGTTCAGGGTGCCCACATCGGCGTCCGCCACCGTGGAGAGCAGCGATTCCGGGAGGGACACCGCCTGGGCCGCGCCGCCGCCGAAGAGCACCAGCCCGCACGCCCCGACGACCGTTCCCGCCTGCATCATTCTTCTCACGACGCTCCTCGCCTCTTCATCGTTCCGATGCCAGACGTATCGTGCTGCCGCGGTCGGCCGGCACCGGCGTTCAACCCGCGGGGAGCAAACCCCCGGTGGCCACAATCAGCCGGGTGGCCCAAAAACCCCGGGGGCGACGGCGGTGGGCCCGTCAGGTCACGCTGTGCGGATGGCAGGCCGTGGACGAGCGCGGCGGCCAGGCCTGGGGAGCGAGGATGCCCAGCACGTAGGCGCGGGCGACCAGGGCGGGCCGGGTCGGGGCGTCCAGGAGGTCGCGCAGCCGGCTGAGGTGGTAGTCGACGGTCTGCCGGGAGAGGTGCAGCGAGGTGGCGATCTCGGCGTTGCTGCGGCCGGCGGCCAGCAGGGAGAGGATGCGGACCTGGGTCGCCGTCAGCGGCGGATGGGGATCGTGGGCGAGGCTCTGGTGGGTGACGACCGCCCAGACGCTGGTCGCGCGGTCCGCGCTCCGGCCCACCGTCGTCAGATGCAGCCGGGCCCGGCGCTGCCGGCCGCGGGCGTCCATGAGTACGACGGTGGTCTGGATGCGCCGGCTGCGGCGCGCTATCAGATCGAGCCAGCTGCGGTGCAGCCCCGGTAATTCCGGCGCCGGTCCGAGCACGGTGTGCGCCCGGCGGCCGACGAGGTCGGAGAGCCGGGTCTGCAGCATCTCGGCGGCCGCGGCGCTGGCCTGCTGGATGCGGCCGCCCGCGGAGATCAGGGCGCAGGGCAGTCCGCTGTGGTCGCGCAGTGCGTGCAGGTTCTCCTCGGCCTCCCGGCGCTGGCGCAGCGCGCGGGTGTAGTCGCTGATGTCGATGTAGATGCCCGCCACGCAGGTCTGGCCGGCTTCCCGGACCGGGAAGCGATGGCCGACCGCCTGCCCGCCGGTGCCGTCGAAGCGGTGGTAGGTGAGGGTGTGCCGGACGGGTTTGCCGCGGTCGAGCACCTCGCGGTCCAGGCTCAGCACCTGGGGGGCGTCGGCCGGGCCGTCGACGTCGGTGACGTCCTTGCCGATGATGTGCTCCGGTGTGGTGCCGTAGAGGTGGGCGTAGGCATGGTTCGCCCAGAGGTAGTGCCCGTTCGCGTCCCGGATGAAGGCCGCGGCGGGGGCGAGGTCGGCGAAGGCGTCGTAGCGGCGGGGGGCGGCCGTACGGGAACCGACCTCCACCGCCAGTCCGCGGGAACGGCCCTGGCGGGGCACGCCGAGGGGCCAGTTCACATCGAAGACACGACCGTCGAACTGCGCCTGCCAATGGCTGATTTCAGGTGCTGCGGGCGGCCCGGGGAGTTCTTTGCGCACGGTGTCGAGGAACCGCTGGGCGGTCACGGTGTCATCGAAGGCACCGCCGCCGCTGTCGATCACTCGTAACTCGCGGTCGGCCTCCCACCAGGACACCGGAAGGTGTTCGAGCAGCGACTTCAGACTGGTCTCGTCCACGACGGGCCCCTTTGTGGTGATGAGTTCAACGGGTTTCGGACGGCGCGCCATGGCCATGCGTATCCCCCGGCGCGGGTCGGCATGCCCGGTTCTCGGCCGATCTGGCGACATCCGCACACCGCAGCGGACCGCCATACGCCATCACAGAACCTTCACGACGGAGTGACGCGGTCCACAACTCTGGCATTTGCCTGAGCGGTTGCGGCCCGATGCGGGGAACGGTGGGCCGCATGGCTGCTTCGCTTGAGGGACGGCGTTCGGATCCCGGGGGGCCGGGCGTTGACAGCCGTTTCCGATGGTTCCCAGCATATGAAAAGGAGTCGGATTCCAGTGAGCAAGGTGCTGTTCGTGTATGCCAAGGGTGGTCCGCCCTTGGGGTACGCCCTGTCACGGGTCGCCGCACGGTCGGCAGTGCACCTGCTGGCGCTCAGCGCGCTCCCTCCCAGTGTGGCCGCTTCCGCGGACCGGCTGTGCGCTTCGGTGCTGCGCCCCGCCGAGTGCGAGCGCCGCGACCTGGTGTCCCTGATCGTCTCCCGGGCCCAGGCGGTGGGCGCCGACGCGGTCGTCACGTTCTCCGAGTACGCGGTGGTCGCCGTCGCGGAGGCCTGCGAGAAGCTCGGTCTCGCCGGGGCGGGCGACAGCTGCGCCCTGGCCCGCGACAAGCGGATGATGCGCCGCACCTGGCAGGAACGCGGCATATCCCAGCCCCGGTTCCGCCCGGTCGCCACGGAGCACGATCTGCACGACGCGGCCGCCGCGCTCCGCTTCCCCCTGCTGCTGAAGGCCGCCTGGAGCGCCGGCTCCACCGCACACCGGACCCTGCGCTCCCCCGATGAGGTACCGGCGGCCTGGGAGCGGGCGCGGGAGGTGATGGCCGAATCCGCGCAGCTGGGGTACGCCGAGCTCCATGTGGCCGATGCCGGGGCGGACTTCCTCGTCGAGGAGATCGTGGCGGGCACCGCCACCGACTGGTTCGACCAGGAGGGCTGGGGCGACTACGTCAGCGTCGAAGGCGTCGTCGTCGACGGTGACTTCCGTCCGGTCTGTCTCAGCGGCCGGATGCCGACGGTGGAACCGTTCACCGAACGCGCGGGCATCACCCCGGCGGCGCTGCCGGACGACGCCCAGCGGCGGATCGTGGCCCTGGCGCGCGAGGCCGTCGATGCGCTGCGGCTGCGGAACTGCGGTACGCACACCGAGATCAAGCTCGGCGCCGACGGGCAGATGTGGGTGATCGAGACCGCCGCCCGGTTCGGCGGGGCGATGACCGTGCCGCAGATCGAGGAGGTCTTCGGCCTGGACCTGATCGGCATGCTCACCGACCATCTGCTGGGGCGTCCGGTCTCCTGGCCCGCCGAGGTGCGTACCCCGCAGGAGGCGCACGGCGCGGCCGGTTCGCTGGTGGTGCTGGCAGTCGATGGCGCCGGTGAGGCCTGGCCGGACCAGCGGGTCTGGGACTTCCCGACGGTGCGGGACGCGGTACCGCTCAGCGCCGGCAGCCATCTGTCGGTGGTCGCCGAGAACTCGCTGCCGGACGGGACGCCGGTGCCGGTGTACGACCCGGCCGCGGGCGCCAACACCATGGCGGCGCTGTGCCTGCTGTCCGCCACCGACCCGGAGACCGTGATCCGCGACTTCCGGACGCTGGTGGACGCGCTGCCGGGCGTCCTCCCCACGGGCCCCGGCACGGAGGTGCGCTGATGACCGCCACCGCCGTTCTGCCCTCCGGCGCCCCGGGACCGGTCGTCGACCGCACGGTCATCGGGGAGAACCTCTCGCTGCCGCTCTTCCGCACCCTCTCCGGGGTGCTGGCCGGGCACCCGTACCTCAAGGTCGTGGTGGACCGGGCCGAGGAGACCTGGCATCTGCTCGACACCGCCGTCCACCCGTTCCACGTCAACTACATCGCCACCCGCGTCCTCGGGATGGATCTGGCGGAGCTGGACTCCGGTCTGGACGACTTCAACGCCTCGGTCTACATGGACCCCGAGCGCCGCTTCCTGCTGGGTGTGCTCTCGCTGCACACCGATGAGGACGCCGAGGGCCGGGAGCGGCCGTTCCTCGTGCTGGAGACCACCGAGGCCGACACCATGGACGGCCGGCTGCTGGAGGAGTTCTACACCTTCGTCCGTCTTCGGGTGGACGGCCGGCTGCCGCTGCTGCTGAAGCCGGCGAACCACGGGCAGGAGCACGAACTCGCCGCGATCAGCGACGTACGGGTGCCTCGGATCCTCGGTCATCAGCTCTTCGGCAACCGCACCCGCACCCCGCTCAACCCGGGCGAGGCGGTCGGCCGGCTCCGCTACTTCCGGACCCTGGAGGAGTACGCCGCCGTGGCCGACGGGCTCGGCTGGTCCGACATCGTGGCCATGCCCTGTCTGCCGGACGACGTGCCGCGGGTGGCGGGCTTCCTCAACACCTCGCCGGGCACCCCGCTGTCGCACACCAATGTCCTGGCCTCCGGCTGGGGCATCCCCAACGCGATCGTCCGCGATCTGGAGCGCATGGTCGACCCGGACGTCCTCGACGGCGCCTGGGTCCGCTACCGGGTGGAGGACGACGAGATCACGATCGTCCCGCTGGCCCATGCCCCGAAGCTGGAGGCCCCGGCCTGGCACCAGCAGCGGATCCGGATGGAACCGCCGCTGCTGGAGGACGTGCCCGCGCTGTGGCTGCACCGTCTGCGCCGCGCCGACCGGGACCGCTACGGGACCAAGGCCGCCAACCTCGGCGAGCTGCACCACGTCCTCGACAGCCGCAGCGCCGACCTCACCGCCTTCTACGGGCGGCCGAGGCCGCCGCGCGCCGACCTCTACGGCCATCTCGCGGCCCGACTGGGCGCCAAGGACGCGACGGGAGCCGAACTGCGGTCCCTGGCGGCCGACTTCGTGGCCGGGGTCATCGCGGCACCGAACGGGGTGGGCCTCCCCTTCGCGCTGCAGCACCGCTTCCTGACGTCCTCACCGGCCGTCCAACAGGGCATCGGCAAGCTCAAGATGGCGCTCGAACTCGACGCCGTCGACGCGCTGGACGCGCTCTGTCTGCATCTGCAGCAGCTCATCCGGAACACCCCGCTGCCCGAGGACGTGACCCGCCAGATCACCCAGGCGCTGCCCGGCGGCCCGGCCACCGGCCGCCGGCTCGTGGTGCGCTCCTCCTCCAACGCCGAGGACCTCCCCGGGTTCTCCGCGGCGGGGGTCTACGAATCGATCACCACCGTGCACGGCGCGGATGAACTTCTCGACGCGGTACGCCAGGTGTGGGCCTCCCTGCTGTCGCCGCGCAGCGTCCGGCTGCGCCACCAGGCGGGCATCTCCCTCGACGACACCTACATGGGCGTGATCATCCAGGAGTACACGCCCGCTGACCTCGGCGGTGTCCTGGTGACCTGCAACCCGACCAGGCGCGAGGACTTCCGCAACGTCTACCTCAACTGCTCCCCCGGCTCTCCCGAGACGGTCGTCGACGGCACCACGCTGCCGCTGCAGTACCTGTACAACACGGTGGAGGGCGGCGGCCGTACCGTCGCGCTCGGCTCGTCCGGCCAGGACCTGCCGGTGGGCACCCGGGAGAAGCTGGCGCGGCTGGCGCTGACCGGGCGGCTGCTGCAGTCCCACTTCAGCGAGTCCGATGTGGACCATCCGCTGGACATCGAGTGGCTGATGACCGATCAGGGCGACTTCCGCCTGGTCCAGATCCGCCCCTACGCGCTGTGATCCGCCGGTTCACCGGCCCGCTGCGCACCCGCCGGTCCCGGCCCGCGGGTGCGCCGCTGTCCCCAAGGGCCCGCCGGATCATCCGGCTGAACAACGGCTTCCAGCTGCTGTTCAACCTGCTGTGGTGGATGCCGGTCTTCTACGCCTACCAGCGGGAGGCGGGCCTCTCCGACGGGCAGATCTTCGGCATCCAGAGCATCTACTACGTCGCGTTCTGCCTCTTCGAGATCCCGACCGGGATGGTGGCCGACCGTATCGGTGCCCGCAACTGTCTGCGGGCGGGTGCGGTCGTGATGACCGCGGCGAACCTGGCGCCGGTCTTCGCGCCCAGCTACACCGGCTTCCTGGTGCACTTCCTGGCCATCGCGGCGGGCCGCTCGCTGACCTCCGGCGCGGCCAGCGCCTATCTCTACGACGGCCTGGAGGCCGAGGGCGCGGGCGAGCACTATCTGAAGGCCGAAGGACAGGCGCGGGCGCTGGGGCTCGCGGCGAAGGTGCTGTGCTGGCCGCTGGTCGGGCCGCTGATGGCCGTCGCGCACCCCACGCCGTACGTGCTGAGCGCGGCGAGCGCTGCGGGCTCACTGGTCTGTGCGGTGGTGCTGCCGCGGCAGGCCACCGCCCGGGCCCACGGCCCCGGCCGGGCCGGGGAGAAGGCGCCCGGCGGGCCGGTGTTCTTGCGCGATGCCCTCTCGGCGCTGCGCTGGGTGTGGGCCACGCCCTGGCTGGCGCTGCTGATGGTGCAGGGCGTCGCGGTCTTCACGCTGTCCCGTATCTGCCAGGTCAACCTGTTCCAGCCGGTGCTGCTGGACCACGGCATCCCCGAGACCTCGCACGGCGGGGTGCTGGCCGCGATGACCGTCGCGGAGGCGGTGGCCTCGGCCCGTCCGCAGTGGCTCGGCAAGCGGCTGTCGCCGGTGGCCTGGGTGTCGCTGCTCAGTCTGGCGATGGCGGGCACCCTGGCGGGCAGCACGCTGGGCGGGCCGTGGACCGTGATCGCCCTGCTGTGCCTGTTCGCCGCCGTTACCGGCTTCGCCTATCCGCTGCAGCGCAAGCTGGTGAACGACGCCATCCCGGCGGGGGCGCCCCGCGCCACCCTGCTGTCCGTCGAGAGCATCGTCGACCGGGGGGTGTGCGCGCTGGCGGCGGTGGCCGCGGGGGCCTATCTCTCGGCGGGCCGGCTGGACGCGCTGCTGTGGCACAGTGCGCTGGCCACCTGCGTGGTGATGGTGGTCCTGCAGCTGTTCCTGCGGCGTGCCCCGGGCCGGCGCCGCACCCCGCCGGCACCCGAGCCCGCCACGGAGCTGGTCACCACGGCAGGAAACCCCTGAGCGGCGCGGTCATACTGAGGAGGTGCGAGGTACCGAAACCGGGCACTACGGCGAGGGCCTGTTCCGCCCGGAGGAGACCGGCGAGGCCGGCCGTATCGATCTGGGGGCGCTCGCCTATGACGAGGTGAGCACCGCCCGGCTGGCCGCGCTGGGTGCCGGGCCCGGGTGGCACTGCCTGGACGTGGGCGCGGGCACCGGCACCGTCGCGCGGTGGCTCCTGGAGTCGGCCGGTGTCACCTCGGTCCTCGCGGTCGACCGTGACACCAGGTCGCTGGACGTCGCCGGGACGCCGGGGCTGTCGGCGCTGACCGCCGACATCACCGCGCCGGACTTCGATCCCGGCCGGTTCCAGCTGGTGCACGCGCGGTTCGTGCTGATGCATCTGCGCTCCTGGCGCCGCATGATCGCCAGGCTGGCGACGCTGGTCGCGCCCGGCGGGGTGCTGGTGCTCAGCGACGCCGTGGACCTGACCAGCGCCGGGGCGCCGGCCACCCCGTTCACCACCGTCATGCGCGCGATGTGGCAGGGGCTCCGGGAGTCCATCGGCACGGACATCTCCTGGGTGCCGGACTATCCGTATCTGCTGCGGGACGAGGGCCTGTGCCGGGTCGCCGCCGAAATCCATGTCCCCCCGTTGGTGCCGGGCAGTCCGCTCAGTCGCTTCTGGGCCGACACCTGGGACCGGGCGCGGGGCACCCTGCTGGCGACCGGGCAGGTGGACGAGGCGCAGATCGAGCGGGCCCGGCGTGCGCTGTCGTCGGACGGGTGTCCCGGGGTCTCCCCCGGGATGCTCACCGCGTGGGGCTGGCGGACCGAGGAGGGCCGCCTGTGACGGTGTCCCGCCGGCCGGACGGCCCGCCCGGTCAGCCGGCGGCGCGCGGCCGGGCCGGTCCGCCACCCTCCTTCAGGCTTGCGGGAGTTGCTGGGTGGCGCAGTGGATTCCGCCCCCGCCCTCGCCGAGGTTGTCGACCGGCAGCTGCACGATCTCCCGCCCCGGGTACTGCTCCCGCAGAACGGCCGCCGCCGTGCTGTCGGCCCTGCGGTCGCCGAAGCGGGGCACGAAGACCGCGCCGTTGGCCACGTAGTAGTTGACGTAGCAGGCCAGGAAGTCCTTGCCGCGTCGCCCGATATCGGCCGGCTCGGGAAGTTCAACGATCTCCAGCCGCTTGCCGCGGGCGTCGACGGCCCGCTCCAGGACCTCCCGGGCCTGCTCGTAGGCACGGGTGAAGGGACCGCGGGGTGCGTCCTCGCCCGGCGTGCTGAGAACCACGACACCCGGTGCGGAGAAGCGGGCCAGCGCGTCGATGTGACAGTCCGTGATGTCCTTGTCCTTGACGCCCTTGACCCAGATCATCTCGGTGGCGCCGAACAGGGCCTTGAGTTCCCGCTCCAGGTCGTCGCGGGACCTTCCGGGGTTGCGGTTGTCGTTGACCAGGGAGCTTTCGGCGGCCATCAGGGTGCCGTGGCCGTCGCCCTCCACCCCGCCGCCCTCGCCGGTGAGCGGGGCCTCGATCCTGGCGATCCGCGCGTCGGCCAGGACCGCGCGGGCGGCCTTGCGGTCACGGCCGTGCTCCTGCTTGCCGCCCCAGCCGTTGAAGTTGAGGTCGACTCCGGCGACGCCGTCGGGGCCGAGCACGAAGACCGGCCCGGTGTCCCGCATCCACAGGTCATCCACCGGGACCGGGAGGACCTCCACCCCGGACCCGCACGCCCGCTGTGCCGCCTTCACGTCCCGGTCCCCGGCCAGCAGCAGCACCGGCTCGAACTCGGCGACGGTGCGGGCGATCCGGGCGATGTCGGCGCGCACCCCGGCGGTGTACGGCCCCCAGATCCGCCGGCCGGGCCAGGACATATACGTCGCCTCGTGCGGATGCGCCTCGTCGGGCAGCCGCCATCGGCCGGCCGTCCGTGACGCCGCGGGGACGGCGTCGGCTCCCTGCGCCGCGGGCCGGCCGCCGTCGGATGTGTCGCCGTCCGGTGTGCCGCAGCCGCTCAGGGCTCCTCCGAGGGCGGCGACGGCAGCCGCCTGCAGTGTCTGACGTCGGGATATTTCCATGATCAGCCCCCTGACTGAAAATTTGGTCAGGGCGATCGTAAGGCATGATCGGAGCCGAGCAACCTGGATTTTCCTCGGACAGCGGGAGCATTCGATGCCGGACAGGCCCACCCAGATCCTCGAAGCCGCCGCCCGGCTGATCGCCCGGCGGGGCGTCCGCGGGCTGCGCGTCGAGGAGGTTTCCGCGGAGGCCGCCGTCTCGACCGCGCTGATCTACTACCACTTCAAGGACCGCGCCGGACTGCTGCGCCGCACCCTGGAGTTCATCAGCCGGCGCGCGGTCCGCTACACCGACGCCGCGCTGGAGGCGTCCGACGACCCTCGCGTGCAGCTCACCGAGATGCTGCTGCTGGAGCTTCAGGACACCCCGCAGGTCCGGGAGAACAGCGCGGCCTGGGGCGAGTTGCGGGCCACCGCGGTCTTCGACCCGGACCTGCGGGAGTTGCTGGCCGAGGCGACCCGGGAGTGGGTGGAGGATCTCGCCGGGCTGCTGCGCCGGGCCCAGGAGGCGGGTCCGGGGAAGGCCGGAACCGATCCGTATGCGGCGGCCGAGCGGCTCACCGCGCTGGTCGAGGGCCTGAGTGAACGCTGGCTGAGCGGCACCACCTCGCTGGAGCGGGCCCATGAGCTGCTCCGCGGTGCCGTCGGGAAGGAACTCAGGCCCGCCTGACGGACCTTGTACACACCCGGGCGCCCCTGCCACCGCGGCGGGGGCGCCCGTTTTTGCGCCCCCGAGGGCTCTCCCCCCGGCGCCTCGGAGCGGAGGTCACGCCGGACGTCATAGCGGATGAACCCCACGCTTCGACTAATAAACGGACATCGACGTCAGTTTTCGGTCTGATTCCGTCAGGTGGCGCTCTGCACTGATCGCCCGGTCTCGCCCCCCTTCTCCCCTGACACCCTTCGCCCACCAGGGAATGTGAGCAGGTGGCAGACCTTCGGCAGTTGCCCGGATCTGACGGAGAATTTTCTGTCTTGATGGGGAAACGGTGAAGAAAACCGACTGAAAGTGCGCATTGGGTTTTGACCCGTGATCGTCGGCTCCGCGATGGTTCTCGGCATGTCCGCCATACCCCGACCCGCGGCCAGCGGCCCGCTGCGCCTGCGCGACTTCCGTCTCCTGCTCGCCGGTGCCGCGGCCGGTCAGCTCGGCTCCCAGGTCACCCTGGTCGCCCTGCCACTGATCGCGGTGCTGGAGCTCAACGCCCCTGCCTTCCAGGTGGGGTTGCTCACGGCCGCGGAGACCGCCGCCTTCCTGCTGGTCGGTCTGCCGGCCGGGGCCTGGGTCGACCGGATGCGCAAGCTGCCGCTGATGATCCAGGCCGATGTGGTGCGTGCCGTCGCGATGGCGAGCATCCCCCTGGCCGCCGTCGCCGATGCGCTGACGATGGCCCAGCTGTACCTCGTCGCCCTGGTCACCGGGGTGGCGACCGTCTTCTTCGACGTGGCCCACCAGAGCTTCGTGCCGCATCTGCTGCCCAAGGACCAACTGGTCCCGGGCAACGGGGCGCTGGAGACCATCCGTTCCTCGGCGCAGGTGGCCGGTCCCGGGCTCGGCGGCGGTCTCGTCCAGCTGCTCGGGGCGTCGCTGGCCATCGTCGCCGACGCGGCCGGATATGCGCTCTCCGCGCTGTTCCTGTGGGGGATCAGGAAGACCGAGAGCCGCCCGGAGCGCGCCGCGGGTGCGTCCCTGCGCCGGGACATCGGTGAGGGGCTGCGGTTCGTGTTCGGGCACCGTCTGCTGCGCATGATCGCGGTGACGACCGGACTGGCGAACTTCTTCACCGCGACCCTGATGGCCACCCAGACCGTCTTCCTGGTGCGGGTGCTCGGGCTGACGCCGGGAGTCATCGGCCTCGTGCTGGCCGCCTCGGCGGTGGGCGGGCTGGCCGGCGCGCTGTGTGCCGGCCGGCTCGCCGCCCGGCTCGGCCAGGCCCGGATCATCTGGCTGTCCGTGCTGGCCACCGGCCCGTTCGCACTGCTGTGGCCGCTCTCGGGGCGGAGCGCCGGCGCGGCGCTCTTCGCCCTCGGCTCCGGTGTGGTCTTCTTCGGCGCCGTCGTCTACAACGTCGCGCAGGTGAGCTTCCGCCAGTCGCTGTGCCCTTCCCGGCTGCTCGGCCGGATGAACGCCACGCTGCGCTTCCTGATGTGGGGCACCCTGCCGCTCGGTGCCCTGGTCGGCGGTGCGCTGGCCGACGCGTACGGCGCCCGCACGGCGCTGGCGTGGTGTGCGGCCGGATTCCTGGTCGTGCCGCTGCCGCTGCTGCTCTCCCCGCTGCGCCGGATGCGGGACCTGCCGGCCGCCGACGCGGACGGGGACGCGGACGGCACCACGGACCCGGCCGAGCCCGCGTCCGTCGGCTGAGGGCCGGCCGCCGCAGCCGGCCCGGCCGGTCCCCTCCCCCTCCGCACGGCCCTTCCCCCCGCATCACCTCCGGCGATGCGCGTCAGTCACGACAAAGAGGATCACGTGCTCAGCATCACGAGCCAGTACCTGGCCCGCTTCCGGCAGCTCGACGCCGGTGACGGCACCCCGGTTCTGCTGCCCGTCACGGGTGCCCAGCGTCGCTTCGCGCTGGTGCGCGCCATGGACCCCGCCGGGCGGCCGGACCTCGTGCCGATGTTCTTCGCCTTCCCGCGCGGCACGGTGGACCCGGTGCGCCTCGCGGCCGCCGCGAACCGGCTCGCCGCCCGGCACCCCGTACTGCGTGCCCGCCCCGCCGTGCTGCGCGGCACCCCCGCGCTCCGCCTGGAACAGCCGCAGGTCCCGGTCCTCCAGGAGGCGTGCGCGCCCGGCGAGGACGCCGCCACCGTGCTGCGCCGCGTCCTGGGCCGGTGGGCGCCGGAGGGCGCACCGCTGCGGCTGTTCCTGGTGCCGGACGGTCCGGAGGGTACGGAGGAGGTGCTCGGCCTCGTGCTGGACCACAGCGCGTGTGACGGGCAGTCGCTGGCCCGTCTCGTCGAAGAGCTGAGCGCCGCCTACGAGGAAGGCGCCGACGCCGACGGCCCCTCACCCGCCGATGTCGCGGTCGAACTGGCCGCCTACCGGGAGGCCGTGCTGCGGCAGCTCGACGCGGAGGAGCGCGCCGGGGCGCCGGAGGCCATGGCGTACTGGGGCGCACGGCTGCGCACGGTCGCCGAACAGGCCCCGGTGGCCCGGCCGGAGCCGCTCTCCCCCGGTGCGCTGCCCAGCGGCCAGGCCACGCTGACCATGCCCGCGCCCGCTGAAGGGGTGCCCTTCCCCGCGCTGCTGAACGCCTGTCAGGCGGCCGCGGCGGTGCTGTACGGAGCGGGCCATGTCGTCCCGCTCGGCTACCCGTGGGGCGGCCGCCCGGCCGGGGCCGCACCGGTGCTCGGCTGCTTCCTCAACACCGTGGTCTTCCCGACCGACACCGGCGACCGGCCCACCGCGGCCGCGACGGCGGCCGCCTGGTGGGACGACCTGGACCAGGCGGGCACGCCCTTCGACGCCGTGGTGCACGCCGCCCGCGCGGCCGGTTCCGCCTGGCGCGGCCGGCTCGACGGCATGCTGACCGTCGACGACACCCGCCGTCAGCCGCCGCTCCTCCTGGGCGGGGTGACCGGCCGGGAGATCCATGTCGACGGCAGGGCGGTCCGCGGCCCCTTCGCCGTCTCCGTCACCCAGGGCTCCGAACTGCGGCTGCGCATGGTGTGGGACCGCACGGTCCTCCCCGACCGCACCGCCGAGAGCGCCTTCACCGCGCTCGCCGACGCGGTACGGACTCCCGTACCCGCCGCCGGCTGACACCGGTCCGGGGCCCCGCCCCGCACCCACCGACACCGCCGGACCCGCCGCGCGATCCGCGGCGCGGTCCGTGCGCCCACCGGCCGGGCCCGACCATGCCCGTGCCGGCGCACATCCACCCCGACGACCTCAGGGATCGCCCATGCTTCCGCTCTCCTCCTCGCAGGAGATCGTCTGGCTGCACGAGCAGGTGCAACCGGGCAGCCGCGCCTACAACTTCACCGCCTCCCTCGACCTGTGGGGCACGCTCGACACCGATGCGCTGCGCCACGGACTCACCGCCGCCCTCGACCGGCACGCCGGACTGCGGCTGGAGCTCGTCGCCGTCGCCGGGGCGGTGCCGGGACAACGGGTCGCCGAGGCCTGCGCGCCGCGGCTGCACACGGTGGACCTGAGCGGATCGGCGGACCCGGAGGCCGCGTTCCAGGAGCTGCTGCGCACCGAGGCGGAGACCCCGCTCGACACCTATGAGGCGCCGCTGCTGCGCTGGACGCTGGTCCGGCTGGCGGACGACCGGCACCGGCTCGTCCACGTCGAACACCATCTGATCCACGACGGCCACTCGTTCGCGATCCTGCTGCGGGACGTGTTCACCGTCTACCGGGGCCGCGTCCTGGGCGAGCCGGTGGAGCTGCCGCCGGCGCCCTCGTACGCCGACCATGTCCGTGCCCGGTCCGGGGACGAGGCGGGGGCGGAGCGGCGGGACGGGCTGGAGTTCTGGGCCGGTGCGCTGCGGGAGATGTCCTACGACATGCCGCTGCCGGGTCTGGCCAAGCCCGGTGCCCGGCGCCGGCACCACGGCGGCCAGCTGCGGCAGTCGATCGGGGCGGATCTGGCGGAGCGCCTGCGGGCGCACGCCAGGGACCGTGGTCTGACGCCGTTCGCCACGCTCCTCGGGCTCTTCGCCGAGCTGCTGCGCCGGCACAGCGGCCGCTCGCAGATGGTGATCGGCACCGCGGTCGGCAACCGTCCGCGCGGTTTCGAGGACGCCGTGGGGATGTTCGTCAACACCATCCCGCTCCCGCTCCGGCTGGACCCGGCCGCCCCGGCCGAGGACTCCATGGACGAGGTGACCGACACCCTCATCCGCGCGCTGCCGCACCAGGAGGTGCCGATCCAGGAGCTGACCCGGGCGCTCGGTCTGCACACCTCGGGGGCGGACAACCCGCTGTTCGGCGTCATGTTCAGCGCGCACGACGCCGTGCTGCCCGAGATCGACGTGCCCGGCCTGGACATCACCCTCTTCGAGGGCTTCAACACGGGCACCACCCGCTTCGACCTGGACGTGGTGCTGCTGCCGGACGACCGTCGCGGGGTGGGCCCGCGGCACGGCGCGGCGGGGATGACGCTGGTCTGGGACCACGACGCCGACATGTTCGGCGAGGACGTGGCGAAGCTGCTGGCCGGGCGGTTCCTCGACCTGCTGCGGGCGTATCTCGACGCGCCGGGCACCGCCCTCGCGGACCTGGCGCCGCCGCCGGTGCCGACCCTGCCGGCCGCCGCTCCGCAGGCGCCGCGGCACGACCCGCTGGACCCCGCCACCGCCCATGACCGCTCGCTTCCCGCCCTGCTCATCGGCGCCCGCCGGATCACCTACGGCGACCTCGTCGACCAGGTCTCCTCGCTCGCGCAGCGGATGCTCGCCGCGGGGGTGACGGCCGGTCAGCCGGTGGCCGCGGTGCTGCCCCGCGGTGCCGACTCGGTCGTGACGCTGCTGGCCTGTCTGCGGACCGGGGCGGTGTACTGCCCGCTGTCGCCGTCCGACCCCTCGGCCCGGCTGACGCTGCTGCTGGAGCGGCTGAGTCCGGCGCTGGTGCTGACCTCGGCGGACGCGCCGGTCACCGTTCCCGACGGGCTGCCGTCGGCGACCGTCGACACCGAGGTGCTGCCGGCGGCGCGGGCGGCGAAGACCGTCCCCGGTGCCGCGTACCTCATTCATACCTCGGGCTCGACGGGCATTCCCAAGCCGGTCGCCGTCGGCCGCGCGGCGCTGGAGAACCATCTGACCGGAGCGGCCGGGCGGTTCGGTCTGCGCGCGGGTGACCGGGTGCTGCTGTTCGCCCAGCCGTCGTTCGACGTGGCGCTGGAGGAGGTGCTGCCGTCGCTGTACGCCGGGGCGTGCCTGGTGGCCCCCGAGCGTGAGGTGCCGACCGGCGGCGAGCTGGCCGAACTGCTGGTCGCCGCCCGGGTCACCGTCGCCAACCTGCCCACCAGCTACTTCCTGGCCACCCGTCAGGAGATGCGGGCCGCGCTGCGCGACGGTCACTGGGCGCCGCGGCTGCTGGTGCTGGGCGGTGAGCGGCTCCCGGCGGACGCGCTGCGCGCGTTCCTGGCCGACACCGACAGCACCGTGCTCAACGTCTACGGCGTCACCGAGGCGGCCGTCAGCACCACCGTCCACGAGATCACCCTGGACGGTCTCGTCGACGGCGCGGAGATTCCGCTCGGCACCGAGCTGCCCGGCGAACGGGTACACGTCCTGGACTCCCACCACCGGCCGCTGCCGGACGGCGCGGTCGGTGAACTGGCCATCGCCGGGGCGGGGTTGGCCGAGGGCTACGTCGGCAACCCCGAGGCCACCGAGGCGCGGTTCCGCCGGATCGAGGCGCTCGGCGGTGAACGGGTCTACCTCACCGGCGACCGCGGCTACCGGGGCCGCGACGGGCTGCTGTACTTCCTGGGACGCCTCGACCACCAGATCAAGCTGCGTGGTTACCGGATCGAGCTGGAAGAGGTGGAGGCGGCCGCCTCGGCCGCGCTCGGCGGCCGGTCCTGCGCCGTCGTCCTGGACCGCGAGGCCCCCGGCGGGCCCCGGCTGGTCGGCTTCCTGGAGGGCGCCGACGGGGACGGGCCGTGGGACGAGCAGGCGCTGCACACGGAGCTGAGCCGACGGCTGCCGAGCGCCCTCGTACCGGGGCGCTGGGCCCGGCTCGACGTCATGCCGCGGCTGGCCGGCGGCAAACCGGACCGGACCGCGCTGACCCGCAGCGCCGCCGCTCTGGAGCCGGCCGCCCCGGCGGAGGCGCCGTGCGCCGGGCCGCCGCGCTCCGAGCCGGCCGATCCGCTGACCGCCCTGCTCGTCGAGGGCTGGCGTGAGGCCCTGGGCCACGACCGCTTCGAGCTGTCCTCGGACTTCTTCCGCTCCGGTGGCCACTCGCTGCTCGCCGCGCAGCTGGCCTCCTGGCTGGAGCCGCGGCTGGGCCAACGGCCGCCCCTGCGGCTGCTGTTCCAGAACCCGGTGCTGACCGACCAGGCCGCCGCGCTCGCCGCCGTCGGCACCGCCGCGCCCGTGCCCGCCGCCTCGACCGCCGTGACGGAGTCCCGATGAACCAGCCGATGACCGCCCCGACGACCGCCGCCGGCGCGCTCAGCATCGCCCGGGGCCCGCAGCCCGCCACCGACGGCGCGAGCGGAGTCCTCGCCCGCTTCGAGGAGTGGGTGCGCCGCTCCCCCGAGTCTCCCGCGGTGATCGACGGGACGCACCGGTGGACGTACGCCGAGATCGACACCGCCGCCGACGAGACCGCGCGGGCGCTGCGCGGCCGGGTCGGGCCCGGGGACCTGGTCGGCGTGTGTCTGGACCGGTCGGCCGCGCTCGTGGTGACCGCCGTCGCGCTCGCCCGGATCGGCGCCGTGTACCTGCCGCTGGGACCCCGCCCCGGGGAGCGCCGCACGGAGACCGTCACCGAGGACCTGAACGTCGGCTGTCTGATCGGCGATCCGGGTCTGCTGCCGCCCCGGCACCGGACGGCCGACCGGCTGGACCTGGCGCTGCCGGGCGAGGGCGCCAATGCCACCGCCACGGTCGTGGCGGCGTTCGCGACGCCCGGTGCCGCCGCGCACTCCGCGCCCGACGGGACCTTCTACGCCGTGCTGACCTCGGGCTCCACCGGCCGTCCCAAGGCCGTGGCGGTCGGTGAGACCGCGCTCGGCGGGCTGCTCGACTGGTACCGCGGCACGACCGGACTCGGCCCCGGTGACCGGCAGTCGCTGCTGATCGGGGTCGCGTTCGACCCCCATCTGCTGGAGCTGTGGGCCGGGCTGACGTCCGGGGCGGCGCTGGTGCCCGCGCCGGACGAGGTCCGCTGGGACTCGGTGGTGCTCGCCGACTGGTGGCGTACGGCCGGGGTCTCGGTGTCGGTGGCGGCGACCCCGATGGTCGAGCCGCTGCTCGACCGGCCCTGGCCGCGGGAGCTGAAGCTGCGTCATCTGATCGTCGGCGGTGACCGGATGCGCCGCCGCCCCGGCGCGGAGGTGACCGCCACCGTCCACAACGCCTACGGACCGGCCGAGGCCACCGTGGTCGCCACCGCCCACGCCATGCACGGCACGGACGAGGCGGCGGGCACGGACTCCGCGCCCCCGATCGGCCACCCGGTACCGGGCGTCACCGTGCTCGTCGCGGATACCGACGGCCGGCCCGTCGCGCACGGGACCGAGGGCGAACTCCTCATCGGCGGCAGCGGGCTGGCGCTCGGCTATCTGGACCCCGAGCTGACCGCGCGCCGCTTCACCGCCGCGCCCGAGGGCCTCGGTCTGCCGGGGGTGGAGCGGCTGTACCGCACCGGGGACCGGGTGCGGATGGCGGCCGACGGGCAGCTGGACTTCCTCGGCCGCCTCGACGACCAAGTCAAGATCAGCGGCGTGCGGATCGAACCGGCGGAGGTGGAGGCCGCGTTCGAGCAGGACCCGGCGGTCCTGAGCGCCGTCGTCACCGCACCGCGCACCGCCGACGGCCGGGCCCGGCTGGTGGCGTACGTACGGACGGCCGACGGCTCCGGGCTCACGGCCGACGCGCTGCTGCCGGCCCTCCGGACCTGGCTGCCCGAGCAGGCCGTCCCCTCGGACATACGGTTCGTGGGCTCCTTCCCGCTGGACGCCAACGGCAAGGTGGACCGCGCCGAGCTGACCCGGCGGGCGGCCGGCTCCGGTGCGTCCCGCCCCGGCGGCACCGCCCCGGAGAGCGCGGCTCCCGCGGACGCCACCTACGGTGAGCGGCTCGTACTGGACACCGTCCGCGATCTGCTCGGCCGGCCGGAGACCTCCCTGGCGGACAACTTCACCGAGGCCGGCGGCACTTCGGTGCTCGCCGCCAGGCTGCTGACCGTCCTGGAGAAGGAGAGCGGGGTACGGCTGCGCGCCCCCGAGCTGCTCCGTCAGCCGGATCTGCGCGCCGTGGCCCTGCTCGTCGACCGGCGGCGGGCCGCCCGGCAGCCGGCGGGGGCCTGAGATGACCGCCACCCCCGCGTTCCCGTTCTCCCCCGACACCCGGAAGGAAGGCCCCGTGCCCACCGAAGGCACTCCGTCGCCCGCACACCGCCCGTCCGGTGAGCCCACCGCGCCCGCGGCCGGGCTGCCGGCCCTCGTCGCCCGGCACGCCGCACGGACCCCGCACGCCCTGGCCGTGGCGGACGGCGACACCACCCTCACTTACGAGCAGCTCGTCGTGTCCGGCCGGGCGCTGGCCGGGTTTCTGCGGACGCACGGCGTCGGTGCGGGTGACGCCGTCGCCCTGCTGATGCCCCGCAGCGCCCGGACGGTGGTCGCCCAGCTCGCGCTGTGGTGGGCGGGTGCCGTGTGCGTCCCGCTCGATCCGGCGCATCCACGGGCCCGTTCCGAGGCGCTGGCGGCCGAGGCGGGCGCGACGCTGACCGTCGGCGACAGCAAGCTCCTCGAATCGGCGGAACTCTCCGGCCCCACCCTGGCGCTGCCCGGTGAGCCGCTGGTGGCGGACGCTCACCTCCCGGCGGTCGAACCGGGCCCGGACGCTGCCGCGTTCATCATGTTCACCTCGGGCTCCACCGGCCGCCCCAAGGGCGTGGCGGTACCGCACCACGCGATCGCCGAGCTGGTCTCCGCGCCGGGCTATCTCACCCTGACCGCCCGCGACCGGGTGCTCTTCCACTCGCCGATGACCTTCGACGCCTCGACCTTCGAGGTGTGGGGAGCGCTGGCCAACGGCGCCGCGGTGGTGGTGTGCACCGCCGAGCGGCCGTCGCTGGAGGACCTGGCCCGGCACGCGGAGCGCCACGGTGTCACCGTCGCGTTCTTCACCACCGCGCTCTTCCACCAGCTGGCCGGCCGCCGTTCACGGATCTTCTCGGTGCTGCGCACGGTGATCGTGGGCGGCGAGGCGCTGTCCGCGCACCACGCCCGCGCGGTGCTGCGGGCCTTCCCCTGGCTGGAGCTGGTCAACGGCTACGGGCCGACGGAGGCGGCGACCTTCACCACCACCCACCGCGTCACCGACGCCGACTGTGACGGCCCGCTGCCCATCGGCCGGCCGATCGCCGGTGCGGCGGTGCATCTGCTCGACGCCACCGGCGGGCCGGCCGGGGACGGTGAAACCGGTGAACTGTGGATCGGCGGCAGCCGGCTGGCGCACGGCTACACCGGGCAGCCGGAGCTGACCGCCGAGCGCTTTGTCCACCACCCCGAGCTGGGGCGCCTCTACCGCACCGGGGACCTCGCCTCCCGGCGTCCGGACGGGCTCCTCGACTTCCACGGGCGCACCGACGACCAGGTGAAGGTCCGCGGGTTCCGGATCGAACCGGCCGAGATCGAACACGCCCTGCGGGAGCGGCCCGAGGTGGCGGACGCGGCCGTGACCGTACACCGCCCCTCCCCCGACGACGCCCGGCTCGCCGCGTTCGTGGTGGCCGCGGCCGGACCGGTGCCCCGCCCCGATGACCTGCGCGACCGGCTCGCCGCCGTGCTGCCCGCCCATCTGGTGCCCGACGAGGTCCAGTGGGTCGACGCACTGCCGCTCACGCCGTCCGGCAAGGTCGACCGCCGCGCCCTGACGGACCTCGTCACGGCGGACGCGCCCGGGGCTCCGGCCGGTCCGCTCGGTCCGCTGGAGCAGGCGGTCGCCGAGATCTGGAGCCGCTCGCTGGGCCGTGAAGTCACCCGCGCGGACGCCGACTTCCTCGCGCTGGGCGGCCACTCGCTGCTGGCGCTCGCGGTCACCGACGATCTGCGTGAGGAGCTCGGCGTCGAGCTGACCCTCGCCGACTTCTTCGCCGCCCCCACGGTGGCGGGACATGCCGCGCTGGTCGAGCGCGCGCTGCTCGCCCTGCACAGCGATCTGCACCCCGGCGCCCCGGAGGACACCGATGGCCACTGACACCCCCGCCGCCGCGGCGCTCCAGGAGGAGCTGCTGCGCCGGGCGCGCTCCCGCGCCGCCCGCCCCGCGCCCGCCCCCGAGGCCGACCGGAACGGTCCCGCTCCGCTCTCCCACGCCCAGCGCCGGATGTGGCTGATGGACCGGCTGGGCCAGGGCAGCGCCTCGTACAGCGTGCCGTTCGCCACCCGGCTGCGCGGCCCGCTCGACCTGGACGCGCTGGCCGCCGCGCTGACCGCGCTGGTGAGCCGGCACGAGATCCTGCGGACCCGGTACGGGCAGCGGGACGGTGAGCCCTACCAGGAGGTGCAGCCGGCCCCGGAGTCGGTCGCGCTGCGCGTCGTCGAGGCGGAAGATTCGGACGCCGAGGGCTCTGCCGCCCTGCTGGCCGAGGAGGCGCACCGCCCGTTCGACCTCGCCGCCGGTCCGCTGCCGCGCGCGCTGGTGCTGCGGCACGGGCCGCAGGACCACACCGTACTGCTGACGTTCCATCACATCGCGTTGGACGGCGCCTCGTTGGAGACCGTCGCCAAGGAGCTGGCGGAGCTGTACGCGGCGGGGTCCGCGGCCGGGCTGCCGACTCCCCCGCAGTACGCGGACTTCGCGCGGCGGGAGCAGGCCGCCGCCGACCGCCTCGCACAGGGCGTGCGCGACTGGGAAGACCGTCTGGACGGCGTCGCCCCCCTGCGGCTGCCCCGTCCGGCGAACCCGCCCGCCGACAGCGGCACCCGGCCCGTCGGCACCCACACCGCCCCGCTCGACCCGCGGGTGCCGGCGGCGCTGCGCGAGCTGGGCCGCCGGCACCGGGCCACCCTGTTCACCGTGGGTCTCGCCGCGGCCTTCGCCGCACTGCACCGCTTCACCGGCCGGGACGACCTGGTGATCGGGGTGGCGGGCAGTCACCGGCAGGGCGCGGAGATGCGCGGGCTGGTCGGTCTGTGCGTCAACACCCTCCCGGTCCGGGTGGACACCGGCGGCGACCCGTCCTTCAGCACGCTCGTGGAGCGCGTACGGGACGCGCTGCTCGACGCCCAGCAGGGCCGCGAGGTGCCCTTCGACCTCATCCTGGAGCGGCTCGGCGCAGCCGCCCGCGACACGGACGGCACGGCCCTGATCCGGGTGACCGCGGACCTCCTGGGCACCCCCACCACGCTGCGGCTGCCGGGCACGGTGGGCGAGTACGTCGAAGTCGGCGCCGCCGAGGCCAAGTTCGACCTGTCCTTCGGCCTGGTGGACACCGACGCGCCCGCCGGCCTCGTCCAGTACGGCCGGGCCGCGCTGGACGAGGGGGCGGCGGCCGGGCTCGGTGCTCAGTACGCCGCGCTGCTCACGGCCGTCGCGGACGACCCCGGGCTCCTGCTGTCGCAGCTGCCCGGTGCGATGGCGGTGGAGCCGGAGGGGGCCGTCGGGCACCCGGCCGAGGCGCTGCTGCGGTCGCACCCCGGGGTGGCCGAGGCCGCGGTGCTCGAACCGGCCGGCGGGCCACTGCTGGCGTATGCCGTGCTGCGGGAGATCGGCGGCCCCACACCGGCCGAGCTGCGCGCCCGGCTGCGGGCCGCGCTGGCACCGGAGTTGGTGCCGGCGGCGGTGACCCTGCTGGACGCGCTGCCGCGGACGGCGGACGGCGCGCCCGACCCGGCCCGGCTTCCCGGTCTGCCCGCCGCACCCGCGCCGCAGGGCGCCCGCGCCGAGGCCGTGACCGAGGGATTCGCCGCGCTGCTGGGCCGTCCGCCCCGGCCGGACGACGACTTCTTCCTCCTCGGCGGTCACTCCCTGGTCGCCGTCCAGCTCGCCGAGCGACTGCGCCGGTCGCTCAAACTGCCGCTGACCGGCCTGGACATCATGCAGGCCCGCACCCCGCGGGCGGTCACCGCGCTGCTGGACGCCCGCGCGGCCGAGCGGGCCGCCGCGCCCGCGGTCACCGCGTCCGGCCGGCGGCGCCCGCGCGAGGGCACGGTCCTGGTCACCGGCGCCACCGGCGGCGTCGGCGCGTTCGTGCTGCGCGAACTGGCCGCCCGGGGCCGCCCGGTGCTGGCCCTGGCCCGCCCGGAATCCGCGCATCTGGTCGCCGCGGACGGGGTGGACGTCATCGAGGGCGACCTCACCGACCTCGACAGTCTGCGCAAGGCCGTCGACGGCGCCGACGCGGTCATCCACGCGGCCTGCACCTTCACCCGGCCCGAGGTCGATGTGACCGCGATGGCGGCGATGGTCGGCGCCTGGTCGCGCGGCCCGTTCACCTTCGTCAGCAGCGTGGACGCCTACGGGCACCCCGCCGGTGAGTGGGTGGCGGAGGAGTCCGCCCCGGGCCGGCCGCTGAGCCCGTACGGGCAGGCGAAGCTGGACTGTGAGGCGCTGCTGCTGCGGGCCGCCGGTTCCCAGGGGCGGGGCGGGGCGAGCGCCGTCCGCTCCCCGCTGGTCTGGGGCCCGCACCAGCGGCTGCGGGACCAGTTGCGCTGGGGCGCGACCGGTCTGCTCTACCAGGCCGCGCGGGAGGGCCGGCCGATCGCGCTGCCCCGGCCGGGTGCCGGTGGGCACGCCTGGTACGGCGCGGCCTGGGTGCACGGCGCGGCCCTGGCCCGCGCCGTGGTCTCCTGCCTGGACGCCCCCGTGCACGGCGTCGCCAACGCCGTCAGCGGACACGTCACCTGGCGGGACCTCGCCACCACGCTGACCGGTCTGCTCGGCAGTGACAGCGAGATCGTCGAATCGGACGAGGTCCATCCGGACCTCGACCACCGCTGGCACTACCACTCCGACCGGCTGTCCCCGTCCCTGCGCCTGCAGCCGGGCGAGGACTGGCGCTCCGTACTGGCCGCGATGACCGGCCCGTCGGAGGGATGAGCCGGGCGGTGTGACGAGGCTGCGCCCGGTGGTTCCGGCCACCGGGCGCTCCGTTCGTCCTCCCTGCGGGCCGGTCCCCGGAGCGGCGGAACGGGGCACGGGTGATCGGCTGATTCCCAGGCCTCCGGCCTGCCCCGCGGTCTTTCCGTCCTCGGCTTGCGACCATGGGCGGGCTGCCGGGGCCACGCCCTCCTGGGGCGGGTGACCGCCGGAGCGCGGCGCCCCGGCCCACCGGTACCGGCCTCCGCGGACCTGCCGCGCGAGGCCCCCTCGCCGCAAAGGAGCCCGCCATGAACGCCAGCACGGATCTGCTCGTCGATGCCTTCGGACGTATCCGGGAGAGTGTCGAGGACGCGGTCGCCGGGCTCGACCCGGAGGACCTCGGCACCCGCCCCGATGACGACGCCAACTCGATCGGCTGGCTGGTCTGGCACCTGACCCGCATCCAGGACGACCATGTCGCCGGAGTGGCCGGCACCGAGCAGCTCTGGACCTCGGACGGCTGGTACGACCGCTTCGGGCTCCCCTTCTCCCCCGACGACACCGGATACGGCCACTCCGGCAAGCAGGTGGCGGCGGTACGGGACCTGACCGCGGAGCTGCTGACGGACTATCACGGCGCGGTGCACGACAACACCGTGCAGTACCTGGCCGGGGTCGACGACAAGGACATGAAGCGGGTCGTCGACCGTGCCTGGACACCGCCGGTCACCCTGGGCGTGCGGCTGATCAGCGTCGTCGCCGACGACCTCCAGCACGCCGGCCAGGCGGCCTATGTGCGGGGCCTGCTCGGTCGTTGACCACCGGGCAGGACCGGGCGGGACCGGACGCGGCCGGGGCACAGCCGCAGCGGATGGTCGGCCCCGGGCTCAGTGGCGGCGGGGCAGACGATGCAGTTCCACCGCGGTGAGCCCGCCCTCCGTGATCTCCGCCGTCATGTAGGTGCAGTACGGCTGCCGTCGGCGGTCGGTCGGCGAGCCCGGGTTGAGCAGCCGCAGCCGGCCGCCGGCCGTGGTGTCCCAGGGGATGTGGCTGTGTCCGAACACCAGCACATCGAGGTCGGGGAAGCGTTCGGCGCACCGCCGCTCCCGCCCTTGCGCGGGGCCGGTCTCATGCACCACGCCGAGCCGTACGCCCCCCAGTTGCGCGTACGCCACCTCGGGCAGCCGCGCCCGTAGTTCCGGGCCGTCGTTGTTGCCGTACACCCCGATCAGCCACCGGGCGCGGGCCGTCAGCAGGTCCAGGGTGGCGGTGTCGACCCAGTCGCCGGCGTGCACGACGGCATCGGCGCGCGGCATCTCGTCGAGCAGCTGGGGCGGCAGCGCCTTGGCGCGCCGGGGCAGATGGGTGTCGGACAGCAGCAGGAGTCGCACGGGACCTCTCCTCGGGCCGTTCGTGACGAACGTGGCCGGCCGGTCAGCGCTCCTGGGCGGTGGGCCGTACCGCGATCTCGTTGACCGCCACATGCGGCGGCTGGGTGACCATGAAGGCGACGGAGCGGGCGACGTCCTCGGGACGCAGCCAGACGTCCTGCGGCATGCCGTGCGCCGACGCCGCCTGACTGCCCCCGCGGGTCATCTCCGTCGCGGTCATGCCCGGTTCGATCAGCCCGACCCGGACCTGACGCCCGGTCACCTCCTGGCGCAGCGCCTCACTGAAGCAGCACACCGCGTGCTTGGTGGCCGAGTAGACGCTGTTGTCCTTGCGGGGCACCCGGCCCGCGACCGAGCTGACGGTCACCAGGTCGGCGACGCCCCGCGGTCCCTCGTCCGCCGCGCGCAGCAGATGCGGCAGCGCGGCATGGGACATCCGCAGCACGGCCCTGAGGTTGAGGTCGACCATCCGGTCCCAGTCCGCGGGGTCGCTGTCCAGCACCGCGCCGCGGGCGCCGAAGCCCGCGTTGTTCACCAGGACGTCCAGCCGCCCGAAGTGGTCCAGGGTCTGTTCGACCGTCCGGCGTGCCGCGGCCCCGTCGGCGAGGTCGGCGGTGAGGGCGAGGGAGGCGCCTCCCTGCGCGCCGACCGTCTCCGCCAGCTCCTCCAGCCGCCCGGTCCGGCGGGCCACCAGCGCGAGGGAGCAGCCCTCCCGGGCGAGCTCCAGGGCGGTGGCCGCGCCGATGCCGCTGGAGGCGCCGGTCACCAGCGCCACACCGCCGGACAGCGGCCTCGGGCCGGTGCCGGTACCCGCCACCGCTGCGCCCGGCCCCGCCGTCGCGGCGTACTCGCCCTCTCCGGTGTCCGTCACGTGCCTCTCCTCCCGCTCGGTCGCCTCGCCCCCGCCGCACCTCCGCACTCCCCTGCCCCTCCGGTGTCCGCACTCATCAACTTCCCCATGTGAGAGGCCAGTTGGGCCGCATTTCGCGCGCCGACATTCCCCGGACGCGGTGCGCCGGGCCGGGCACCGGGTATGAACCGGAGAACCCCCCTTGTGCTCCCGGGAGCTGCTCATGAAGCACACGCATCCCCTGCCCGGCGACATCGGACTCACCCGGATATCCGGCCTCACCGGCCGGCTGATCCGCTTCGGACAATGGCTCAACGGAGACGGCTTCGCCGACTACGAACACGCCTTCCTCGTGCTGCCCGACGACCGGCTGCTGGAAGCCCAGCCGGGCGGCGCCCGCATCGCGCCGCTCACCGCGTACGACGGCGCCCACGTGCTCTATGTCTGCCCGGAAGGGCTCACCGAGCGCCGGCGCACCGCCCTCTGCACGGCCGCCACGGCCTACGTCGGGGTGCCCTACAGCTTCCTCGACTACCTGGCGATCGCCGCGCACCGCTTCCACCTGCCCCTCCCGGGACTGCGCCGCTACGTGGCCAGCACCCGGCACATGATCTGCTCCCAACTCGTGGACCAGGTCTATCAGGACGCCGGTGTCCATCTGTTCGCCGACGGCCGCTGGCCGGGCTATGTGACACCGATGGCCCTGTACGGCCTGCTGGCCGACTGACCCCCGCGCGGGCACCGCCGACGGCACCCGGACGTCCTCCCGGTAGCGTGGCGCATACCCTTGATTCCACCGGTGCGAGAGGTGACGGGACCATGCGGCGGCAACCCGTACTTGTCTATGACGGCGACTGCGCCTTCTGCACGTCCGCGGTGCGGTTCGCGGAACGTCGGCTGCGTCCGCGCTGCGCGGCCACGCCCTGGCAGTTCGCCGATCTCGCGGAGCTCGGTGTCAGCCGGCGGCGTGCCGAGCACGAGGTGCTGTGGGTGACGCCGGCCGGTTCCGTGCACGGCGGCGCGCAGGCGGTCGCCAAGCTGCTGCTGAGCGCACCCGGCGGCTGGCCGGTCGTGGGCGCGTTGCTCACGCTTGCGCCCGTCCGCTGGGTCGCCCACGGGCTGTACCGGCTGATCGCGCGCAACCGTCATCGGATGCCGGGCGGGACGGCGGCCTGTGCGCTGCCGTCCTCGCCCGCCGCCCGGAAGCCGGCGTAGCGGGCCTTCCGCCGGCTGTCCGCGGTGGTACCGGCCGGCCCGCCCCGTGCTCAGGTGCCGGGCTTACGGCCGTAGACGTAGACGTCATCGCCGTTCTTGAGCAGGGACCAGTACTTCTTGGCGTCGCTGCTGCGCATATTGACGCAGCCGTGTGAGCCGGGGGCCGACCAGACGCTGCCGCTGATGGAGTGGAACGCCTGTCCGCCGTCGAAGAACTGGCTGTACGGCATGGGCACGTGATACAGCGTCGAGACATGGTGCAGATGGCGCCAGTAGATCTTCTTGGCGCCGGTGCGGGTCTCATAGCCGTCGCGGCCGGTGCGGACCGGTACCGGGCCGAAGACCAGCTTGCGGCCGTCCTGTATCCAGCTCAGCTGGCGGGTCAGATCGACGCAGGCTATCCGCCCCTTGTCCGTGGGGCACTTCCCGGCCTTGTCGGGGTTCTTCCCGGCCGCCTTCTGCTGTGCCACGACGCGCATCACGCCCCAGGTGACGGGCCCGGCGTAGCCGATGTTCGGGGTGATGCCGTGGCTGGTCTGGAAGGCCCGGATCGCCCGGCAGTCGGCGGCCGACTGGCGGCCGTCCACCGTCAGCCCGAGGAACCGCTCGGCCTGCTTCTGGTAGGGACCGCGGGCCGCGGTGCACGACGAGGCGGTGGCGGCCTCGGCCGTGGAGCCGAAGGTCACCGTCAGCGGAACGGTCAGCGCCGTGAGGGCGAGTGCCGCACCCGCCCGACGACCGGCGCCGGACCGCGGGATACGCAGGTTCAGTCGTCTTTTCATGCCCCGTAGGACTGTTTGCCCGACCCGTCGGTTGCAGACGTGACCGACCCGAAATATCTGCTTCGCGCAGCCGTGTCCCGGCAGCCGGAGCAGGGCCCGGTCCGCCGCCGGGCCGGGCCGGGCCGGGGCGATGGCCGCGCGGCGGCGAACACACCCTCCCCGCGGTCACCCTCCGGCGTCGCACCGCCACTTAATGTGCTCATAGGCGGACGGTCGCGGCGCCCGCGGCCGCCCGCCTCCGGACTCCGCCAGGAGTCGCACCAGCTCAGAAGGGATGACTCATGATCACCGATGCGCTGAGGGCCGAGTACGAGCACCGCTTCGCCCTGTACGACACCGACGGCGACGGCTATCTCACCGCCCAGGACTTCACCGACCGGGCACGGCTGCTGACGGACGCGGTGGGGGAACCGCCGGACTCCCCCAAGGCGCAGGCGCTGGGGGCCGGGATGCGGCACACCTTCGAGCAGCTCGCCGCGCTGGTGCAGGTCGACGCCATGGGGCGGCTGGACCGGACGCAGTTCGTCGAGGCGTTCACGCGCGCGGGTACGTCGGGGGCCATGGCCGACGTCGTGGGGCCGTCGGTCTCCGCGACCATCGCGCTCGCCGACGCGGACGGGGACGGCGTGGTCAGCCAGGCGGACTTCGCGGCGGTGCACCGCGCGGCGGGGTACTCGGACGCCCAGGCGGCGCAGGCCTTCGCGGCGCTGGACCAGGACGGCGACGGACGGCTGCTGGTCGAGGCCTGGCCGGTGGCGGGCGACGCGTAGCCGGTGGCGCGCGGAAAGCGGCCGGGCGGCGGGTAGCCGCCCTCCGCCCGTCGCTCACCCGCGGAAGGTCAGCGCGAGATGCTCCACCAGCCGCGGGCCGCTCACCGGGGCGTCGCGCAGCCCAAGGTAGCCGTCGGGGCGGATCAGGAACCCCTCGCCGCCGTGTGCGCCGTACGTCTGCCGGAACGCGTCGAGGCCGTCGTGGACGACGGGCAGCGACAGTCCGTCCGCCCGGAGCTCCGGGGCCGCGATGACCCACACGGTCAGCTGCCCCTGTGCCGCGCGCCGGGCCGACGCCACCACCTCGTCGTACGGCGCCGGTTGGGCCTCCTCGTCGGCGTAGCGCGTGGACCCGGCCCGCTCCGTAGCGTTCGGCCAAGCGGTGGCTGATACGGAAGACCGAGGACCAGCGGAGCGAGGAGGCGCGGGTGGGCTGCGGTGAGAGCCGGTCCAGGACCGCCTGGATGTGCGGGAGCCCGGGTGCAGGACCGGCCTCCAGGCCGTGCGCCACATCGTCCGCTCCCGGCTGCTCCGCCAGGGAGAGTTCGGGCGGGACGAGCATGGACATCCGGTAGCGGTTGCGGCCGGGCAGCGGGATGCAGACCAGCAGGTCGTCGGTGCGTCCGTCGCTCTGGTGCAGGGCCCGGACCGCGTAGCCGGACGGCAGCTCCCAGTCGACCTCGACGTCCCCGAGCATGTACTCCTCGGGGAAGGCACCGCCCTCGAAGCGCAGCCCGAGGCCCTTGCGGACGGCGCTGTGGGCGCCGTCGCAGCCGAGGAGGTACCCGGCACCGATCCACTCCCGCACCCCGGACGGCAGCGCGAGACAGGCCCGGACCCCGTCGGTGTCCTGCTCGAAGCTCACCAGCTCCGTGCCGCGTTCGACCTCGGTTTCCCATCGGGCGAGCAGTTCCGTGAGGAGGCGTTCGGTGGCGTACTGCGGAAGCGCGGCGAAGCGATACGGCACATCCGGCGGCAGGGTCATCTCGATGCGCCCCTGCTCCGTGCCGTTGATGTAGAGCAGTTGCCCACGGAACGGGGCCGCGACGGCGAGGGCCTCCCACACCACCCCCATCAGGTCCCAGATCTCCAGCGTCCTGGGCTGGATGCCCACCGCCTTGGCGAACGGCTGCGGGGCGGGCAGCTTGTCGATGATGCGGCATCGCACACCGCGCCGCCGCAGTTCGCAGGCAGCCGTCAGGCCGACCGGGCCCGCGCCGACGACCAGGACATCCACATCGGCCATGGCTGCCTCCCGGGGCGGAACCACCCTCCTTCCCACGGGAGCACAGCGCGGTCGGCCTGTCATGTCGGGCCGGACGGCCCGCTGCCCCGCGCACCGTTGGCCGTGACACCGCCGGGGACCCGTGCGCGGTGCGTGCGTACCTGCGCAGCGCGTGCAACGAGTGCGCCGGTTGCGCTCGGCGGACACCCCCCGGCCGAGCAGGTGACCGACGGGCCGCTGTTGGTCATGCGCCCACGGTCTGCGGGGTGCGCCCCGGCCCGTCTGAACAGGTGCGCCGTGTGCAGGCACGGCCGGGCGCCGTCGGCAAGGGGGCAGGCCGGACCGCGGCGGCGCTACCGCGCGCTCTCCCGATAACAACTCGGGGCGTGGTTGTCTCTTCCCCGTCGAATTCATGGCGCCGTACGGAAATCACAGTTCGAGCCCCATTCGAACGTGATACGCCGCACCGGCGCCGGGTTTCCTGAATGGCTGCCAGGCAACTGCGCGGCGAGCGACGGGAGTAAAGGCATGCAATTTCCTCAGGTAGCGAAATCGACTGCCCGGAATGAATTCCGGGGACACGGGGCCCGGGGCGTCACCGCGGCAGCCGTCCTGCTGGCGGCCGGTGCGCTGAACCTGGCCACCGAGCAGCCCGCCGAGGCCCGGGGCGGCACCTGGGACCGTCTGGCCGGCTGCGAGAGCGGCGGGAACTGGCGTATCGACACGGGGAACGGCTTCTCCGGAGGGCTCCAACTCGCCCACTCCACCTGGCACTCGTTCGGCGGCGGCAGCTACGCGTCACGGGCGGCGCGGGCGACCCGGGCGCAGCAGATCAGGGTGGCGGAGCGGGTGCTGGCCCGTCAGGGCTGGGGCGCCTGGCCGGCCTGCTCGGCTTCTCTGGGGCTCAACGCGGCCACCACGCACCGCACTCCCCGGAGCACCGCGGCCCGTCCCGCACCGCAGCGGCAGGCCGCGCCCTCGTCCCGGGGCCGGGTCCGGCATCCGCAGTCCCATGAGAAGCGCTACAAAGTGGGCCGCCATAGGAGTACCGGCGGCACGGTCGTCGTCAATGCCGGGGACACGGTGAGCGGTATCGCCTACGCACACGGCTGGGGCTGGCAGGAATTCTACCGGCTCAACCAGCGGGTGATCGGGGCGAATCCGGATCTGATTTTCCCCGGCACACGACTGGCCGTGCCGCGCGCCGGCGCCCGCTGAGCGCCTTCCGGAATTCCCGGCCGGCACCGGGTGCGGCGGAACGGGAATTCCGCTGAAAATCCGCACCCGCACCGCGCGGTGGCCCGCCGGAGGGGACGGGCCACCGCAGGGGACGGGTCGTGGCGGCAGGGCCTGCCAGGACGTTTCCGCGAAGCCCCGGCCGGCAGTGCGGAGGTGGGGCGGGCGCGGCGCCCCCGGCCGTGCACCCCGCCCCCCGGGGCGCCCCCCGCGCCGCAGCGGTCGGCACC